>NZ_JBWKIF010000030.1:0-75504 GCF_056432865.1 Streptomyces sp. NPDC044921
GGCACGTTGCAGGTGACCACCTCGTGGTCGGACGGGATCGTCGCCCCCTCCAGACGACCCACGATGATCTCCTCCAGCGGGTCCCACTCGGTGTGGGAACAGACCGGTGAAATGAGCGGCTTCGCCCGACCGCTGTCGGCCATCGCCACAAGCCGCCGGTGCGAGGCGTCCACGCTTCGGTCGGCAGCGTCAGCGCGCAGGTCACCGAAGGAACGCCGGCCATCCCTCACAGAGCACCCCGGTCCTCGTCGTAGGTCATATCCCCCATCATCTACAGGCCCCGGCCGGATGCGCCCCGGATGCTCCGAATGGCGGGCAGCGCGTGGGCTCTCGTCGGGATGCGGTGCGCGGCTGCGAGGCTGGTGCGGCCCGTCGACGGCAGCGATGCCGTCCGCAACACCGGCGGACCCACGCCGTGAGGCGTGCTCCGGGCCCGCCGGACACCTGCGGTGATGAGCCAAGCGTTCACGGTCACAGGCCGCAGCCCCGCTCCGCGAGGGTGAGGACCGGGCCGCCTGCGGGGGCCCGGTCCGTGCGCCCCCGCGTGCACCGCCGGAGCTCACGAGCGCGCACCGCGGCACGCCGCCCGCGGACAGCGTCCAAACCACCCCGGACTCGACGCCCACGAGTGCCAAAAACATGTCATGCAGCCATGTTGTACAGTCTAGTTGTAGACCGCTGGTTCCGGGAAAGGACCTTCCATGCGCTTCACCAAGTACGCCCACGCCTGCGTCGGCCTGGAAAAGGACGGCGTCCGTCTCGTGATCGACCCCGGCACCTTCACCCCGGAAGCGGCCGAGGCCGTCTCGCGGGCCCACGCCGTACTGATCACCCACGAGCACTTCGATCACTTCGACGAGGAGACCGTCGCCGCAGCCCTGCGGGCCCAGCCCGACCTGCGCGTCTACGCACCGGCCGCGGTCGTGGACACGCTCGGCGGCCACGACGGCCGCGTCCGAGCCGTCGCCGCCGGTGACACCTTCACCATCGGTTCCTTCACCGTCGCCGTCCACGGCCAACGCCACGCGCTGATCCACGTGGACATCCCCTGCCCCGACAACGTCGGCTACCTCATCGACGACGGAGCCCTCTACCACCCGGGGGACGCCTACTTCGTCCCGGCCGCCTCGGTGCACACGCTGCTGCTGCCGACGAGCGGCCCCTGGACCAAACTCGGCGAAGCGGCCGACTACGTCCGCGCGGTCAAGCCCGAGCAGGTCATCCAGATCCACGAGCTCATGCTCAGCGACCTCGGCCGGCAGTCCACCGCCACTCTCCTCGGCGAGAGCGGCCTGACCGGCATTCCCCTCACATGCTTGACCCCCGGCACCACCATCCAGCTGTGACCCGGACACCACGAGGAACAGCCGTGCGCTTCGCCACCCTCCGCATCGACGACACCCTCACCGCGGCCCGCGTCGAGGGCGACCGCGCCGTCCTCGTCGACGCCGCTCATGCCGTCGACGCCTGCCTTCGGCGCGAACACCTGACGGAGACCGGAGAGGTCGACGCGCGAACCGCTCACTACGCCCGCGGATCAGCGACCGCATCGACGGCGAAGCCGAACTGGCCGTCATCGCCGGACGACGCCTGAGCCGCGCCGGCGTGACGGAGGCGAACGAGGCCATCGCCGGTTATACCGTCGCCAACGACATGTCCCTGCGGGACTGGCAACACCGCACCACCGAAGCGCTCCAGGGCAAGGTCTTCGATCGCTCGACCCCGCTCGGCCCCGTGCTGGTCACACCCGACGAACTCGACAACGCCGCCGACCTCACCGTCACCTTCACCGTCGACGGCGTCGAATGGCAACGCGGCTCCACCAGCGACCTCCTGTTCACCCCCGCCGAACTGCTCGCCTACTGCAGCACCTTCCTCACCCTGGAACCCGGTGACGTCATCCTCACCGGCACGCCCGGCCGGACGTCCGCAGCCGAGGCCACCCTCTCCCCCGGCCAGACACTGGTCACCGCGGTGGAAGGCATCGGAGCGGCCGTCAATCCCACCACCACCGACCCCCTTCCCGACACCCGCGCCCTGTGGCACGAGCACGGACCGCGATGACCCCACAGCCGGCCACGTCACCCTCGGCTGCCGCCTCACCCGGGCTGGAATACAACCCAGTTGTACACGCTGGTTGCACGACGCGCATAGGATGCACCCCATGAACGAGGAGGACACCCTGGCAGAAGACCTGCGGCAGGTGATCGGCGAACTGGTCCGCGCCGTACGAACCGTGGACACCATGCCCTCCGGCGAAGCCGCCATCCTCGGCCATCTCGACCGCACCGGTCCGCAGACCACGGCCGAACTGGCGCACCGCCGGGGAGTCACGCACCAGTCGTCCGCCAAAACCGTCAAGGACCTGCGCGCCGGCGGACTCGTGCGCACCGAGCCCCATCCGACCGACCGGCGCAAGCTCCTGGTGCACATCACCGACACCGGACGAGCCCGCCTCCGCAGGGAACGGGGCCAGCGCTCCGACCGGCTCAGCAGCGCCATCAACGAGACACTCAACCCAACGGAACAGCAGCAACTACGCGACTGTGTCTCCCTCTTGGCCCGCCTGACCACCCACCTACGGACCTGAACGGCGACGGCTGCACCGCCACTGGGCCACTCCACGGACAGGAGACACATATGGACTCTGGTACCACCGAACCAGAGGACGGCCGCACAACCCACCCGGCCGACCCTCCCTTCCCACGTCTGCGCCTGGGCACCTGGCCCACTCCTTTGGAACCGGCTCCCCGGCTCGCGAAGGCCCTCGGACTGCGCACTGAGGACCTGTGGATCAAACGCGACGACCTCACCGGGCTCGCGGGAGGCGGCAACAAGATCCGCAAGCTGGAATGGACCGTGGCGCAAGCGCTCGCCGAGCGCGCGGACACTCTCGTCACCACCGGCGCCGCCCAGAGCAATCACGCCCGCCTGACCGCGGCGGCCGGAGCCCGTTTCGGCCTGGACGTGGTGCTCGTCCTCCAAGGCGAACCGCCGGCCGCGGCCTCCGGCAACCTCCTGCTCGACAGCCTCCTCGGCGCCCGTCTGGTCTGGGCCGGTGACGTGGACGGCGAGGGTCTTGAGGCGACGGCCCACGAGGTCGCCGACGAGCTGCGCAGGGCGGGCGCGGCTCCCGCCATGATTCCCTTCGGCGGCTCCAGCGTCCTGGGCGCCCGAGGGTACCTGGACGCCGGCCGGGAACTGCTCGAGCAGTGCCCCGACGTCCGGCACATCGCCGTGGCCCTCGGCTCGGGCGGCACCATGGCCGGGCTGGTCGCCGCCGTGGGAGCCCGGCGTGTCCTCGGAGTGGACACCGGCGCCCGGCGGGGCGCGGAGGCGGTTGTCCACGAGTACGCAGCGGCGCTGACGCAGGCCCCTCCCGCCGTCGAGGAACTGAGGGTGCGCAGCGACCAGATCGGCGCGGGTTACGCGACACTGACCCCGGAGACGGCCGAGGCCCTGTCGCTGGCCGCCCGGTGCGAAGGCGTGGTCCTCGACCCTGTCTACACCGGCCGGGCCCTCGCCGGGCTCCGTGCCGCCGTCCGCGACGGGGACGTCCGCCCCGGTGAGACGACCGTGCTGGTGCACACCGGCGGACTTCCTGGGTTCTTCGGCCACTCCGGGATCCCAGCCGTGCTCTCCTGACGCATCGCTGCCGCCGTACCGGCGGCAGTCCGTCCAGGCCGACGCGGGAGCCGGTGGACGCTCATCGGGGTGGGTACAGCGTGGCGGTGGCCGTGTGGCGCAGGAATTGCTCAGCGCGGTCCCACGGCCAGCCGTTGTCGACCACGAGGGTGCGCCAGCCGGACGGGCCGAACCAGAACCACAGAGCGTCTGCCGTCTCCCGCGGTGTGCCCAGCGGTGGGGTCGGCAGTGAGTGCAGGTGGTGCGCCACCGCGACCAGGGCCTCCCGGTACGCCGCTGTGGCGCGCTCCCACAACGTCGCGCCGTTCTCGTGCACCGGCAACGCCTTGTGGATCGCCTCGTGCACGAGGAAGTGCCCCTCGTTGCCGGCTCGGGTGCCCCGCGCCAGTACCTCCAGGACGGCCTCGGGCCGCTCCAGGCCGAGCAGGTGCCGTACGGCCTGCTCGTGGCCGGACGCGGCCACGCCCTCGTCCACGATCCGGTCCAGGATGTCGCTCTTGCTGCCGACGCTTGCGAACACCGTCTTGGGTGAGACACCGGCGGCCGACGCGATGTCCGCGACGGTCACCAGTCCGTAGCCGCGGTCAGCGAACAGCTCGGTGGCTCGCTGGAGGATCTGCTCCCGCGTCCGCGCGGCGGCCTGGGAGCGCAAGAGGGAGACGTCGCAGCGTGCGGCTCACATGGCACGAGACGACACGAGAGGCATGACCGATCATGGGAATGACCAGCACCGAGCTCGCCCACGGGCTGTTCAGCGTTCTGGACACCGGAGACGTGAAGCTGGCCGCCGACGTGGTCGCGGCGGACTTCCGCAACCGCGAGGCAGCCGTGGCGCCCTCCGCCTGCTCAATCCCGGGCCCAGCGGGCGTGCTCGCATCAGGGGCCTGGATGCGCGCCGCTTTCAGCGAGTTGCGCTTTCCCGTCACCGGCACAGCGGAGAACGAGGGACAGGTGTGGGTCCGGCTGCGCATGCAGGGGCGCCACACAGGTCCCTTCGTACGCTTCCGCAACGGTTCACTGGACCAGGCCGTCCCCGCGACCGGGCGAGAGATCGACTTCGAGCAGATCCACGTCCTCACCCTGCGTGAGGGCAAAGTGATCAACCACTAGGCAGTACGCGATGACATCACCATGCTCGGGCAGCTCGGCGTCTTCCCACCCGGTCCGGCAACCGCCCTGCGCATGATCGCCTGGAAGCTGACCGGACGCGCCGCTCGCGCCGCAGCCGACGTCACCGCGCAGGCAGCGGCGGCCGCCCGCACGGCAGCGAGCCGCTGAACCACCTCGGCTCGTCCCACACCACTGGGCGCGACCGCGCGGGGCACACTGAACAGCGGCGATCGGCGGAGTCCCGTGTGCCTGATGGAACGGCGAGGAGTTCTCGCGGCGACGGCATTCGAGGGCTGTCACCACTCGCACGGCGTGTCCGGATCTGTGGGACACATGTCCCCTCGGACGCTACCCGCAGGGGCACCGGTGAGGAACCGTGGAGGTGAGTCGGAGCAACCGACGTCAGACCTTCAGGAGGAACAGTGCCCGAAACGATCGCCGGGATCACGGTCCCGGACACCACCCTGGCCCGCGAGGCCACCCAACTGGTGCGCCGCTCAGCCGACGACACGCTCTTCCACCACTCCCACCGAGTCTTCCTGTGGGGGATGCTCAAGAGCGCTGCCCGAGGAATCCCAGTGGACCCCGAACTCGCCTACGTCGGAGGCCTGTTCCACGATCTCGGGCTGACTGCCGACTACCGCACGAAGGACCGCCGCTTCGAGCTCGACGGTGCCGAGGCCGCGTACGCCTTCCTCCGCGACCACGGCAGAAGCGAGGAGGAGGCGCGCAACGTCTGGTTGGCCATCGCACTGCACACCACGCCGGAGGTACCCCTCCATCTGGCACCCGAGGTTGCCGTCGTGACGCTCGGTGTCGAGACTGACGTCCTGGGTCTGGCACTCGACGAGATCACCCCCGAACAGCGTGCGGAGGTCGTGGCCGCCCATCCGCGACCGGATTTCAAGAACCGCATCCTCAAGGCCTTCTACGACGGCATGGCCGACCGGCCCGACACCACCTTCGGCACCATGAACGACGACGTCCTCGCGCATTTCGACCCCGGCTTCCAGCGCCAGGACTTCGTCCGGACCATCCAGGCGAACGCGTGGCCCGAATGAGCTGATCCGCTCGGTCCGGCGACATCGCGGGTCCACGGCGGTCGGACGGGACAGGTCGGGCCGGCCGGCAAGGCAAGGCAAGGCAAGGCATGCAAGGAACTCTGCGCTCCTGGACGCGTCGGAGCCACTCAAGAAAGGAGCCGTACAGCATGACGGTCCACCGTGTGGCCTTCCTCGTGTTCGACGGCATGAAGCTGCTCGACGTCTCGGGACCCGCTGAAGTGTTCGCCGAGGCCAACCGTCTCGGCGCACGCTACTCGCTGTGCTACGCGTCGCCGTCCGGCGGTCCGGTCAGTACGTCGATCGGCACGCGTCTGTCCGTGGACGCGTCCGCGGCGGAACTCGACGCCGAGACACTCGTCGTCTCGGGCGGCGATGCCCTCGTCACGGAGCCGATCCCGCCCGCTCTGACGGAGGCCGTCCGACACCTGCACACCCGCACGCCCAGACTCGTGTCCATCTGCACCGGCTCGTTCGTCCTCGCTGCGGCAGGCCTGCTGTCAGGACACCGTGCGACCACGCACTGGCGCCACACCGAGCTGCTTGCGCGCGCCTACCCCGATGTCGACGTCGCCGTTGATTCGCTCTTCGTCGAAGATCGTGGCATCTTCACCTCCGCGGGCGTCACAGCGGGTATCGATCTCGCGCTGCACCTGGTCGAGCGTGACCATGGCGCCGATCTGGCTCGCGACGTCGCCAGGAATCTGGTCATGTTCATGCAGCGCCCGGGAGGGCAGTCCCAGTTCTCCGCACCACTGACCGTGAGCGTTCCTCGCACGCCTGCGCTCAGAGCGGTCACCGAACTCGTCTCGGCGCAGCCCGCACTCGAACACACCACGGATTCGCTGGCCGTTCTCGTCGGTGTCAGTCCCAGGCACCTCAGTCGGTTGTTCAACGCCGAACTCGGCATGACACCGTCGAGATTCGTCGAACGCATGCGGATGGAACACGCCAAAGCACTGCTCGACGCCGGTCACAGCGTGGCCGAGAGCGCCCGAGCCGCCGGGTTCGGCAGCCCGGAGACATTGCGGCGCGTCTTCGTAGCCCGGCTCGGTGTCTCACCCGGACATTACCGAGCCCGGTTCGCCACAACGCACTCGGACGCCCACCACAACGGCCCTCAGCAACCCGCGCCTGGTACTCCAGACGTAGATCGTGATCTTCATGTCTGATTCGCGGCTGTCGGGCGGTCATGGCCGGCCTGGGCTCGTGCCTGGTGGCGGCGTCGCCAGGCGGACCAGCGGATCCGGTGGACCGCATCGTGCCGCGATGATCATCCGTGGTCGCACCTGCGCTCAGCGGCAAAGTCCTTCAGGAGACCAGGCGGCGGGTGCCGACCGCTGTCCTGGAACTACAGGATCAGCCGCGGCTTCGGCGACCGACCCGGGCCAGGACGTGCAGCCGGCCCGGATCGCGGGCAATGCCGTACCGGCCGGTCACGCCACCGTGGAGCATCCGCTCGGACCACACGCCTGGACCGGGGTGGTGCCGGCCCAGCTGGTCAGACCATCACGGACCGCGGTTCGAGGAAGCCCTCCGGACCGTAGGCGCCGTACTCCCGCCCGATGCCGGACTGCTTGAACCCGCCGAAGGGGGACAGCGGCTCGTACCCACCGTTGATCGCGACCCTGCCCGCCTCGATCCGTGACGCGATGCGGCGCGCCCGCTCGGGGTCCGACGAGAACACGCAGGCGTGCAGGCCGTAGGCGGTGTCGTTGGCGATGGCGACGGCGTGGTCGTCGTCGCGATAGGTGATGACCGAGAGCACCGGGCCGAAGATCTCCTCGCGGGCGATCGTCATGTCGTTGGTGACGTCGGCGAAGACGGTCGGGCGTACGAAGTACCCGTTCGGGAGACCCTCGGGACGGCCGGGGCCCCCGGCGACGACTCGGGCGCCCTCCTCCATACCGCGGCGGATGTAGCCCTGGACGCGCTCCCACTGCCGCTCGCTCACCATCGGGCCGATCGCGGTCGCCGGATCGCGTGGATCACCGACGGGGAAGTCCTCCTGCACCTTCTTCGCGACGAGGGTGAGCACCTCGTCGAGCCGGTTCTCCGGAACGAGGATGCGGGTGCCGGCCACGCCCGCCTGGCCGCTGTTGACGAACCCGGCCATGAGCGCACCGGTGACCGCTTCTTCGAGGTCGGCGTCGCGAGGATGATCGACGGGGACTTGCCGCCGAGTTCCAGCGTCACGCGCTTCAACGTGTCGACGGCCTCGCCGGCGATGACCTTGCCCGTCGATGTGGAGCCCGTGAAGGAGATCTTGGAGACGTCGGGGCGGCGGGTGATCACCGAGCCGACGACGTCCCCGCGGCCGGTCACGATGTTGACGACGCCCTTCGGCAGCCCGGCCTCGCACAGCGCCCGGGTGATGACGTGGGTCTGCGTTGCGCTCATCTCGCTGGGCTTGATGACGACGGTGCAGCCGGCTGCCAGGGCGGTCGCGAGCTTGTCACAGATGAAGAACGCGTCCGAGTTCCACGGTGTGATCAGGCCGGCGACGCCGACCGGCGCCAGCTCCACGGCGGCTCGGCCGATCTCCCGTGTGAAGTCAAAGGGCGTCAGCGTTCTGATCATGTCGGCGAACGCGGCAGCGGGCGTGTCCACCATGAAGGAGTTGCGCCGCGGCGCGCCGTACTCCACCGTGACGGCTTCCAGAAGCTCGTCCCGGTGGGCAGCGACGGCGGCCTGAAGTCGGCTCAGTGCGTCGATCCGCTCTTCCCTGGACGTCGCCGACCATGCCGGCAGTGCGCGCTACGCCGCCGCGATGGCGGTCCGTGCGTCGACCTCGTCGGCGAGTCGGACCTGCCCTATCACCTCATCGCTGGCGGGGTTGTGCAGATCGAACAGTTCCGTGCCGTGTGGGATCACGAACTCACCGCCGATGTAAATCTCGTTGATGATATGGCTCGACATCACTGTCTCTTCTCTCGGTCCGGCCGCAGGTATTCAGGGCAGCGCGGCCGCTGCCGCACCGGCCTCGTTCCGCATGCGCATCGCGTCGCGGCTGGGTGGCACGCCGAAAAGTCGTCTGTATTCCCGGCTGAACTGCGAAGGACTGTCGTAGCCGACGGAATGTCCCACGCCGGTGACGTCGCCCGGGCGGTTCGCCAGTATCAGTCGTGCCGTTTGCAGTCTGATGTGTTTCTGAAACTGGATCGGCGTCATACCGGTCACCGCCAGGAAGTTCTTGTGGAACGCCGAAACACTCATGCCCGACAGTTGCGCCAATTCTCAGACCCGCAATAGGCGGGCGTAGTTCTGCCGGATCCACCGCACCGCTCGCGTGATGTGGTGCAAACTGCTGTCGGCCAGTCCGAGCTGGCGCACGGCGTCACCTTGCTTCCCGGTGATCAGCCGCAAGAGGGTTTCGCGTCTGATCAATGGGGCCAGTACGCCTCGGTCCTGTGGCCGGTCGAGCAGCCGCAACAGCCGCACGATGGCGTCGAGCAGTTCGCCCGGCGCGTCACTGACCGAAAGGCCCGGTCGCGCGGGATGGGGCGACCGCGGCAGGTCGGCGCGGCATCGAGGAACTGTCCCGTCACCGGTAGTCCACCGATGCGATGAGGTACTGCCCGGCCCCGTACTCGTACACGTGGTCACCCAACGCCAGTCTTTTGGTGCCCTGCGCGACGAGGGCGAGGACCGTACCGGACATCGAGGCTCCCGGCGACACGACTCGGTCCGCCTTGCAGATACGAACGCCGCCGATGGCCGTGGTCAGGTCGGGGCGGCCATGGCGCTCCAGCACGTCGCGAAGCTCATCCAGTGACATGTCACGATTGCAGCACAGGGGCGCGGCGTCCTCGCCACGGCGAGAGGATCGTGCAAGAGGTCACGACTTCCGTGCCAGGCGCCACGCCGGGCCGGCGCGTGCCGTCTCCTCCCCGTCGCCGATGTTCGCGGTCAGCGAGTCGTCTCAGTGGATGAGGCCTCTCACTGCCTGGCGCTGGGTTGTCTGACGCCCAGGAGGTCAGGAAGCGGAGCGCCTCGTGCGATGCAGATCCCGGTTCGGCCCACCAGGTGCGGAAGCAGGTACACGTAGTTGCGCCGCGCGGCCGGGATGCGGGCGAAGTCGGTGGAGAGCGCGGTGGCGGCGTGGTTCCAGGCGAGGATGTCCATGCGTTCGCCGAGAACGAGGGCGGGAGTGCCGGTGAGCCGCATCGGCGCGGTGCCGACGATGGTGTTGGACCGGGGCGGCCGGACGGTGCAGAGCCTGTGAAGGTCCCGGGCGCGAGCGTGACGCGGCGACCGAGCCCGTCGTTGAACCGGTCATCGCGGCATGAACATCCGACCCCCCGCGGATGCGCGAACACAGGGCCCGGGCACACCTCGTCGTGAGCCCGGGCCCTGCTGCCTGCCCACAGCTCCGTCCAGCGTGTTCCTCACGTGCGCCGGGGCGTGGGCACGAGGACTCCCCGGCAGTTCCCGCGCGCTGTCGTTTCCGTCCAAGACACCCGTCCCGTCCGCGGCCTAGCCTGATCCCAGGAGTTCAGCCCGTGATCAGGAGACACAGATGCGTAAGTTGGTCTACACCGGTTTCATGTCGCTCGACGGCGTTCTGGACTCGCCCGGTGGGCCGGAGGAGGGGCACCGCAGCGGCGGCTGGGTGGTGAAGGACTTGGACCTCGTCCCGGAGGCCTGGTCCCTGAAGGCCGAGGAGCTCGCGGACACGACGGCGCTGATGTTCGGCCGCCGCAGTTACGAGGCCTTCGCGTCGGTGTGGCCCGCTTCGGAGGACCACGCCTCCTACAAGGACCTGCCCAAGTACGTGGTGTCGAGCACCCTGTCGGACGACGCCCTGGTCGGCGGGTGGGGGCCGTCGACGATCCTGCGCACCACGGAGGACGTCGCCGAGCTCAAGGAGAGCGAGGGCGGCTCCATCTACATCCACGGAAGCGCCGAACTGGCGCGGCGGCTGTCGCAGGCCGGCCTGATCGACCAGTACAACCTGCTCGTCTTCCCCGTCCTGCTCGGCGCCGGCAAGAGCCTGTTCCACCGGGCCGACCGTGACAAGCAGATGCTGTCGCTGCGGGAGTCGGAGAGCTACTCCAACGGGATCCTGAAGCTGGTCTACGACGTCAAGCGCTGATCCAGGGCGAGTGCGATCGCGCCGCCCGTGCCGTCGCGCAGTTGTCCGGCGGTGCGGCCCACGAAGGCGCGCAGCGCCCGGGCGAGGTGCGGCTCGTCGAAGTAGTCGAGCTTGACGACGACGTCGGCGGCCGTGTCACCGGCCGCCAGCAACTCCGCCGCCGTACGGGCCCGCTCGATCTGCCGTACCGCACCCCGCGTCAGACCGGTGGCGGCCCGGAAGCGGCGCTCCACGGTCCGTCCCGACACCGCCGGTTCGTGACCTCGCAGCACGTCGGCGACGAGCGGGTCACGCACCACGATCCCGGCTTTGACCAGCCGCTCCACCAGGGCCTCGGCGTCATCGGCCGCCGGGGTCCGCCAGCGGGCGCCGTCCAGCCGGAACGTCCGGCGCGTGGTGTCGGGGAGCTCCACGCCGCCGTCGACCAGCGCCGGTGCGGGCAGGGCACGCAGCGAGGAGCCCAGGGCGAACTCGATGCCGGTGAAGGCAGCGCCTTCCGGGACGGGTGCCGTGCTCGACCGGGTCTCCGGGCCGGTGACGGCCGCGTACGACCGGCCGTCCTGCTGCCAGAACACCAGGCCCCAGCGCACACCCGCGACGGAGGTCATCGTCGTGACCTGCTCGCTGGTGCAGGTCCACACGCTGTCGACCCACGGTGAGTCCGACCGACGTGTATCGAAGCGCAGCTCCACGCCCGCAGGATACGCCGGGCGAGGGCGCGGGCACCGGCCTGCCCGACGCCATCGGGGTCAGCGCCTGCTCCGCCGCGCGACCGACCGCACCCACGGGGAGCCCCGGACAGGCGCGTCGCCGCCTGGCCGGCGGTGACGGACGAACGCCAGAGGTCGACCGCGGGCACCGGCCGTGTGCGGTGAGCCCCGCTCCCAAGTTCAGTGCATGGAGCGTGACGGCCACTTCTCGGTGCCCGTGGTCGCCCCGGTCGAGCGCGGTCAGAGCTTCAGGGCACGGTGGACGCGGTGGGCGATGCCCTCGACCGTGGCGGCGGCCATGAGGTCCATCATCGACAGGTCGCAGCGGAAGGTCTGCTGGAGAGCGACGGCCAGTTCCGCGCCCATGAGCGAGTCCAGCCCGAGATCAGCCAAGTGTGCCGCGGGCCGCACGCGGTCGGGGGAGGTTTGCCGGATGCGCGCCGTCGCGTCGACCAGCGTCTCGGTGATCAGGTTCAGGCGTGCCCGGTCGCCGTCGGCGCTCTTGAGTCGCTGCCGCAGGTCATTGGCCTGTGCGCGGCCGCTCAGGCCGCCGGTGGGAGTCAGTTGGCCGCCGAAGCGCGGAACGCAGACGGCTGGAAGGAGCTGGGTGAGCCTGTCCCGGTCCATGACGCCGACCGCTGCCTGGCCTGCGCTCCCGCGCAGGTGGCGGTCCAGGGCCGCCAGGGCGGTGGCCGGGGTGATCAGTCCGATGCCGGAGCGGGCGATGGTGTCGGTCATCCGGGACCGGGCCACGTATCCGGTCTCTGAGATGCCGCCCCAGGCCAGTGCCAGGCCCGGCTCGGCGTCGTCGCGGCGCCGGCGCATCAGTGATTCCATGTACAGGTTGGCCGCAGCGTAAGGCGCCTGGTGCTGGTTGCCGATCAGCGCGGCGACGGAGGAGTAGACGGCGAAGAAGTCGAGGCCGCGGCCTCGGGTGAGCGTGTGCAGGTGCGCGGCGCCGCGCACCTTGGGCGCCAGGACGGCGGCGAAGCGTTCGGCGGTGAGCTCGCTCAGTGGTGCGTCGTCCAGGTGCATCGCGGCGTGCACGACGCCCCGCACCCGACGGCCCCGCTCGTCCGCCTCACTGAGGATCGTCCGCACGGCCTCGGGGTCGGTGATGTCGGTGGCGTGCACGTCGGCGGTCACACCGTCGCGGTGCAGGTCGGCGAGGAGTCCCGCCGCCTCCGGGGCGTCGGCACCGCGGCGGGAGACGAGGGACAGGTGGCGTGCGCCCCGGGTGGCCAGGTGGCGGGCGGTCGCCGCACCGAGGCCGCTCAGCCCGCCGGTGACGAGGTAGGTGGCGCCGGGGTCCAGGCACGGTGCGGGCCGGGGTTCCTCGACGGCGACGGGCAGGCTGTCGCTGAAGGAGACGACGACCTTGCCCAGATGGCGCGAGTGGCGCAGGGAGTTGAAGGCTTCCCTGACGCGGGACGCCGGGTGGCTCTGGTGGGGCAGGGGCCGGTAGGTGCCGTCGGTGACCGGGCGGTGAGGGTGCGGAAGGCGGCCGCGGCCTGCTCGGGGGCGTCGGTGATCAGCCGGGTGATGTCGACCCCCAAGTAGGTGAGGTTGTTGCGGAAGGGCCTCAGAAGCATCGGGGCGTTGGCGTAGATGTCCCGCTTGCCGAGTTCGACGAACCGGCCGCCCGGCTTGAGGCATTCCAGGCCGCGCGCGATGGCCTCACCGGCCAGGGAGTTGAGGACGACGTCGACGCCGCGGCCCTCGGTCGCTTCCCGTACGCCGTCGGCGAAGGACAGGTCGCGGGAGGTGAGGACCGTGTCGGCGCCCAGTGCGCGCAGCAGGTCACGTTTGGCCGGGGTGCCGGCGGTGGCGATCACCCGGGCGCCGATGTGGCGGGCGTGGGCGTGGGCGAGGGCGGCCAGGCCGATGCCTCCGGCGCCACCGTGGATGAGCACCGTCTCCCCGGATGTGAGGCGGGCGAGTTCTCCCAGGCTGTGCTGGACGGTCAGGTGGACGGCGGGCAGGGTCGCCGCCTGGTCGAACGTCATGTCGGCGGGGACGGGGCCGATCTGGTCCACGCGTACGCGTACGTGTGAGGCGAGGGCGCCGTGGGCGAAGGCGAAGACACGGTCGCCCGCCGACCAGCCGATGACGTCGGGTCCGGTGGCCGTGATGACGCCGGCGCATTCCAGGCCGGGCAGCGGGCCGGTCGGGGTGGCCGGTTCGGCGTCGGGGGGCAGCATGCCCTCGGCGAGCATCACGTCCCGGTAGTTGAGGGCGGCGGCCTTGACACGGACGACCACTTCGCCGGGGCCGGGTTCGGGCGGCCGGCACGGTACCCAGGTCAGCCGGTGGTTACGGCCCGGACGGCTCAACCGCAGCCGGTAGCCGTCGTGTGGCTGGGCGGGCCGGGTCGCGGCGGCGAGTGGGCGCAGCCGGGGAACGAAGCGACCGTGGTCCTCCAGCACGATCTCGTCCTCCTCTGCGGAGTCGAGGAGTTCGGCGAGGAGCCGGGCGGCATCGGCGGCGTCGTCGCCGGACGGGACGATGCTGCTACGCCGGACGGTGAGGGAGGGGTGCTCGTTCGCCACGACGCGGCCGATTCCCCACAGCGCGGCGGCGCGGGGGTCGCCGTCGGTGTCCGACGGAGCGGGGTGCAGCCCGGTGGGCGGGGTGATCAGCCACAGCTGTGCAGCGGTCGGGCCGCCGCCTGCCGCCGCCGTGGCCGCCACGTCCCTCACGAGACCCGCGGCCCGCGTGATGGCTTCGGTGTCGGACAGGTCCTCGTCCCGGCCCAGGAGCAGTACGGTGCGCGGCGACGGCCGAGCCGTGAGTGGTGCGGTCCAGGGGTCGGTGTCCGCAGGTGACAGGGGCTTGAAGGCCGTCGAGCCCCCGGCTGCCTGGAGGGCGGTCGTCAACGCCGAACCAAGGGGCCGGCCGGCGGAGTCGGCGACGACCAGCCAGCCCTCCTCCGTGCGCGGTGCCGTGGCGGTGGCCGCGGGGGTGCCAGGCGTGTGTGGCCGTGCTGCGCGGCGCGCGACGAGCAGGCAGTAGTCGTCGGCGGTTTCGCTCTGGTCGCTTCCGGTGTCGATGACGGTGTCGAAGCCGCAGCCGGACAGCAGGGCGGGGCAGGAGGGGGCCGGTGCCGGACCGGTCGTCGGTGTGGGACCAGTACTCCGGCAGCAGTCCGAAGCAGGGGCCGAGGATGTCCTCGTCGTGGCTTTCCACCGCCGGCAGGTGCCCACCGGCGCGGAGCAGGTCGGCCAGGCGGGTGCACGTGGCGCGCAGCTCGCTCGTGGCGTGCAGCACGTTGGCCGCCACGACCACGTCGAACGATCCGTGCTCGAAGCCCTGCTCGGCCGGGTCGCCGTCGAGGTCGAGGGTGCGGTAGTCGACGAAGTCGTACTCGGCGAACCGGGCCTGCGCCCGGGGGAAGAAGGCCGGTGTGATGTCGGTGAAGGTGTAGCGCGTGAGGTGGGGCGGGAGGACCGGCAGCAGGGCCGAGGTGATGCCGCCGGTGCCACCGCCCACCTCCAGTACGCGCAGCGGCCGGTCGGCCGGCCAGGTGCGCAGCGCCTCCTGCAGCACGAGGCGGGCGTAGTGGTTGTGGGCGCGCATCTGCGGGGTGTCGGCGTAGAAGGCCTCGACCAGGTGGCGGTCGGCGTCACCGAACAGCACCTGACGGGCGTCGGCGCGGCCGGTGAGGATGTCGGCGAGTCGGGTGCCGCAGCGGGTGTACAGGGCGATGGCCGTGACCCACTGCGGGAACCGGTCCGCGCACTGCCGCAACCGTGCTCCGGGCGTCGCGTCGGCCTCGGTGAACTGCCACTGCCGCCCGGCCGTGGTCGGCGACGGCAGTCGGCGCAGCAGCCCGGCGCGCGTGGCGAGCCCTGCCATCAGCCGTGCGTAGGAAACACCGTGCTCGGGGCGCAGCCCCGCCCGCACCAGGTCGTCCGGCCCGAAGCGGTCGGTCCCGGGCAGGAGCTCCCTGAAGGCGGCCGCCGCGTAGTGGCCGACCACGGTCTTCACCATGGGGGCGAACCGCGGGTAGTCGTCCGCCTGTTCCGCTTCGACGGCGGCGCGGGCCGTGGCGGTGGCCGACACGAGCCGCGCCGGATCGGGCAGCGGTAGCGAGGGCTCGGCCGGTGGCTGTCCGGGCCGCGGCGCATGGCGCAGGACGGTCGTCAGCTCCTGCGGCTCGTTGCGGGTGGGCACGGCGTGCAGGCGGCAGCCGGTCAGCTCGACGGCCACGGTGCCGTCCGGCGTGCTCACCGTGACGTCGATGACGGCGTCCGAACCGGTGAGGTGACGCGGTTCCACGTGGATGCGTCCGTGCTCGGCTGGTTGCCGCCACACGCGGGCGGTCTCGATCGCGGTGGGCAGGAACATCCTTCCGTCCGCGGCCCCGGCCAGCAGCGGCGCGGCCGCCTGCAGCGCACCGTCGCAGACGACCGGGTGTGCCACGAACGCGGCGTCGGCCGGGGTGTCCGGGGCGGGCAGCCGGTAGGAGGCGGTGACGGTGGTGTCGGACACGGTGAGGCCGGTGAGGACCTGGAAGGCCGGTCCGTAGCGCAGTCCGGCGCGGGCGGCGTGCCCGTAGTGCACGGCGGCCGGCAGTTCCGTGCCGGCGATGCGGACGTCCAGCGGTGCCCGCTGCGGGGTGGGGGCGGTGAGCCGGCGGACCCGGCCACGGGCGTGCGGGGTCCACTGTGCGGACGCGTCGGTGCGGGCTCACCGCGCCGGAGTGCCTGCCGTCATCGCCCTCGCCGAGCCCAGGCAGGCCGGCAGCTGCCGCCTCGGGCGTGGCGGTCCAGCATTCAGCATGTTTCACCATCCCGCCTGCGGGTTAACCAACAGCATCACCATTGATCGCGGCTTTCTGGAGGAAGCATGACCACAGCCCGGGAGATCATGACCGAGGGCGCGGAGTGCGTGGGCGCCGAGGACACCGTCCTGGACGCGGCCCGCAAGATGACCGAACTCGGCGTGGGCGCGCTGCCCATCTGCGGCACCGACGACCGACTCAAGGGCGTGCTCACCGACCGGGACATCGTCGTCAAGGTTCTCGGTGCCGGCAAGGACCCGGCGCAGGTCAAGGCCGGGGATCTCGCCCAGGGGGAAGCGGTCACCATCGGCGCGGACGACGACATCGAGGAGCTGCTGCGCACCATGGCCTCCCACAAGGTGCGCCGCCTGCCCGTCATCGACGGCCACCGCCTGGTCGGCATCGTCGCCGTGGCCGACATCGCCCGTGCCCTGCCCGACCGAGCCGTCGGTGACCTGCTGGAGGTCATCTCCAGCGACTGAACTTCCACGACCGCGGGAGGCGGGGCCGAAGCCGGCGGCTTCGGCCCTTGCTGACCGAAGACCTCGCGCAATCCACGGACGCGTAAGCGAGTCGGGCCTCAGCTGCCGCCCGACTTGATCCATGGCCATGTGACGGAGCAGACCAGGACGGGTGCGACGAGCATGGCCAGCAGCCACAAGCCCACGCTCGCCGGAGAGTAGACGTAGTGTCGCCACGGCTCGGGCAGGGGCGATGGCGCGACGAGGAGCGCGATCAGGGCGGCCCATGTGACCAGGACTGCCGTTGCCATACGTACCGCCACCACCCCTGCCCCCTCCCCCTCGACGACTGCTGGTCCCTTCGCCTCGAATGATAGGGCGACTGAGATGACCTCGCGTTCAGGGTTTCGTCCCGCCACCGGTCCCCCGCAGGTAACGGGCCTGACGGTCGAGGAATCCGGCTGTGTACAGCTTCCGTGGTGCGAAGACGGCGGTCGCGGTCAGACGCAGCGGTGAGCGTTCGGTGGCGTGGTCCACCATCGAGTGCGTGGCGTCGGGGTAGTGCTCGACGCTCAGCGTGGAGGCGGGGATGATCTCGCGGTACACGGCCTCCGTCTCCCTGACGTCCACGTTCACGTCGTGGCCGGCCAGCACGAGCAGAACCGGGGTTCCCCTCATGGCGCGCAGGTCGGCGACCGCGTCAGCGGTGTAGTTCTTCGCGATGAAGCGCCAGCGGCCGGGTGTGACGTCACCGGTGTCACCGACCGTAGCGCGGTACTCCTCGTAGGAGGCGCCTCGCCGGAGCAGGCGCAGAGTCGTCTCGCGGCGGCGCATCGCCTTTTCGACGCGCTCTTGGCCGGCGCCTTCCCCGCGGAGTTCGGCGAGCAGGTTGGGGCGGCCCTGCCGGACCCAGTTGACGGCTGGGGAGACGGCGATGACGAACTGAAGTCGCCGGTCCTTCGCGGCGACCTTCGGCAGCACCCATCCGGCCTGGCTCGCTCCCCACAGTCCGATGCGACGGCCGTCGATGCCGGGATGACCGCGGGCCCAGGCGATCGCGGCGAGGGTTTCCCCGGCGCGGTCGTCCATGCTCTGTTCGAGCCAGTCCCCCTCCGATCCGGCCACGCCCGGCTTGCTGAACGACAGCGACGCGTAACCCGCTCGCGCGAACGACTCCCACAGAGGCCGGTAGAAGGTGTCGTGGGTCGCGTCGATGGGCCCGTCCCCGTGCACGAAGACGACCAGGCCGAACGGCCCGTCGCCCGCGGGTGGTCGGGCCAGCACCCCTTCCAGCCGGTGTCCGTGGTGTCGCAGCACCACACGGTCCTCCCGGAGCGCGTAGGTGTTCTGCCACGCTACGACCCCGCCGAGACCGCCCGCCGCCAGCAGGACGCATACCAGGGTCCACAGCAGGCGCCGCCGCCCACGCCGCGCGCGGATCCCTCCCCCTCGTCTCAGCACGAGCCTCTCCGATCTATCGTCTTAAGAACGCTCGTAATGAGCATGAACGTATTACTATCGATATCCCAAGGTGACCGGGAACGACAAGAGGGAGCAGCCGCATGGATCCCACGAGGGCCCAGGACCGCGCCACGGAGGAGCGGCCGGTGGAGAACCGGCGGACCCGGGCCGTGGCGTGCCGGCGCGGTGTGCCGGAGGGGAGCGAGGAAGAGGTGGCCGCGCTGTACTGGGAGGCCTTCGGCCGCAAACTCGGCCCTGCCCTCAACCCCCCGGACACCGGGCGGGCCTTCATCGCCGCGCACGTGAACCACGACCGGGGCGTGACCGCCCTCGTCGACGGGACGGTCGTCGGCGTGGCGGGCTATCAGCTCGACGGGCGCGCGCTCACCGGCGGCAATGTGCGCGACGTCCTGTCCACCTACGGCCTCTTCCGCGGCCTGCCCCGGCTCGCCGTCCTGGCCCTGTTCGAACGCACCCCGCAGGAGGGGGAACTCGTCATGGACGGCATCGCGGTGGACGCACGCCACCGGGGCGCAGGGATCGGCAGCCTGCTGCTGAAGCAGGTCGCCGCCGTCGCGGCGGAGAACCGCTGCCGCCGCATCCGTCTGGATGTCATCGACACCAACCCCCGTGCCCGCGCCCTGTACGAACGGCACGGCTTCGTCGCCCGGCACACCGAACAGACACCCTTCCTGCGCCGCCTGATGGGGTTCGGCGCCGTCACGACCATGTACCGCCCCGTCACCGGGGCCGACCGGGGCGACGGAGGTGTGCGGTGACGGCCCATGACGCTCCCGCCGGCCATACCTCCGGCGCCGAGCGCACACCCGGGCCGGCAGTCCCCACCCGGCTGCTGGTGCACGCACTCGTGCGGGAGGACGGCGCAGTCGACGCCGGTGAGCTCTACAGCGTCGCGCAACTGCTGGGCATGACCGACCAACAGGTGCGGCTGTGCGTCAAACGCCTGGTCTCCGAGGGCCGGTTCACCCAGGACGGCCGCGGCCGCAAAGCCGTGCTGCGGGCCGTCGCCGACCCGACCGGCGCCCTCGCGCCGAACGCGGAGTACGTACGCCACGCCTACCGGCAGGACGCCGGACACGCCCCCTGGGACGGTGTCTGGCACCTGTTCGCCTTCGCCATCCCGGAATCCCGTCGCACCGCCCGCGACGCCCTGCGCGACACCCTCCTCCACGTCGGCGCAGCCCCCCTCCAGGGTGGCCTCTACGTCACCGCGAACCCGGTCGGCGACATCGTCGAGGCCCATGCCCGCCACCTGGGCGTCTTGGACTCTCTGACCTTCCTCACCAGTACCGACCTGCGCGTCGGCGCCCTGACCGACCCCGCCGGGCTGGCCTCGGCGCTATGGCCCCTGAAGGAGATCGCCACCGGCTACGAACGGCTCACCGCCTTCGCGCGGCATTGCCTGACCGAGCTGGGCGCGCGGGAAGGGGCCGACGGCACTGAGCGCGTGGCCGCCGGGCACCTGGCCATGGCCGTGCGACTCGCCGCCGAGTTCACCAGGGCCATGCTGCCCGACCCGCTGCTCCCCCCGGAGCTGCTGCCGCAGCCATGGCCCGGCACCCGGGCACGCCGCCTCACCGCCGACTGCTGGCAACGCCTGCGCCGGACCGGCTACGACGGTCCGGAGGGCCTGCGCCTGTTCCGGCTCTACGGCGACGCACTCGGCGCTCCGCCCGAGGACTCCTGACGGCACGGGCACCACGATCGCCCGGGACGCCTCACCCGACCGGCGTCTCCTCCCGATCCGGCACAGCGCTGGGCGGGTGGCGGCGGTGTGCCCGACAGGCTCCTGCGCGGGCGTCCCGCATCAGCCGTCTCGGCCTGCCACCTCGCGGATCCAGCCCGAGCAGACGGGCACACTCGCAGCCCAGGGACGCGGCCTTAAGGCCCGGGTTCGCTGCGCGGCTCCGTACGGTGGTCGAAGTACGCCCACGCGAAGATCCCGAGCAGCGCCACGACGCCTACGGTCGGGACTTGCACCGCCATGGGCGCGTTCCGGGTGAGGAACCCGGCAAGTCCCGCTGCCAGCCCGCCGCACAGCATCACCATGCGGCTGGCGAAGCGTTGCCCCGGATCGATGCCCTCACGTTCGGAGAACAGACCTCTCAGCGCCGCTCTCGCCGGGCGCGCGACGCCTCTGCGCTTCTTCGACCGGTACTCCAGCCCGTAGCCCATCAGCAGGTAGAGCGCGACGGCCGCGCCGACCCATGCCCAGTCGGACGGGTCGTCCGTGCCGCCGCGCGCCAGTGAGACATCCAAGGCCGAGCCCATCCATGTCCCCCTTTCCGTATGGGAGCCGGATGCCCTGCCCACGAGATCACATGTGCGTCAACTCGCCCTCCCACGCGATGCCTTGGTTCCGACCCTCTCCCGTGACCACACCCGGCGGGTCCTGCCGGCACCGGCGCTGACCGTGCGCGCGTCACGCCCGACGTGCCCGTTCATCGCCGAGCGCAGCCGGTGGTGGAAGGTGAAGCCCGGAGCCGGCCCCGCCTGCGCGGACCGCTCCCTCACGTCGGCCGTCTTGCACAGCGCGTCCCACACCCGGTCCGGACACTCCCCGCGCCGCCAGAGGAAGTCGCAGTACGGGACGTGCGCGATCTCCAGGTTCAGCCAGCCGTCCTTGCTCAGCACGCCCTTCCACTCGGCCAGGCGGAGCTTCATGTAGCCACGCGACCGGTGGGACTTGTCGACGCTGGTGATGCCGAGCACGCGGACGAAGCCCGGAGCGTGCTCCAGCACGATCACCGGACGCTCCTTGTACGTGTTGTCCTCGTGCGTGAGCTCGGCCGTCCACACATCGCCCACGGCCGGTGGCCAGGAGGTCACCCCGGGCGGCGCGGGACGGGCCGGTGGCCCGGCCCTGAGCCAGCGCACCAGGCGAGCGGCCGCGGCCAGCGCGCAGCCGGTGGCCAGGCCTGCCAACGCCCACCACAGGACGGCGAGCAGGAGCGTCCCGGCGGTGGCGGTGTCCGGGTCGGGCGCGAGTCCGCCCCCGTCGTGCAGGATCCAGTAGCCGGTCACGCCGGCCATCAGCGCCTTCCACAGTGCGGTGAACAGCAGGACCAGCGGGAAGTAGCCGTGATCCACGATCCGCGTCAGACCGAGCACGGCGGCGGTCGTCGCGTAGATCATGGTCACCCCGGCCACCGGGTGCTCGGTGACGGGGACCTGCAGCGGGCCCATGACGGCCGCCACCACGCAGCACACACCCACGGCCCGCGCCGCGATCAGCAGTCGGTTCTCCTTCCACCGCGCGGGCGCCACCATCCGGACCATCGGCCGGACGACCAGGACACACAAGACGAGCAGCGCCACGCACACCCAGGTGTTCCTGGTACTGGTGAAACCGACGCGGACCACCACGAACATCAGCACCCACAGCGCCCACGAGCCGAGTCCCACGGCCAGTGGCGCTCCCGCCGAGAACTCGGGCGTCTGCCGCTTCGATCTCAGCCGCGGTGCTTGTATGCCTCCCACCAGTGGCGTGCTCAGGCACACCAGAAGTACCGCCCCCACCAGCATCGCTTGCACGTTCCCCGACCCCCCGGGCTCTTGTCGCTGCCAGCAGCATGACCCGTAACCGGCCCGCCCGGCCTTGTTTCGCTCTTCCCTGCCCGCAGGGCCGGTCAGCCTGATATGGGCACGGGGGGCGGCTCGCCGAGGCCGGGTGCGGTGCCGGTTTCCTGGCGCAGTGCCGCGCGCAGCCAGTTGTCCGCGGAGCCGGGCGTCGGCACGGAGCTGCTGCCCGGCGGAGTCAGGACGACGGCCGTGAGGTGCCAGTACTCGTCCAGGCGTGGATCGGTCGCGAGTCGGGCGGCCAGCAGGCGGCGGAAGTCCCGGGTGTCCCGGCAGCGGTAGGCCCCGGCGTACGCCGCGACGTAGGTGTCCAGGGCCTCCCCCGGACGCGGGTCACGGCCCCTGCGCAGTTCCGGCGCCGCACGTTCGTACGCCTCGGCAAGGCCCTGGTACAGGGTGGCGGCGCCGCCGGCTCCCGCGACGCGGTGCACCTGCGGCTGGGGCTGTCGGCCGCCGGGGCAGGGGGCCGTCGTCATCGCGTGCAGCCGTGCGAACGCCAGCACTTGGGCCGGCCGCGGTTCGTCGGGCGGCTGCGGTACGGCCACTTCCAGGAAGGCCGTGACGGCGCGGGCCGGCATCCTGGGTGGCAGCCAGGACCGCCAGAACCTCGCCAGTGGTGCGGTACTCGGTGGACTGTCCAGCGCGCCCAGCAGACCGAGCCGGCCGGCGCGCTGGGCGGGCGGGCAGTCCCGTACCAGTTGCAGGGCCGCTTGCCGCCAGCGCAGGGCCTTGCGCTCGTCGCCGAGTTGGCGCAGACGGCTGTCGACGGCGCTCTCCAGCACCCGGCCGGCCACGTCATCGTCGTCGTCCAGGACGCGGCGTATCGCGGGCAGGGGCAGGTCGAGGCCGCGCAGGGAACGGATCAGCCGCAGCCGCTGCAGCGCCTCCGGCCCGTAGCGGCGGTGTCCGCCACTGCTGCGGGCGGCCTCGGGGAGCAGTCCCTGCTCGGAGTAGAAGCGGACGGTCTTCACGGTGGCACCGGCGCGCTCGGCGAGTTCCCCGATGCTCCACAACACCTGGCGTGGCATGAGCGGTTGAACCTCCCTCAGGGGGAGTTCCTACGGTACCGGCGTGCGGGCCGGGCGCGACGTGAGTGGCGTGGCCCGCGGACCAGGCATGGCGTGGGCGAACGGCCCGGCGCCATGCGACCGATCGGGGAAGGATTCGTCGTGCGCGTGTTCATTCTGGTGGCGGGTATGTTCACCGGCTCCCACGTCTGGGAGGAGACAGCCGGGCGGCTGTCCGCGGCGGGCGGCGAGGCGCACGCCGTCCCGCTGAGCGGTCTCGACCCGGCCCGGCCCGCCGCGCCGGACGGCGTCGGGCTGGAGACGCACATCGAGGACGTGGTCGCGGCGATCGACGCGGTGGACGCGGCGCCCGGGCAGGAGATCGTGCTCGTCGGCCACGACTACGGCATCCACCCGGTGCTGGGCGCCGCGGACCGGCGGGCGGAACGCGTCGCGCGCGTGGTGTACCTGGACTGCGGCATGCCGCAGAGCGGCGTCCCGGCGCTGGCCGCCGTACCGGACCAGGCGCTGCGCGCGCAGCTGGCCGAGAAGGCCCGGAGAGGTGAGCGCGGAGGCGTGCTGGCACCACCGGCGCCCGGCGCGTGGGAACGCTGGGGCAGCACCGCGGGTGTCGGGGAGAGGGAGTTGAGGCGACTGGTCGCCTCGGCGGTGCCTCAGCCGCTAAACACCCTGCTGCAGCCGCTGCGACTGAGCGGGGCGGTGGCGGCGGTGCCCGTCACCGGCGTGCTGTGCACGGGGAATGGCGCCGGCATCGCTGCGGTGCAGCGGCTCGTCGACTTCGGTGACCCCGCGCTGGCCGTCCTGACCGAACCTCAGGTCACCTTCTTCGAACTCGCCACCGGGCACTGGCCGATGCTGTCCTGTCCCGGCGCGCTGGCCGATGTCCTGCTGCGGGCGGCGGCCGGGGAAGGGCACCGTCTACGGCCGGCCGGCGACGGTGCACGGGTGCCCGCCCACCTGCGTCCGTTCCCGTGGGACCTGACCGGGCCGCCCCGTGAGCGTCACGGTCCCGTCGACCTGTACGTCCCCGGCGGCGAGGGGCCACGTCCGGCCGTGGTGTTCGTCCACGGCGGACCCGTTCCCGCCGGGGCGCGGCCGGGCCCGCGCGACTGGCCCACCCTGGTGGGCTACGCCCGCCTCGCCGCCTCGGAGGGCCTGGTCGGGGCGACCCTCGAACACCGCCTCCACGACCTCACGGACTACGAGCGCGCCGCCGCGGACGTCGCCGCCGGTGTGGAACGGGTACGGGCCGATGCCCGCGTGGACGCGGACCGGATCGCCCTGTGGTTCTTCTCCGGCGGCGGCCTGCTCACCGCCGACTGGCTGGCCGGGCCCCCCGGCTGGCTGCGCTGCCTGGCCGCCGCCTACCCCGTCCTGGCTCCCCTGCCCGCCTGGGGGATGGCCGACAGCCGCTTCCACCCCGCCCGCGCGGTCGCCCGGGCCGGAGACCTGCCCCTCGTCCTCCTGCGCGCCGGACGGGAGACACCCGAGATCGCCGCTACCGTCGAGGCCTTCGTGACCGCGGCCCGGGCCGGCACGGCCCGCCTCGAACTGGTCGACGTCCCCAACGGCCACCACGGTTTCGAAACCCTCGACTCACCGCAGGAGACCCGCCCCGCCATGCGGCGTGCGATGCGCGCCGTGGTCGCCCACCTGACCGGGTGAGCGCGCGGAGCAGCAGCAAGGGCGCAGGACCTGGTCCCTGCGCTGGTCAGCCCGCCGTGTCCGTCAGCCGCCGGGGTGCGTGGCGGGTGCGGTGCGGCGGAGCTCGTGGGCTTCGGCGAGGAGGAGGTAACCGGCGGCGGTCCACGTGTAGGCGCGGTCGCGCAGGCCCTGGCCGGTGAGGGCGTCGAAGTTCTCGGCGAAGCCGTGGGCCTCGCACAGGGCCCGGAAGCGGGCGCTGATCTCGTCCGCGAGGCGGTGGTGGCCTGCCCGGCGCAGGCCGTTCTCGACGAGCACGGTGGACGGTGCCCAGATCGGGCCGCGCCAGTACCCGTCGGCCAGGTAGTGGGGTGAGGTGGGTTGTTCGGTGGCCAGGCCGTGCGGGGTCAGGTGGGTCTCGATCCGGTCGGCCAGCGCGGCGCCGATCTCCTCCGGCAGGTGTTCGCCCAGTGCCACGGGCATCAGGTCGAGGAGGCTGGCGCTGGTCCAGCTCTCCCCCGTGCCGGGCGAGCGGGCGACGAACCGGTCGCCGTCCCACAGTTCGTCGAGCATCGCCGCCTGCGTCGCGTCGGCCGTGCGCACCCACCGGCGCGCCGCGTCGTCGAGGCCCAGTTCGTCGGCCAGATCGGCGAGTTCGCGCAGTTGGAGGGTGAGGAAGGCGGCCAGGTCGGCGGAGACGACCACACGCGCGGGGTCGAAGGTGGTGGCGTTGTCCCAGCCGCTGTCGTTGCCGTGCTGGTAGTGCGGCAGGGCCGCGCCGGGTGCGCGCCGTGCGGTGAGCCAGAAGTCCGTCCAGCGGGCCAGCCGGTCGTACGTCTCGGTCAGTTGCGCCCGGGTGAGCGGCTCGGGCAGGCGTCGGCGCAGCTGCCCCAGGGCCCAGCCGTGGATGGGGGGCTTGACGAAGTTGTGCAGGACCTCGGAGTGGGTGACCGAGTCCGGCAGGGCGCCGGACTCGTCCTGGTGGTCGAAGGGCAGGGAGAACTGGTCCCAGGCGAGTGCGGGATGTCCCGGGGCCAGGGCGAGCGCGTTGAAGCAGTGGTCCCAGCTCCACACCTTGTCCATCCAGTGCTTCGACATCAGCACCGCGGGCCGGGTCACGAAGCCCCGCGGCCGGACGGTCGCGGACCACAGCACGTAGGCGGCGAGTTCCGCGGCGGGGGTGGCCGACGAGCGCCAGGGCGCGACGGTGTCGGTGAAGGCGGCGAAGTCGGCGCGCGCGGCCTCCACGACCAGGTCGAAGGGCGCCGAGGGGGCGTAGGGGCGGCGCGCGGTCTCGTACTCCTCGACGGCGGCCTCCCAGACGCCGGTCCCGGCGCCGATGGCGACACCCCGATCGGCGCCGCCCAGCGCCTGCGCGCCGGTCACGTCGGTCGCGGTTCCGGACAGGACCGTGACGCGGTAGCGCCGCCCGGTCTCGTACGAGGTGAACACGTACGCCTCGGTGCCCGGCTCCCGGTAGAAGTAGGTTCCGCTGAACGGGGTCAACGTCCGCGCGGCGGCCCGGATGCCGAGGGCGAGGCCGTTTCCCCGCAGGCGCACGGTGTCCGGCGCCTCGTAGGCGAGGTCGACGCGCCCGTCCCGGCCGGCCCAGCTGAGCAGGCCCGGGGTCGCCTCGACGCGGGTCTCCGCGCGGCAGCCCGTCGCCGCGTCCTGGGGCACGAGTCGCAGCACGGCGTGCATGCCGTTCTGGTGCGAGACGAGGTGGAGGTCCTCGGCGTACGTCTTCTCCGCCACCACGGGCGAGACGTCGAACCAGGAGCCGTGCGTGCTGAAGGGGATGTCGTGGACGGAGAAGGCCGGGCCGGATCGGGCGGCGGTCATGACGGGGCACTCGTTTCTCGGGCAGGGATGATCGGCGCTGCCACCGGGAGCGGTGGGGCCGTGACGCGGGGGGGGTCGGTCAGTCCTTGACCGCGCCGGCGGTCACGCCCGCGGCGACGTAGCGCTGGGCGAGGACGAGGATCACCGCGGCGGGCAGCGAGGCGACGACGGCGGTGGCCATGATGGCGTTCCACTCCTGGTTGTTGTTGCCGATGTAGTGGTAGATGCCGAGGGTGATCGGTTCGTGGGCGCCGCCGTTGACCAGGGTGCTGGCGAACACGAAGTCGGACCAGGACCACAGGAAGGCGAACAGCGAGACCGTGACGACGGCGTTGCGGCTCATCGGCAGGACGACCGACCAGAAGGTGCGCAGGGCCCGTGCTCCGTCCACCTGCGCGGCCTGGAGCAGTTCGCCGGGGATGCCGGACATGAACGCGGTGAAGATGAGCACCGCGAAGGGGACGGCCAGTGTGGAGTCGGCGACGATCAGGCCGGGCACCGACTGGAGCAGGCCGAGCTGGAGGTAGATGGCGTAGAACCCCATCGCCATGATGATGCCGGGGATCATCTGGGCGGCGAGCAGGACGAAGTGGAGGATGCCGCCACCGCGGGGGCGCAGCTTGGCCAGGGCGTATCCGGCCGGCGCTGCGAGGGCCACGGTCAGCAGGACGGTGCCCAGGCCGATGACGAGGCTGGTGCCGAGATAGGGCAACTGCTCGTCCAGCACCTTGTGGTAGCCCTCCAGTGTGGCGTGGGCGGGGATCAGGTCCGGCGGGCTCTTGCGCATGTCCTGCTCGGGTGTGAGGGACACGTTGAGCATCCAGTAGACCGGGAAGAGCATGACCAGGGTCAGCAGCAGGCCGACGCCTGTCTTCCACCACGTGCGGCCGGTGCGTCGGTTCATGACAGTGCCTGCTTCCGCTGGACCCGGACGTAGATCAGGCCGAAGACCAGGGCGGCGACGACGAGCAGGTTGCCGACGGCCGCTCCGGGGCCGAAGGCGGGCACGAGGTTGCCGAAGCCGAGCTGGTAGGACCAGGTCGCGAGGGTGGTGGACGAGTCCGCCGGGCCGCCCTTGGTCATGATCCAGATGATGTCGAAGACCTTCAGCGTGTAGACGAGGCCCAGCAGCAGGGTGATCGCGGAGACCGGCCGCAGCAGCGGGAAGGTGACGCACCGGAAACGCTGCCAGGCGTTCGCCCCGTCCAGGGCCGCCGCCTCGTACAGCGAGTCAGGGATCGACTGCAGGCCGCTGTGGAGGACGACCAGGTTGAAGGGCACGCCGATCCAGATGTTCGCGATGATCACGGAGGTGAGGGACCAGGACGGTGAGGTCAGCCAGTTGACCGGGGCGATGCCGGCCGCGTGCAGCGCGGCGTTGACGATCCCGGAGTCGCTGTTGAGCATCCACGACCAGGTGGAGGCCGACACGATCAGCGGCAGCAGCCACGGCACCAGGAACAGGGCACGCAGGGTGGCCGAGAGCCGGAAGTGCTGGTTGAAGAAGACCGCGAGGGCCAGACCGAGCGCGTACTGGAAGACCAGGCACACGGCGGTGAACACCGCGGTGTGGAGCAGCGCCGGGGCGAAGGTCGGGTCGTCGAAGACGGTCAGGTAGTTGTCGGCACCCGTGAACGGTGCGTCGCCCTGGACGAAGGAACGGACCGTGTACTGGCGCAGGCTCAGGTCGATGTTGCGGTAGAGCGGATAGGCGTAGAAGAGGCCGAGGTAGAGGGTCACCGGGGCGAGGAACCCCCAGGCGGCCCACTGCTGGGGGGTCGGACGCCGGCGTGCTCGCTCGTGGTCCGGGGCAGGGGCAGCGGTGGCTGCTCCCTTCCGGACCGGTACGGGCCGGTGGTCCGGCAACTGCGTCGTGTGGTTCATCCGCGGACCGGCCATCCCCCGCTACCGGACGGCGGACTGGGCCTTGGCCAGCGCGTCCTTCGGTGACTGGGCACCGCTGAGGGCGGACTGGACGGCCTTCCACAACTGCTCGGAGATCTTGGGGTACTTGGTGCCCAGGTCGTCGCTGGTGCGCCCCTTGGCCGCCTTGACGGCGTCGATCCAGGGCTTCAGCGCGGGGTTGGCCGCCACCTGCTTGTCCTGGACCTCGCGGGTGGGGGCCACGTAGGACAGGGTGGTGTCGGTGTCGTTGAGGTTCTCGCTGCTGGTCAGACAGGTGACCAGCTTCTGCGAGGTGGCGTAGCGGCCGGTGTCGCCCTGGACCGGGACGGTGACGAACTCGCCGCCCGTGGGGGCCGCGGCGTTGCCGCCCCCGGAAGCGGGGATGGGCAGGACGCCGTACGCGAAGCCGGCCTTCTCCGCGTTGGCCAGCTGCCAGGTGCCGTTCTCCGCGAAGGCGTAGTCGCCGGTCGCGAACTCCTGCCAGCTGGTCGTCTGGGTGTTGCCGATGACGGAGTTGGGGGCGTAGCCCTTCCGCAGCCAGTCCTTCCAGAGGGACAGGGCGGCAACGGCCCGGTCGGAGTCCAGTTCGGTCAGCTTCGCGCCCGCCCCCCAGAACCACGGCAGGAACTGGAAGCTCCCCTCCTCGGTGCCGATCGCGGAGAAGGTGATGCCCTTCTTGCCGGCCTTCTCCACCTTGTCCAGGGCGGCCGTCAAGGACGGCCAGTCCCTGATCGAGGCGATGTCCACCCCGGCTTCCTTCAGCACCTCCTTGTTGTAGTAGAGGGCGAGGGTGTTGGCGCCGATCGGTGTGCCGTACGTCTTGCCGTCCGACTGTCCCGCGGCCAGGAGGTTGGGGTCCACCTTCGAGGTGTCCAGCTTGTTGTCGTCGGTCGTGGTGAGCACGCCCGCCTCGGCCAGGGTCGACACCACCGGGTTGTCGACGATGAGGACGTCCGCGGAGTTGTCCTGCTGTGCGGCCAGCAGCGCCTTGGTGGAGAGGTCGCTGGTGTCGAAGGCGGTCCGCTTGATCTTGACACCGGCCTCGGTGCCGCAGGCGTCCAGCAGCTCGGCCCAGGCCGAGTCCTTGCCGAACTGCGGGTACGGGTCCCAGACGGTGTACGCGCCGCTGTCGGCGCCCTTGGTGTCGGTGCTGCCGGAGCCGGAGCCGCACGCGGTGGCGGTGGTGGCGACGGCCAGAGCGGTCAGCGCCGCCGCGGTCAGGCGGCGCTGTCTGGAGGATCTGCTCATCGGTGATTCCTTAGTGGTCGGCCTGCGGGTGCCGAGGGCACGGGCGGCTGGAAGCGGGCATGTCGAACAGCACGGGTGGGACGTTCGGGCGTTCGACTGGGTGCGGCGGGAGAGTCGGCGAGGTCTCCCGCGCGTGACCTGTCAGGGCGTCGGGTCAGGGCGTCGTGTCGGGCCGGGCGTCCGCGGTGGGCGTGCCTCCCGCGGGACCGGTGCTGGCCCGCAGCGAGATCGGCGGCGTGAGGAGCTGGTGCCGGGGCACCGCGCCGGGCTGGTCGAGCCGCTCCACCAGCAGGTCGACGGCACGCCGGCCCAGCTCCTCCGCCGGTACGTCCGCCGCGGTGAGCTGCGGGGTCACGGTCTCCGCCCAGCGGGCGGCCACGACCCCGGTGACGGAGAAGTCGCGCGGCACGTGGCGGCCCGCCTGGGCGAGCCCTCGGTAGAGGCCGCCCAGGGCGGCCTCGTTCAGCGTGACCAGGGCGGTGGTGGCCGGGTCGTCGTGCAGGATCTGTTCCACACATGCCTGGCCGGATGCCGCGTCGTCCCCGCAGCAGTACGTCCGCACCGTCAGCCCCCGCTCGGCCGCGGCCTTGGTGAAGCCGTCCAGTCCCCGGTGCGCCGACTCGTATCCCGTGCGCAGGAGTTGTTCGGGCCGGTTGACGAAGGCGACCCTGTGGTGGCCGAGGTCCGCGAGGTGGTGGACACACGCGGCCGCCAGCGCCGTGTGGTCCAGCCCCACCCACCAGCCGTTCTCCGGATGGGCGGTGCGGCCGATGGCGACGGAGGGGAAGTCCAGGGAGGCCAGGTGATCGACCCGGTCGTCCTCCAGTCTGATCTCCATCAGGATCGCGCCGTCGACCCGTCGCTCCCCCAGCATCCGCTGGAACGAGCGGTCGCTGTCCACCCCGCTGGGCGAGAGCAGCACGTCGTAGTCGTAGGCCGCGGCGGCCTCCACCACACTGCCGATGAAGTCCAGCTGCATCCCCGTGTAGTGGTTGCCGGCCGGCGGGAAGACCAGGCCGATCGTGCTGGTCCGGCCGTTGGCCAGGGCGCGGGCACTGGCGTTGGGCCGGTAGCCCAGTGCGTCGATGACCTCCTGGATCTTGCGCCGGGTCTCCTCCGAGACCGGGCGCTTGCCGCTCAGGGCGTACGACACGGTGCTGCGCGAGACACCGGCCCGTCGGGCGATCTCACCGATGTTCACGTGGGAACTCCTTGCTCGAACCGGTTCGACATCTCCGGTGAGATGGCGCCTGCCGGCCGGGACGGTGTGGGGCTGAGTCGAGGAGCGACGCCGACTGTCGAACCGGTTCGCGTGGAGTGAAGGTAGGAACAGCTCGCCCGCCTGTCAACACCTTGGACCGGACACCCGCGAGCGGGGTGAAGGGTTCAGGGAACCTTGCGCCGAGGGATTGCTGGCCCGGAGCCCCGGTGCTAGCTTCGCCGAACCGGTTCGACGAAGTGATCCTCCGCGCCCCAGGCCCGATCCACCCTCCTTGGCACACGAAGCCGCCCCCCCCCCAACCCCTCGATGCCGCCTTCACCCGCACCACCTCGTCGAACCGGTTCGACCCGTCGCCTCGGAGGCCCCCGTGCAACGCGCGCGGACGAGCGGCCGCACGAGGCGGGACGGAACCGAACCCGTTACTCGAGGATTGAGGACGCCATCCATGCCATCCGCTGACAGACCCGCCCGGCGCCGGACCCCGGCCGCCGTGGCGCTGACGCTCGGCGCGAGCTTGCTGGCCGCACCCGCGGCCCCCGCCCAGGCGGCCGACGCGCCCCAGCCCGCCGCCCGCTACACCTTCGACCAGGACGACCTCGCCTCCGGCCGGATCAGCGACAGCTCCGGCAACGGCCTGACGGCGACTCTGGTGAACGGCTCCACCGCCCGGTCCGTGGCGGGCGCGGACGGCGGCCAGGCCCTGGCCCTGCCCGGCGGGGCGCCCACCTCCGACGGCGCGTACGTCCGGCTGCCCCGCGCGGTCGTCGGCGACGCCACGGACCTGACCGTGTCCGCCCGCGTGCGGTGGAGCGGCGACACGTCGTCCTGGCAGCGGATCTTCGATCTGGGCAGCAACACCACGCGCTACCTGTTCACCACCCCCTCCAACGACAGCGGAGTGCTGCGCACGGCCCTGACCACGGGCGGAGGGGGCGCGGAGGCACAGGTCTCCGGGTACGCCGCGCTCCCCGCCGACCGGTGGCGGACCGTCACCGTCACCCTGGACGCCGCCGCGGGCCGGCTCACCACCTACCTCGACGGCATGGCGGTCTCCTCCACCGCGACCGGCGTGGAGGCCAAGCAGCTGCTGGACGGTTCCGCCACCGCGGCCGGCTACATAGGCAAGTCCTTCTGGCCGGACCCGCTGCTCAAGGGCGCGATCGACGACTTCACCGTGTGGCACGCGGCCCTGAGCGCCGAGCAGGTGGCCGGCACGGTCGGGGCCGTGCCGGCTCTCCAGGAGCTGTCGAAGACGTCCTTCGAGGTCCGTACGACGGCCGGGACGGCCCCGGCCCTTCCCGTCGCCGTCCGTTCCTCGTTCTCCGACGGCTACGACCGCGACACGCCGGTCGCCTGGGCCGCCGTACCACCCGAGAGGTACGCACGGCCCGGCACGTTCACGGTGGCGGGCACCGCGGCCGGACGCACGGTGCGGGCGACCGTGGAGGTGATCCGCGAAGGTCAGCTCACCGTCGATCTCGGCTCGGACACCGGCGCCTTCCACGGCGGCGCCTCCGGCACGCTCTACGGCCTGTACGGGCCGGACGTGCCCGGCAACAACCTGATCGAGGGCATGGGCCTGCGCACGGTGTCGACGAAGGCGCAGGACGGTCCGCAGCACCCCGGTGCCGACGCCCTGGAGGTGGTGAAGCCGCTGGCCGACTCCACCGACGGTGACGTGTACATCTACATGACCGACATCCACCGCGGCTTCCCCTACCAGTGGCCCGGTGACACCCCCCGGGAGAAGCTGAGGCTCTATCAGGAGAAGATCGCGACCCAGGTCGACCAGGTCCTGCAGCTGCCGGAGAAGTACCAGGACAACATCGTCTTCGTGCCGTTCAACGAGCCCGAGGGCAACATGTTCGGCACCGGGGAGTGGAGCTACGACAAGGTCAGCTGGCTCGACGACCCGGACGAATTCTTCGCCGCCTGGGACGACACCTACGGGCTCATCAAGAGGAAGATGCCCGGCGCCCGCATCGCCGGCCCCAACACCAGCATCCTGTACGAACAGGTGAAGGGCTTCCTCGCCCACGCCCTGGCCGCCGGCACCCTCCCCGAGGTGGTCACCTGGCACGAGCTGAGCCACCCGGAGGCGGTGCGTGCGAGCGTCGCCAAGTACCGGGCCTGGGAGAAGGAGTTGTTCGAGGGCACCGACAGGGAGGGCACCGAACTCCCCGTCAACATCAACGAGTACGCCTTCAACTACCACACCTCCGTGCCCGGCCAGATGATCCAGTGGGTGTCCGCGATCGAGGAGTCCAAGGTGGACGCCGACATCGCCTACTGGAACATCGACGGCAACCTCTCCGACTCCGCGGTGCAGTCGGGCCGCGGCAACGGCCAGTGGTGGCTGCTGAACGCGTACGCCTCGATGAGCGGTCACACGGTGAAGGTGACGCCGCCGTTCCCCGGCCAGAACTACACCATGCAGGGCGTGGCCACGCTCGACGAGAGGAAGAAGCAGGCCCGGCTGATCTTCGGCGGGTCCACCGGCAAGGGCAACATCGTCTTCGGCGACGTCCCGGAGGATCTCTTCGGGAACAAGGTGCACGCCTGGGTGCGCGAGATCGAGTGGAGCGGGCAGGTGGGCGACTCCCCCGGCCCGAAGCTGCTCACGGAGACCGAGCTGGCGGTCGGCCGGGACGGCACGGTCGTCGTCCCCTTCGGCGACGGTGGGCTGCCGAGGCTGAAGGAGTCCTCGGCCTACGAGATCATCCTCACCCCGGCCGGAAAGGCGAAGGGCACACAGTCCCCACCCGTACGCTGGCAGGGCTCCTACGAGGCGGAGGACGCCGCGCACACCGGGGCGCCCTACTTCCGGAACGGCCCGGAGGGCTCGCCGCGCGACGTGTCGAAGTTCTACACCTCCGGCGGTCACAACGTCGGTGGCCTGCGCACCGGCTCGGACCTCACGCTCGACTTCACCGTGGAGGTGCCCGAGGACGGCGTCTACGACCTGAGTGTCTTCGCCAACTCCCTCAACACCTACGACAGTGTCGAGGAGCAGGGCCCCACCAACGTCTTCCTGCGCGTGGACGGCACGGCGGACAGCGAGCAGGAACTGCACCTGCCGCTCGGCTACAAGTGGGTCGTGTGGGATCACGCCGACACCGAGGTGAAGCTCACCAAGGGCAGGCACGTCCTCACGCTCGCCGCCAAGAGCCTCGACGGCAAGCGCGCCACCAAGGGGGACGCCATCGTCGACCGCGTCACCCTGTCCCTGCCGAGGGCCTCGGACGGCACACAGGTGTACGAGGGGGAGCTGGCCTGGGCGGCCGGCGGAGCGCGCCCCGTCTACGACCTGCCGGAGCGGGCGGCCACGGGATCGGGCGCCATCCAGCTCAAGAAGGGCCAGACGGCCACGTTCTGGGTCTACTCACCCGCCGACCACGAGGCCACGCTCACGGTCGACACCCTCGGCGGCACGGGCGCCCGGCTCTCCGTCAACGGGCACGACGTGCTGCGCCTGGCCAAGCGCCGCAGCAGCGTGGCCGTCTCCCTCTCGGGCGGTGTCAACAAGGTGACGGTGACGGGAGGTTCGACCGCCACGCTCATCGACCGTCTGGGGGTCACGCCCACCGGGAACGCGCTCCCGGTGCGCACCTACGAGGCGCGGGACGCGAAGCTCGCGGGCTCGGCCACGCTCACCCCGCTCTCCCTGGCCACCAACGGTACGGCGATCACGGGTATCGGCGGTGATCCGGGCAACGGCAACACCGCGACGTTCACCGTCGACGCCGACCGGGCCGGCCTGTACGCGCTGCGCGTCCGCTACTCCAACCCCGAGCAGTCCCCGGCCACGCATTACAACCCGGACCCGCTCGCCCGCCACGCCGACATCACCGTCAACGGCGGTGACATGCGGCGCGTCACCTTCCCGCACAGCTTCCACCGGAACAACTTCTGGGAGCTGACCGTCCCGGTCCACCTCAAGGGCGGGAAGAACACGATCACCTTCCGCTCCGAGGAACTACCGAACTTCGACGGCACCACCTACGCCTCGGACACCTTCCCCGGCGTCCTCCTGCGCTCCCGCTACGCGCCCCTGATCGACCGGATCACCGTCGCGCCCTACGCACGGGCCGTGCGGTGAGGTGACCGGCACCGGCGACGACACCGCTTCGCCGCCGGTGCCGCCGAGTACGCGCCCGGGTTCCGCCCTGATCGGCGGACCCGGGCGCGGCGTCCGGGCAGTGATCCCCGCCGCGGTGGACCGGCGGTGCCAGGTCGAACGGGGATGCATCCGCCCTTCAGGACGTCCCGGGCGGACGGATGCACAGCTGCGTGCCCTCGCGAGAACAGCGGCCATCGCCTGCTTTCCCAAGCGACCCCCTCGCAAGGCGGCAGGTTTCCCGGCATGCCGGTGCAACTGCAGTCCGACGTGACCTCACAGTCGCACCACATATGCGACAAGTCCAGGCTGCTCCTGTACGGCGGCTCTCGTCGGGTCCGGCCGCCGGGGCGCCGCAGCGACACTCCGAGAGGGCGCCGCTACAGAAAGTGTGGCTTCAGATAGTCGCCGTTGAGGAGGTGTAAAGAACGCATAATCAGTCACTCGGTCCGGGCAAGACATCACAAAGCACGACAAAATCCTCGGGCTGACGGGGCACACCTCGCCAACCGCGCACTGAGCAACAGATGAGGTACGAGCTATGTCCACTTCCGCTTCCCGGCCCTCCATGGAGACGCACCCGGACATCGTCGACATGCGTGAGCGCCATGAAATGGCCGAACGCGCGACCAGCACTCCCCAGGGGCAGGCCGTCGGAACGCTGGCGTTCCTCACCGGCATCTACCTCGCCGCTTCCCCGTGGATCACCGGATTCAACGGACTGTCGACGCTCGCCGTCACCAACCTGCTCGTCGGAATCGCCTACGCGCTGCTCATGAGCGGAGGCTTCGGCCGGGCATACGAACGCACCCACAGCATGGCGTGGGGCGCCTGCGCCCTGGGCCTGTGGACCATCGTCGCGCCGTGGGTGGTGGCAGGGGACGTCAGCACCACCAAGACGATCGTCAACAACATCATCACGGGTGCGATAGCCGCCCTGCTCGCCCTGGCCGCGAGTGCCGCCACGCGCGCTGCGGAGACCGGGAAGTCCCGAGCCGGCATGACAGCACCGTCCACCCCGCGCAGCTGAATAGGCAGCACCGCAGCGGCCCCGGTCGCTGAGCGGACCGCCCGCCGCGCCCCGGGCCGGAACGACGCGAGGAGACCGCCGCTTCACAGCAAGCGACGGTCTCCTCCCCCGTGGTGAGGCACGCAAGGCCGCGGCACCGCCGTCGACTTGGCGGCCGTGGCGGATCGTCATCCAACTGGCCCTCAGCGACCTGAAGATCATGGCGATCACCTCCGGCGGCTTCCCCGGCCGGTCTTACGTCCTGCTCACTCGGTGAGGGCCACGTGCCAGGCGTCGACGTACTGGGCGGCGTACTCCTCGCTGGGCGGGACGACGGTGATGACGTCGATCAGCACTCCGTCCGGGGCCACGATGATGAAGTGCCGCTGGCCGAACTCCTCGGTGCGCGGCGGCAGTACCTCGGACAGGCCGGCCTCAACCACGAGCCGCTGGTGTTCCGCGTCGACGTCGTCCACCTCGAAGTTCAGCAGCAGGCCTCCCCGCAGCGCGCCCCGGTGGCCCTCGGGAACGGTCGGGTGGGAGTGGCCGAGGAGGGCCAGTTCGTAGTGCGGGGCGTCGGGGCGGCGCAGGCTGACGTACCAGTCCGCCTCGAAGGTCACCTCGAACCCGAAGTGGCGGGTGTAGAAGTCGCGGGAGGCGGCCACGTCCCTGCTGGCGAGCACCGGGTAGAAGCCGCTGAGCTTTTTCTCGGGCATGGTCGTGCGGTCGTCCGTCATGGCAGGTCCTCCAGATCCACCTCACATACCCTCGGTATGTGAATCGAGGCGTTAGCATACCCTCGGTACGCGAAATGGGAAGGGCGGTGCGCTCGATGGCGGTCAGCCGGGCGGAGCAGCGGGCGGCCACGCGGCAGGCGCTGCTGGCCGAAGGGCGGCGACGGTTCGCCGCCGACGGGTATCACCACGTCGTACTGGCCGAGGTGGCGCGGGCCGCCGGGGTCACCAAGGGAGCCGCCTACCACCACTTCGACAGCAAGGCCGGTCTCTTCAGGGCCGCCGTCTGCGAGGTACAGCGGGAGCTGGGCGAGCGGGTCGCGACCGCGGCCGAACAGTACGACGACCTCTGGGAACAGCTCCGGGCCGGCTGCCGGGCCTTCCTGGCGGCGGGGACCGACCCGGCGGTGCGACGGATCCTGCTGATCGACGCACCGGCCGTGCTGGGCTGGGACGAGTGGCGGGCCATGGACGAGGAGTCCTCCGCCCGGCATCTGGCGGAGGCACTGTCGGCGCTCGTCGCAGCCGGGATCATCGCCGATCAACCGGTGGAGCCCCTGGCCCGGCTGCTCTCGGGAGCCTTGAACGAGACCGCGCTCTGGATCGCGCGGGGCGGGGAGCTGCAGGCCGCCGAGCAGGCCCTCGACCGGCTGCTGACAGGACTGCGCACCCGTGCCTGACCTCCCAGGTCGCGTGCCGTCCGAGAGTTGAGCGAGTCCCCCTGCCGACCTGAGTACGCGCACTCACGTGGCGGCGATCACCCGGCCGGAAACCGGGCGCATGGAAACCACCCCTGTCCCGGCCCGCACGTCTGCCCGCTTCCCGCGCCGCCCGCGGCTCACGCTCGCCATGGCGGCTTCCGCCGCTCTGGCACTCACCGCCTGCGGTACTGAGAGGTCGGGCGCCGATGGGCCGCACAGCGGCTCCGCTGACTCCGCGAGCGCTGGAGCCGACACGGCCTTCGCGGAAATGCTGAGCAGGGTGGCGCAGCCGTGTCTCACGAGCGCTTCACCGGAGGAGCCGGCGACCGGCCCGGCGGACGGTGCCGTCGGGCCCGGTGCGGACGGTGCCCCCGGGCCCCGTGGAGACACCGCCGAGTGATCCGCTCGAGCCGATCGCGCCGACGGCGGGACCGGAGGTGGAGCCGAACGCGCGCGACTGGTGCGCGAGTCACCTGCATGAGCCTGGACGGGCCGGCGGCCGGAGAGGAGACCGTCGTCGACACGTGCGCAGCGCCCGCGACAGGCCCCTTTCCCTCCGGCGAACGCGCACAGTGACCGCCCGCCGGTCGCCGGTCTCCTGACCGTCTCCGCCCCTGGCGCGCGCGGATCCGTTGCACCCAGGGGCGGTGGGGCGCACGGTCAGGATGTCCCGCACAGGATCAGGTGCTCGGCGCGGCCGTGCACGCCGAGATACCCCTCACCGACCGTGGTGCGAGCGCCCGGCGGCAGGGTGGAGCAACGGCTCGTCGCACCGTCCTGGTACAGCACCGAAACGCTCTGCGGAGCCGGGCAGTTGTTGGCGGCCTCCGTGTACCGCCAGCTCTGGTACATCTCCACGCAGGCAGGGGCGGCGGACCCGGAGAGCTCGGGTGCCGCGAGGACGGGTCCGGGAAACGTCAGGACAAGACTCAAGGCCGCGACGGGCCCCGCTGTCGACACCGACATCCGCATCCCCTTCAGCATGGTTTCACTCCTCAGCCGCCCATGACGACGTTCAAGTAATCGAGGCCGCCCCCGCGTTGAGACGCGGAGCGGGTTCAAGAAACGAAGCTTTCAGCGCTGCCCCACGCAGGCAAGGCGCGGCGGCGCCTTTCAGACGTGATCGCTCTTGCGGCCCATCCCTGAACTGTGCGGCTCGGATTCCTCCAACGCCGCCCGCACCGGCCCGGTGAAACTTCAACGCTTTCGGTGCTGTGGGAGGAGGTGCCGCGCACGGCCAGGCACGACGCGTCGGGTCCCGGCCGTGCGCCTGCGGCAGTTGCAAGCGCGGCCGGGCCACTGCGGTTTGCCTTTGGCCGTAAGCGGTTGGCGCGCCATGGGGGCGGGGCGGCCCGGCAGGGCGTGCGGACGCCGATGGAGTGGAGCCAGGATCACCTGGCCCCACTCCGTGGTGCGGGTGTGTCACTGGAACTGGGCGAAGAACCTCCAGATCTCTGCTTTGGTCCACGTGGTGACGCCGCTCTCGCCGGAGGAGCCGTCGACCGGGCCGGGTATGTGGCCTCCGTCGAACGCGGCCCACTGCACCGGGTATCCGGCGCGGCAGCCCGAGTAGCTGGTGGTGATGTGCGTGCGGCTGCCCGGCGCGGGCTCGCGCGGGCTCTGGGCGGCGCAGCCATTGTTGCTGACGAACCTGTCGCGCAGGGACCGTCCCTGTGCGATGCCGAGGACGGAGTCGCTGATGCCGTGGATCCCGAAGTAGGCGATGGGCTGGGTGCCGCCGCTGCACCCGCTGATCTGAGCGCCGGCGATGACCGCGACGGCCCGGAAGACGTTCGCCCGGCTGCAGGCGAGCGCGTAGCTCATGCCGCCGCCCCAGCTGAATCCGGTGGCGAAGCGCTGTGCCGGGTTGACGCAGAGGCCGCCCTCGATGCGCCGGATCATGTCGTCGACGAGGGTGACGTCCTCACCGCCCGTGTTGGCCCAGCCGTTGCCCAGGCCCTGGGGGGCGACGAGGATGGCGCTGTTGTTCGACTGTTCCTGCTGGCCGTAGTAGGACCAGGCGCTGCCGCTCGTGCCGCCCGAGGCGACGTCGCCGGCGGTTCCGCCCCGCCAGTGGAACGCGAAGATCAGCCGGTAGGGGCGGTTGCTGTCGTAGTTGGCGGGGACCCTCAGAATGAAGCTGCGGCTCTTGCCGCCGCTCTGGATGGTGTGCGTACCGCTCGTCAGAGTCGGGGCGCTGCCGCATCCGCCGGCGCCACCGGACGACAGTTTGACCATCTGCCACTGCTGGTTGGCGCCGCCCCAGTCGGAGTACTGGACGACGTTGCCCCCGTCGGCGGTGGAGGAGCCCTGCACCTCCACCGCCTTGCCGCTGGCGCGGTTGATCAGCCGGACGTGGCCCGCGTCGGAGTCGGCCAGGCGGAACTGCTGGTTGGACCCGTTGTGGTCGGCCCACTGCTGGATCGCGGCACCGTCCGCGGTCGAGGCGCCGGCCACGTCGAGGACCTTGCCCGAGTGCCGGGCCTTGAGGCGGTAGAAGCCGCCGCCGGAGTCCACGAACTGCCATTGCTGGTTGGGGCCGTCATTGCGGGCCCACTGGCCGATCCGCGCGCCGTCGGCGGTGGACGCGCCGGAGACGTCCAGGGCCTTGCCGCTGTTGCGGTTCACCAGGACGTACCAGGCGTTGGGGTCGACCGTCGCCGCCTCGGCGGGCGTCGGTTTCACCGAGGTGAGCATGCCGATCGCGAGGGTCGCCGCCACCAGGGCGGCGACCCTGGACCACCAGCGATGCCTTCGTGGAGCGGCGAGGGAAGCCGCACCGCAGGCCGTCATCGATTCGCCCTTTCGTTCGTGGCCGGCCATGTCAGGTGCGGGTCCAGCGCTGGTTGCCGCCGTTCGAGCAGGAGTAGAGCTGGATCAGGGTGCCGTTGGCGGTGCCGCCCGCGGCGGCGTCGAGGCAGAGGCCCGACTGGACCCCCACGATGGATCCGTCGGAGTTGAGGCGCCACTTCTGGTTGTCACCGCCCCAGCAGCTGTAGATCTGCACCTTGGCGCCGTTGCCGGTGCCGGCGGCGTCCAGGCACTTGTTGCCGTAGACCCTGAGCTCGCCCGCGGCGGTGTGCGCCCACTGCTGGTTGGTGCCGTTGTGGCAGTCCCACAGCTGGAGCTGGGTGCCGTCGCTGGTACTGCTGTTGGGCACGTCCAGGCAGCGGCCCGACGCGACGCCCTTGACCTGTCCGGAGCCCGCGGGGGGCGTGGTGGTACCGCCGTTGAGCGCGTTGAGGACGGCGGTGTAGGCGGGCTTCTTGCTGCCGTCGCCGTTGAACAGCAGCGGCGTCTGCTCCGCTCGCCAGGAGTCGGTGTCGCGCACACCCCAGACGGTGATGCCGAGGCAGCGCGGGACGGCCAGGCAGTCGTTGACCACGTTGGCGTAGGTCGAGGCGGGGGCGCCCTGGATGTCGAGTTCGGTGATGGCCACGTCGACACCGAGGGCGGCGAAGTTCTGCAGGGTGGTGCGGAAGTTGCTGTGGTAAGGGCTGCCGCTGTTGAAGTGCGCCTGGAAGCCGACGCAGTCGATCGGCACGCCGCGCTGCTTGAAGTCGCGGACCATGGCGTACATGGCCTGGGTCTTGGCCCAGGTCCAGTTCTCGACGTTGTAGTCGTTGTAGCAGAGCTTGGCGGCCGGGTCGGCGGCGCGCGCGGTGCGGAAGGCGACCTCGATCCAGTCGTTGCCGGTGCGCTGCAGGTTGGAGTCGCGCCGGGCTCCGGAACTGCCGTCGGCGAAGGCCTCGTTCACGACGTCCCACTGGGCGATCTTGCCCTTGTAGTGGGCCATCACGCCGTTGATGTGGTTGATCATCGCCTGGCGCAGCGCGCTCCCGCTGAGGCTCTGCATCCAGCCGGGCTGCTGGGAGTGCCAGGCCAGGGTGTGACCGCGCACCTGCTTGCCGTTCTGCACCGCCCAGTTGTAGACGCGGTCGGCGGCGGTGAAGTTGAACTGGCCCCGCTGCGGCTCGGTGGCGTCGATCTTCATCTCGTTCTCGGCCGTCACCGAGTTGAACTCGCGGTTCGCGATCGTCGTGTACGTCGAGTCGCCGAGCCTGCCCGAGGCGATGGCGGTGCCGAAGTAGCGGCCGCTCTGGGCGGCGGCGGCACCGAGCGTGCTCTCGGCGGCGTGTGCGGCCGGCGGCGCGGCCAGTGCGCCGACCGTACCGAGGACACCGGCGACCAGTGCCAGCAGCAGGCCGCGGAGCCTCCGGCGGACAACGGTTCTGGGAAGGGCATACGAGCCCATGACTGTGCCTCCAAGGTAGAAGTCACGGAAGGTCTGAAGCGCAGGGACAGTGCGCCGTCCGCTTCCGCCCGGCGGCCGGACGGAACGGGGCCGGAGCCCGGGCGGCCCGGAATCACCGGACAGCGCGGTCACCGGACACCGGGGTCACGGGACACCAAGGCCGCGGGGACAGGGCGGTCTCGGCCGGCACGGACGGCACCCGGTCGGCCGTCGCGTGACGCTCGGCGGCCGGCGGCGCTTCGGCACAGACATGGGGGGGCTCCATCGCGGCTCAGCCGGGGGGCCGCCACACGGCGCCTCGCGCACCGCTGCAACGGGACAGCGCGCAGAGCCAGGACGCACTGGTGCGGACCTCACCGGAACGAAACGGGTGGCGCAAGTGCCTTGGTACGCCGATCTGTTGTGCGGCCGGACGTGGCTCTGCCGTGCGGCACGGGTGGCCCCCACGGGCGACGCCGTTCGGCATACCGAACCACGCCCGGTTTCTCAGACAGGGATGATTGAGGCGACGGTGACGGTCGTCAACACTTTCCGCAGAAGAAGTTTCGATTCCCGGCTCGAAACAATTCGGAATCCTGGCGGGATCATCCAGCCGGTACGACGCCTGAGCGGCACCCGGCGCGTCAGATCTCCGATCCGGAGGGCGGGCGCTGTTTGTGGACAGTTCAGTTGAAAGGCTTGACCGAACGGCCCCGCATTCCTAGCTTGGGCCGTCATGACATCCGGGAATTCCTCGAAACTTTCGAGATCGGCCGTGTTCCCGGCCCTCCGCTCCCCGGTTCATCGGGACCTCACCCCACCCCCCAAGGAGGCCCTCTGATGTGGCTCCGCCACCCGTCCCCGGCCCGCCCCAGACGCTTACTCGCCGTCCTCGCACCCCTGCTGCTCGTGGCCACCTTCCTCGGCGCCCAGCCCGCCGAGGCGGCCACCGTGGATCCCAACGCCTCGTATGTGCTGGTCAACCGCAACAGCGGCAAAGCCCTTGACGTCTACAACATGGCGACCAACGACGGCGCCCGCATCACCCAGTGGTCCAGGAACGACCAGAGCCAGCAGCAATGGCAGTTCGTCGACGCCGGGGGCGGCTACTACCGCATCAAGTCCCGCCACTCCGGCAAGGTGCTCGACCTCCACAACTGGTCCACCGCGAACGGCGGCTCGATCGTCCAGTGGACCGACCTCAACGCCACCAACCAGCAGTGGCGGCTGGCCGACAGCCCGGACGGCCACGTGAGGCTCATCTCGCGCCACAGCAACAAGGCCCTCGAAGTGCAGGGCGCCTCCACCGCCGACAACGCCAACATCGTCCAGTACGACGACTGGGGCGGCACCAACCAGCAGTGGCAACTCGTGAAGGTCGGCGCCGACACCCCCGGGACGTGCAGTCTTCCCTCGTCCTACCGCTGGACGTCGACGGGGGCCCTCGCACAGCCCAAGCCGGGGTGGGTCTCGCTGAAGGACTTCACCGTCGCCCCCTACAACGGCAGGCAGCTCGTCTACGCGACGACGCACGACACGGGCACGCGTTGGGGTTCGATGAACTTCGGCCTGTTCAGCAACTGGTCGGAGATGGCCTCGGCCAGCCAGAACACGATGTCGTCGTCCACCGTCGCGCCCACGCTCTTCTACTTCGCCCCGAAGAACATCTGGGTGCTCGCCTACCAGTGGGGCAGGACGGCCTTCTCCTACCGCACGTCGAGCGACCCCACCAACCCGAACGGCTGGTCGTCCGAGCAGGTGCTGTTCTCCGGGAGCATCACCGGCTCCGGAACGGGCCCCATCGACCAGACGATCATCGGCGACGGCACGAACATGTACCTGTTCTTCGCCGGTGACAACGGCAAGATCTACCGGGCCAGCATGCCCATCGGGAACTTCCCGGGCAGCTTCGGCTCGACCTCGACCGTGGTCATGAGCGACACGACGAACAACCTGTTCGAAGCCCCGCAGGTCTACAAGCTGCAGGGCCAGAACCGCTACCTCATGATCGTCGAAGCGATCGGTTCCCAGGGCCGCTACTTCCGCTCCTTCACGGCGACCAGCCTGAACGGCTCGTGGACACCCCAGGCCGCGACCGAGAGCAATCCCTTCGCCGGCAAGGCCAACAGTGGCGCCACCTGGACCAACGACATCAGCCATGGCGAACTGATCCGCACCAGCGCCGACCAGACCATGACCGTCGATCCCTGCAACCTGCAGTTGCTGTACCAGGGGCGCAGCCCCAACTCGGGCGGCGACTACGGCCTCCTGCCGTACCGTCCGGGTCTGCTGACGCTGCGGCGCTGACGGTGTGACACGGGTCCGGCTCCGGTACGGAGCCGGCCACGGGCGGGCCCGGCGGAAGGCCGGGCCCGCCCGCGACCGCGTCTCACCCGTCGGCCGTCAGGGCCGTCACCGGGCTGACGCGGGCCGCGCGCCTGGCCGGCAGGGCACCGGCCAGACCGGTGAGGGCGGCCATGGCGACGACCGTGCCGAGGATCTGCACCACGGGAAACTCCACGGACGCGTTGGCGCCGGTCGCTGCGACCAGCAGCCAGGAATAGGGGACGGCGAGCAGCAGGCCCATGGCGGTGCCGACGAGTCCGTACAGCGTGGCCTCGAGGGTCGGGGCGATGCCCAGGCCCCGGCGGGACAGGCCGACCGCGCGCAACAGGCCGGCCTCCCTGACGCGTTCGACGACCGACAGGACGGTCGTGGAGCCGACGCCGGCGCCGGCGATGAGCACGGTGAGGCCGATCAGGGCGAGGGCGCCGCCCACGAAGCACGCCGAGGTCGTCGACGGAGCTGTCGCGTTCGTCGGCGAGCACCTCGACGTGCGCCGTGTCCCGCGCGTCGAGCGCGGAGCGCAACGCGCGCAGGGCGTCGGCGCGTCCCTGTTCTCCGGAGGTCGCGGAGACGGGCGGCCACCGGGTGGCGGGGGCCGGTGCCGACTCCGTGACCTGTGGTGCCGGCGGTCGTCGGTGGTGCCGCGGCAGGGTGTTCACGTGGGATCCCGCCGTGCCGGTGGTGACCCCGAGGCGGGCACCGATTCCTGACCCGCGACAGCGAGAACGCCCGGTATCGCCTCAACGCCTTGATCCGGTCCCTTCAGGACGTGACGGTGAGTATCCGGTTGAGCGCGCTGTCGGGACGGCCGGTGAGTTCCTCCCAGGTGCCCTCCTCCGCGATGCGGCCCCGCTCCAGGACGGCGATGCGGTCGGCACGGCGGATGGTGGCCGGACGGTGGGCGATGACGATCGTCGTGCGGCTCTCCTCGGCCAGGACGGCGGCGAGTTGGGCGTCGCCGGTGTTGTCCAGATGGGCGGTGGACTCGTCGAGCACGAGGACGCGTGGCCGCACCAGCAGCGCGCGGGCGAGCGCGATACGAGCGCGCTGGCCGCCGGAGAGCGTGGCGCCGCGCTCGCCGACGAGGGCGTCCATCGGGGCGATCCGGTCGACGCCGCACCGCCGTGCCACCTCCGCGAGCGCCTCGTCGTCCGCCTCGGGCGCGGCGAGCCGCAGGTTCTCGGCCAGGGTGCCGTGCAGGAGCGGTGTGTCCTGCCCGACCAGCACCAGCGCACGCCGCAGTTCCGCGTCGCCCACCTCACGCACGTCCACGGGTTCGCCGTCGGCGGGCAGCAACTGCACCGCTCCGGCGGCCGGGTCCCAGAAGCGGGCCAGCAGGTGGGCACAGGTCGACTTGCCGGCGCCCGAGGCGCCGACTAGGGCGAGTGTCTGCCCCGCGGGGACGGTCAGGTCCACGCCGTTGAGCACCGGTTCGCCGCCGTAGCCGAACCTCACCCGGTGCAGCCGGACGCCCAGCGGTCCGGGAGGAAGGGGGCGTGGGGCGGTGGGCGGCGGGGCGAGCGCGGGGGCCTTGACGGCCGCGCCGACGCGGGAGGCGGCGGCGCGCAGTGCGACGGCCTGGCTGAGCGCCCGGGCCGATTCCGCGACGGGCCCGAGGACGGACAGGGCAAGGGCCATGGCCGCCGGTGCCCATGCGCCGTGCAGCCGTCCGGCGGTCACGGAGTGCGCCGCGGCGGTCACCACGCCGAGGACCGCGGCCACGATGAGGAGGTCGCGGACCGCGGCGGCCACGGCCTCCCCCGTGGCCTCGGCGCGCTGGGCGTCACCCACCTGCCGCCCGCGCTCCGCGAGCGTGCGGCGGCGTCGCGCCAGGGCACCGGAAGCGAGCAGTTCGCGCAGTCCGTCGATGGTCTCCACGGTGTCGGCCGACAGTCTCGCCACGGCCGTCCGGGTGCGGCCGCCGCGCTCCGCGCGGGCGCGTGCGTCGGCGAAGGGCGCCACCGCGAGGAGGGCCGCGACCGGCAGCACGGCCACCAGCAGCCACGGCTCCACCGTGGCGAGGACGACGGAACCGCCCGCCAGGACCGTGCCCGACGCCAGCAGTTGGGCTGTGGTGTGGGCGTAGAAGAACTCCAGTGCCTCCACGTCGGCCATGGCGGTGGCGGCGAGGTCTCCGCTGCGCCGGCCGGCGACCCGGGCGGGCGCGCTGCGGGCGAGTCCGTCGAAGACGCGGACGCGCAGTGCGGCCAGCACCCGGTAGGCGAGGTCGTGCGAGAGGTCCATCTCCCGCCAGGTCATCAGGGCGCGTACGGCGACGAGGACGGTGAGCGCGGTGACGGTCGCGGTGGACGGGGCGCGCCCCTCGGTGACGGCGACGCCCACGGTGTGGGCGGCCAGGGTCAGCAGCGCGACGAGGGAGCCCTGTTCGAGGCAGGCGGCGGCACAGGTGCGGGCCGTCATGGCGCGGTGCTCGGCCAGGGCGGGCAGCAGGGCACGCAGCGCGCCGCGCCCGGGTGCGTCGCCGGCGGCGGGTCGGGCGGCGGTGGTGCTCATGCGGCGAGTTCCCCTCGGTGGACGCGGCCGGACTCGACGAGCCGGGTGTAGACGCCGCCGGCCTCGGCGAGGGCGGCGTGCTCGCCGACGGCGTCCACCCGCCCGGCGTCGAGGACGACGATGCGGTCGGCCTGCTGGACGGCCGCGAGCCGGTGGGCGACCACCAGGACGGTCCGGCCGCTCGCCGCGTGGAGCAGCTCGCGGACGATGGCCGCCTCGCGGCGCTGGTCGACCGAGCTGGTGGCCTCGTCGAGGACGAGTACCGGTGCGTCGGCCAGCAGGGCCCGCGCGAGCGCCAGGCGCTGCCGCTGGCCGCCGGAGAGGGTGGCTCCGCGTTCGCCGAGGAGCGTGTCGTAGCCGTCGGGAAGGGCGGTGATCTCGTCGTGGATCCCGGCGGCGCGCGCCGCCGCGGTCAGCTCGTCGTCCGTGGCGCCGGTCCGGGCCAGGCGCAGGTTGTCGGCGATGGTGGCGTGGAAGAGGTACGTCTCCTGGGAGACGACGGCGATGCCCTGCCGCAGCGAGTCGAGTGCGTAGTCGGTCGTGGGGCGGCCGTCGAGGGTGATGCCGCCCTTCTGCGGGTCGTGGTGGCGCAGGAGCAGGGCCAGCAGGGTGGACTTGCCCGCGCCGGAGGGGCCGACGATCGCGGTGGTCCGTCCCGCCTGCGCGGTGAAGGAGACGCCGTCCAGGGCGGGCGCCGGGGCGCCGTCGTAGGTGAAGTGGACGTCGTCGAAGCGCACTTCGGGCGGCCCCTGCCAGCGGGCGGGGGCCGTTCCCGTGTCGGGGACTGCCGGCTCGGCGGTGCGCAGGGCCGCGAGGCCGTCGGCGGCCGACGCCCCGAGGTATCCGGCGTGCCACTCACGGGCGAGGTCGCGGACCGGGCGGAAGCACTCGGACGCCAGCAGCAGCACCAGGTAGGTGGCGGTCGCCGTGGTGGATCCGGTGACGGCCGACCAGCACGCCAGGAGCGCGGCGGCCGCGGTACCGCCCTGGATGGCGAGGTCGGTGATGCCGGTGTCGACCAGGGACACCCGCAGTTTCGCGACGGTCGCGCGGTGCAGGGCCGCGGACCGCTCCTCCAGGCGTGCCCGGGTGCGGCCGACGGCGCCCGCGGCGCGCAGGGCGGGCATGCCCTGGAGGGCTTCCAGGTAGTCGGCGCCCAACTCCTCGTAGGTGTCCCAGTGCTCCTTGCCACGGGCGGCGAGGAGCCGGTCCCAGGCGCGCGGCCCGGCCAGGGCGAGGAGCAGGGCGGGAACGAGGCCGAGCAGGGCGAGGGGTTCGATCGCGGCCAGGGCGGCGAGGACCAGGGGCGGCACGGTGAGGGTGATCAGGAGCTGAGGCAGGTAGCGGGAGACGTAGGCGTCGACGCCCTCCACTCCGTCGACGAGGGTGGTGCGGACGGCTCCGGCCCGCGCGGTGGTCAGGTGGGCGGGTCCCAACCGGCCCAGGTGCGCGAGGAGTTCGTCCCGCAGGCCGACCCTGACCCGGGCCCCGGCACGGGTGGCGGTGCGCCGCTGCCACACCGCGAGCCCGGCGCGCACGGCGACGACGGCGAGCACCGCGGCCAGCAGCCAGGGGAGCCGGCCGGTGTCACCGCGGGCCAGGCCGGCGAGCGCGAGGGCGAGCAGGGCGGCCTGTGCCAGGTGGGTGAGGGTGACGACGCCCTGCAGGAGGGTGGCGGCCAGCAGGGGGCGCCGTGCGCGCCGTGCGGCGCGGCGCAGCTCGGGGTGGACGATCACGTGGTGTTCTCCTCGTCGGCGTGGCGGGTGCCGAGGGCCAGTGCGTGGACGACCCAGTCCCGGCCCGGCGCGGCTCCGAGGGCGGCGCCGAGATCCGCCTGCTGCCAGGAGCCGACGGGCCGGGCCGCCAGGCCGTGGCGCAGGGCGGTGACGTGGGCCAGGTGGACGGCGAAGCCGGCCCGCAGGTGGGCGCGGCGGACGTGCGCGGCGTCGGCGTCCGCGGGACAGCCGTGGGCGAGCAGGACGGCCCCCGCGTCCGCGATCCACGCCTGGCCGGCGGCCCAGGCCGCGAGCGTCGGGCGGGCCTCGCCCGCCGCGTACCGCCGCAGGGTGCCGTCGGGTGCCAGGCGCACGAGGCCGGGCCGTGGCGGGCCGACCGCGGCGCACCAGTGCAACAGGTCGTCGGCGGCGGCCCGTTCGGCGGTGGCCAGGAGTGTCCGCAGTACCTCGTGGGAGGGGGTGCCCGGCAGCGGTGGTGGAGTGCTGCGGCGCTCCAGCAGTTCGGCCGGGGTGGGTGTGCCCCCGGGCAGTTCCGGGACGTGGGGGCCGTGGGCCGCGGGGGTCCGGCGCTGCCCGTCGGGCGGCGGGAGGCGCACGTCGGCCAGGGGGTTCTCGGTGAGTCCGTCGAGTCGCGCCTCGGGGGTGGGCGTGCCCAGGACGCGGGCGGCCAGGAGCAGCGCCGCGGAGGCGTGCCCGGTGTCGAGCAGCAACAGGGGCCAGGCCCGGTGGCCGTAGTGGGACACCGTGCGCCGGGCGGTGACGGAGAGCCGGGCGGTCGCGCCCGGCGGCGTGCCGTGGGGGGTCCGGCCGAGGCGGTGGACGCGGTGGCGCAGCGGGTCGTAGCCGTAACGGCCGGGCGGCAGGGAGCATCCGGCGCCCACGACCAGTTCGGTGTTGACCGGGTGCAGCGCGCCGGCGGACGGTGTCGGCCGCATGCGTCCGGAGTCGTCCGAGGCCGCCAGGGACAGGCGCAGCAGGGCCCCCAGGTCGAGTTCCGCCGGGCGGGCCTGCGGGATCGGCAGGGACGGCCCGGGCCAGGCGCGCACGGGTCGTCCGGCGGGCGTGTCCGGCCCGGGGTCCTGCGGGGAGCGGGCGAGGGCGAGGGCGGCGACGAGGTCCGCCGGGTGGTCCTCGCGGGGGTGTTCCACGGCGGTCCTCACATGTGCGGTGGAGGCGCCAGCGTGAAGTCCTCCGGCGCGCTCGGCGGGGTGGTGCGCCAGCCGCGCGCGACGGCGGCTTCGGCGAGGCGCGGGCAGCCGAAGTAGCCGAAGGCGGCCGGGGCGTTGGGCAGGAGTCCGGAGACGAGGACCCGGGCGACCCGCAGGGGCGTCTCGGCCACGTCCTCGGTGGTGAGGTCGAACGTCATCACACGGTGGCCGCCCGCCCGCAGGGCGTTCTCCAGGCGCTTCCGGCTGCCGGGTTCGACCTGGTCGACGGAGACGGTGCCGAGCGCGGGGGCGGTGAACCGCCGGGCCTCGGCCGCCATCCGTTCGTCCAGCCACACCTGCACGTGGGCGCCCAGGTCGCGGACGTGCTCGAACTGCTCGCCGCACGCGTCGAGGTACCGCCCGTCGGCGCGGTGCTCCAGGTAGAGCCCGCGGGCGAGCAGCCCGGCCTGGACGGCCTGGAACACCCAGCCGTCGGGGCCGGTCAGGCCCTGGGTGAACACCCAGGTGTGGACGGCTTCCAGGACGGCCTTGCGGGCGGCTTCGGCCGGGTCGTACTTGCAGGCGAACCCGGCCGCGTACAGGCCGAGGCGCGGGTCGTGGACGAGCGCGGCCATGCAGGGGGCGAACTCCGAGGGCATCTCGACGAGGTGGACGTCGAGGGCGGAGCCGGCCAGGTCGTCGGCGAGGCCGGGTACGCTCGCCGGGTCGATGCCCCGGGCCGGGCCGTCCAGGTGCCACCACAGTTCCAGGGCGTCGCGTTCGACGATCTCCAGCAGGCCGCGTTCGACGGCGTCGTCGAAGCCCTGTCCGGTGGCGATGCCGGCGTAGTTGAGGTGGTGGGTGCGGGGCAGCTCGCGCAGTTCGCCCTGGCGCCAGTTGAGGTGGGTGAGCGCGACGGGGGCCCACACCTCCGCGGCCCGCCCGTCGGGCAGCAGTTCGGTTCCGCGCGTCCACAGGGCCGGGGTGGCGGGGGTGAGGGGGCGGTAGGGGAACTTCTCACGGGCGTACTGCCAGTCGGCGTACGCGGGCAGGTCGCCGGGGCCGTACAACCGCAGGCCCTTCTCGGACAGTTCGGCAGCGGCGGCCCGCAGGGGGGCGTCGGGATGGCCGTGCGGCGGCACACGGTTGCCGCAGTACCGCTCGATCCCCTCGGCTATCGCGGCGACGCGGGCTTGCCCGGGGTCGCCGAAGGTGGTGCCGAGGGAGACCCGGTCGGCGGGCCACAGCCCGTGTCTGCGGGCGTCGGATATCTCGGCCGTGAACGCGGTGTAACGGGGCGGGGCGCCCGCGGGGTGTTCGACGGGCTCGACCTCGCGGACGATGCCGCAGACGGGGTCGACGAGTGCTTCCAACGGCAGCGTCGTCATCGCAGGATCTCCTCGACGGGGTCGACGGGGGCGGGACGGGACGGCAGGACGGGGAGGGTCAGCGCCACACTGTGCGGGTCGACCTCCCGCCGGGAGGCGAGCAGCCGGCCGGCCGTCATGGGGTCGTCGCCGGTGTGGGGGTTGCGGGCGTGGGCCGGGAAGTGGTGTCCGGCGATCTCCAGGCGCAGCCGCGTGCCGGCCGGCAGCCGGCGTGCGAGCCGGCCCAGGCCGATGGTGAACGAGGTTTCCCGGCCCGCCGGTTCGGCACGTCGGACGACGCCGACGGCGAGTCGCTCGGCGGTCCCGTCCGGTGTGAGTGCGACGAGCCGGGCGGCCCAGTCGGCACAGGGGCTGTGCGCCGTGGCCCGCAGGCGCGCGCTGACGGGGCCGACCACGTCGAGCGGACGGGGCAGCGGCGGCGTGACCAGCAGGCAGCGGTCGGGGGGACCGCCGGTGGGGACGGTCAGGTCGTCGGAGCGGACGGGCCGGTCGGGGTCGGCGGTGAAGCCGGGGCCGTGCACCAGCCGCGTGCGGGCCGTGCGGGGCTCGCCCTCGGCGCCGGCGGGCAGCCACAGGTCGGCACCGCCCAGGGCCTGGGCGCCCCGGTGGCCGGGGGTGAGTTCACCGCTGAGGGCGCTGCGGGCCCAGCGCACGTACAGCCCGCCGAGGTTCAGCCGGTGGGCGGGGCCGGCGTCGGGCCCGGGCGCGCCGACGAGGGAGTGGCCCCAGGGTCCGAGCAGCATCCGGGCCGAGGATCCGCCCCAGGCGCGCCACAGCGCGACCGTGTCGTCGGTGAAGTGGTCGTGGTGGCCGCCCACCGCGAGCAGGGGCGACCCGGCGTGTACCGCCCTGGCCAGGAGGCGGCCGCGGTCGCGGTGCCGCCACAGGTCCGCCCAGGAGGGCAGGCTGCGGCCCAGCCGTTCGGGGAGGCCGGCCAGCGGCAGGTGGGTGAGCAGTGCGGGGTCGGCGGCGAGGGCCTTGTCCAGCGCGCGGTCGTCGGAGTCGCGCCGGTCGCCGTGGGCGGCCCACCATCCGGCGCGGGACAGCAGCCGCTCCACGCCGGACACCTCGCGCGCCGTCTCCGCCGGGCCGAGGGCGGGCACGGCCGCGATGACGGCGTCGGGCCGGGCGTCCTCGGGCACGTCGAGCGCGAGGACGAGGGCGCAGTGGGCGGCGTAGGAGGCGCCGACGGCCACCGTCCGCCTGTCGCTCCACGGCTGCCGCCGGATCCAGCGGACGGTCGCCGCCCCGTCGTCGGCCTCGTACGTGTACGGGTGCCACTCCCCCGGCGAGGCGAACCGGCCCCGCACGTCCTGGACGACGGCGGCGAACCCGCGGCGGGCCCAGCCGTCCGCCTCGGCCCCGTGCCGGGTCCGGTCGTAGGGGGTGCGCACCAGGACGGCCGGGAAGGGGCCGTCACCGGCCGGGAGCCGGACGTCGGTGGCGAGTCCCTCCACCGCCACGCTGAACGCCGTCATCCGTTCTTCTTCGGCATCGGTGCGACGTCGGGCACCGGCAGGACGGGGTGCTCGGTGATGGTCAGGGTGCGCAGGTCCACCCGTCGGAGACGGCGCCGCGCCGGCGGGTTCGCCGGATCGGGGGCGCCGGTGGCCCACCGGTCGAGGTCGTCCGCGAGCAGTGCCGTGAGGAGCGTGGCGGCGGGAGCGCCGAGCCGGACGGGTGCGCCGCAGGTGCGGGGTCCGCTCCAGTACGCGGCCAGTTCGCGGTGGGCGGGCGTGGCGGCGAGCCGCCGGGACCGGACGTGGGCCGACGTGACGTCTCCGGGAACGGCGGCGAGCGGCTCGACGTAGGCCTGCCAGCCCTCGCGGTGGCAGCGCAGCCAGGCGACGCCGTGGTCGGGCAACCGGTCGGCGGCGTCCCACAAGCCGTCCGGCACGGGTCCGTCCAGGCACCACACGACCGCGGCCGGGTCTCCGTCGAGCAGGTCCTCGAGACCCACGGGTGCCCGGTCGGCGGCGGTCACGGCCCCGGTCGTGCGCGGCCTCGCGCCCAGGGCGGCCAGCTGGGCGGCGAGCGGTTCGGTCAGCACCGGGTCGCCGAGGATCCGGACGTCACGGCGAGCGGCGGGCCAGGCTGGTGGCCGCGCTGCTTCCGCCAGGTAGCCGGCGTCCTCGAACCCCCGCAGCACGCGCTCCAGTTCGCCCTCCACGGGGGCCGCGGCCCCTCCGCTGAGCAGGGACAGCAGCGCGTCCTCGTCGACGCCTGACGTCCTGACGCTGAAGAACTCCCCCGCGGGGGTGCGGACGGCGAGGCCGCGCCCGGGCACGGCGACGACCTCGGCGCCGGGGACGAGTCGGCTGCGGGACACGGTGTTCCTCCTGTCGGCGGGACTGGGACGGGCGTGGGCCCGCCCGGAAGGCATCGGGCGGGCCCACGGTCGAGGGTGGTTGGGCCCTCGCTTACTCCTCGGTGTCCTCGAAGGGGTTCTCGACGAGCGCGTTGGAGTGGGAAGCGGAGGCGTGAGCCAGCTGGCCCGGGTCGGCGATCGGCGTGAAGATCTGCTCGTTTTCCATGAACTCTCCTTCATCAGCAGGGAGATACGGCGTTCGGTCGAGCGCCGTGACCACACCCTAATGAATCTGATTTTCATATTCTAGAGCGGGGAGAGGGTGATCTGGGTAACACACCGGCCAGCCGCCCTCGGGGTCCCGGCCGACCCGGCCGGCCACCTTCAGCACCTCGGCCAGCAACCGCGGTGTCACGACCTCCCCGGGCGCTCCGTCGGCCACCACACGGCCGTCGCGCAGGGCGACGACGCGTTCGGCGAACCGGGCCGCGTGGGCGAGGTCGTGCAGCACCATCACGACGGTCAGCCCGCGCTCCTCGCGCAGCCGCACGACCGTCTGCAACACGTCGAGCTGGTGGTGCAGATCCAGGTACGTGGTCGGCTCGTCGAGCAGCAGGACGCTGGTGTCCTGGGCGAGCGCCATCGCGAGCCGGACCCGTTGCCGCTCGCCACCGGACAGCGCGTCGACATCGCGGTCGGCCCAGTCCTCCACCCCGACGTCGCGCAGCGCCCGGTGCACGACGGGGTCGTCGCCCTCGCGCAGCATGCCCAGCGGACCGCGTGCCGCGTACCGCCCCTGACGGACGAGGTGGCGCACGGTCATGCCCGGCACGGCCGGAGCGGACTGGTGCAGCAGCGCCACCCTGCGTGCCGTGGCGCGCCTGGAGAGGCTCGCGAGGTCGTCCCCGCCGAGCAGCACCCGCCCCTCGCCGGGTCGCAGCAGCCCGGCGGCCAGTCGCAGCAGGGTCGACTTGCCGCAGCCGTTCAGGCCGATCAGGGCGGTCAGTTCGCCCGGCCGGACGGTCAGGTCGACACCCCGCAGCACGGGTCTGCCGGGATAGCCGAAGTGAACCCCCTCGAAGTGGATCCCCACGGACTCGGTCATCCTCAGTCCTTACGTCAGCTTCAGAACGTACGGTTCGGCGTGCGCCGCACGACGACCAGCAACAAGGCGGCGCCGAGGCATGCGGTGAGCGCTCCGACCGGCAGCGTGAGCCGCCCGGCGTCGAACACCGCCCCCAGCAGCCGCGAGGACAGCTGCGCCGCAGCGTCCGCCCCGCACACCACGACCGCGCCGGTCAGGGCGGCCCCGGGAAGACTCGCCCGCAGGTCCGCGCCGAAGACGGCCACGGCCAGGTGCGGCACGAGCAGCCCCACGAAACCCAGTGCGCCCACGGCGGCCACCGCGCCCGCGGTCAGGGCCACCGCACACAGCAGGGCCAGGGTCCGGGCCCCGCGCGCGGACAGGCCGGCGGCGAGGGCGATGTCGTCCCCGCAGCGCAGCAGGGTCAACGGCCCGGTCAGCAGCCAGGCCGCGGCTCCCCAGACGACCGCCCACGGCCACAGCAGGTGCCAGTGCTGCCACACCCGGCCCTCCGTGGTGCCGACCAGCCACTGCACGACGCTGCCCAGTTCGCCGGGCTCCACGAGCAGCACCATGGCGGTGAGCCCGCCCAGCACCGCCGACACCAGCACTCCGTGCACGGCGGTCTGCGCGGGATCACCGCGCCCGCGTCCGGCGAGCAGCCAGAGCAGGGCCGCTCCGGCGAACCCGCCCGCGCACGCGGCGAGGACCACGGCCAGCGGCGCGTCCCACCCGGCGAGTCCCAGGGCGGTCGCGGTGACGGCGCCGAGCACCGCGCCCGGGGTCACGCCCGTCACCTCCGGCCCGGCCAGGGGATTGCGCAGGGCCGACTGCAGGACGAGCCCCGCCACGGCGAGGCAGGCACCGGCACAGAGGGCCACCAGGAGCCGGGGCAGGCGCAGTTGCAGGAGGATGTGGCGTTCCGTCGCGTCACCGCCACCGTTGAGGACGTCCCAGGCCGTACCCGGGGACATGCCGCGCCCGGCCACCACCTCCACCGCCGCGCACACCACGGCCAGTGCCGCGAGCGCCGTGAACCGCCGGGTCACCGCGTGTCCTCCGTTCCTGTTCCGGTCCGCCCCGCAGCGCGGGAGCGGCCACCGCCCGGCCCACCCGGCCCGGGGCCGCCCACGGGGGCGTGCTGCGACACCCGGGCGCCGGGGCCCTCGTCCGCTCCGCCGGGTGCCGTCCGGCGCGGTCCGGGCAACGGCTCGCGCGCCGCCGGCGAGGCCGGGGCACGCCGGTCCGCGCGACGGCGGCCGCCCGACCGCATCAGCGCGACGCCGGCCGGCACGCCGAGCAGGGCGGTCCAGGCGCCGGCGGGTGTCTCCACGGGCGCCAGCGCCAGCCTGGCCGGGACGTCGGCGGCCGTCACGACGACGGCGCCCCATGCCGCGGACCACGGGAGCCAGCGCACCGCGCCCGCCGCGGGATCGAACCAACGGCTCAGGTGCGGGGCGAGGAAACCCACCCACGCGACGGGCCCGCACACGGCCGTCACCGGGGCGATGAGCACCACGGCGATGGCCAGCGCGAGCAGCCGGGCGCGATGGGCCCGCACGCCCAGCGCCTCGGCGTCCTCGTCACCCAGCCGCAGCACGGACAGCACCGGCGCGCACAGCACGAGCGCGGGCACGGCGACGAGGAGCCACGGCCACAGGCCGGTCACGTCCTCCCACGTCCGGGCGGAGAGGGAGCCGAGCAGGTAGCGGTAGATCAGCTGGAGGTCCAGCTGATCGGCCATGACCATCAGGACGAGCAGCGCGGCCTGCAGCGCGGCCGCCACCGCCGCGCCGGTCAGCAGCACAGCGGACGGACTGCGGCCGATCCCGGCGACGAGCAGCGTCAGCCCTCCGCCGAGCGCAGCACCCCCGATGGCCAGCAGGGGCTGGGCGGCGGCGGGCAGCGAGAGGGACAGCACCAGCGGCGCGGCCACCCCCAGCGCCGCCCCGGACGACACGCCCAGCATCTCCGGCACCGCCAGGGGATTGCGCAGGGCCTCCTGGAGCACCAGTCCGGCCGCCCCCAGACAGGCTCCGGCGACGAGCGCCAGCAGCAGGCGGGGTACGCGGAGTTCGGTGACGACGATCCCCGTGAGGGTGCTGTCCCCGTCCAGGACCGCGGCGGGCAGCCGGTGCGGGGGAACGTAGGGGGTGCCGAGAGTGAGCGCGCACACCGAGGAGACGGCCAGCAGCCCGAGTACCAGGAGCGGTTGCCACCTCCGCGCACCGCGCGGGGGCCGCTGTCCGCCCGCCGCGGCGCGATCGGCCGCGGCGGGCACCGGGAGCAACTTCCTCACCGCAGCGCGGCCGTCGCCTCGTCGAGGACGATGCCCAGTGAACGGGTGCCGCGCCCCTTGGCCCACACCTCGGAGTTCACCTCGTGCACGTCACCGTTCTTCACTGCCGGGATCTTGCCCCACAGGGGGTTCCCGGCCAGCTTGTCCGACAGCTTGCCGTCCGCGTCGCCGAAGCTCATCGTCTCGACGAACAGCACGTCGACGCCCTGGGCGAGGATCTCCTCCAGGCTGTAACTGCCCTCCACACCACGCGACTTCCACGGGTAGTCGGCGATCTTCGGGAACAGGCTCGCGGCCACGTCGCCCTCCGGCGTCGCGACGCCGAAGTTCTCGTCACTGCCGTAGATGATGAGCGCGGTCTTCTCGCTCGGGGTCTTCTCGGCCTCGGCGAGCTTCGTCCGGAAGGTCCGCTCCGCCTTCTCCCCCTCGGCGGTGCGGCCGGTGAGCGCGGCGACGTCGCGCAGGTACCCGACGCTGTCCTGCCAGGTCTCGGGCTGCATGGCCCAGAACGTGGCGGCGCCCTTGAGCGCCGGGGCGAGCTTGCCGTGGGTGTCACCCAGCCCGATCACGAGATCGGGCTTGTGGGAGAGGATCGCCTCCACCTCCGGGGCGATGAACCCGCCGGGGATGACGTCCACCTTCTTGGCCTTCTCCGGCCCCAGGAAGTCCGGGTGGGCGAGCAGCGCGCTGTTGGTGGCCGTGGGCACGATGCCCAGTTCCGTCAGGATGTCGTCGCACAGCGCGAACAGGCAGACGATGCGCTCGGGTTGCTTCTCCAGGGAGATCTCGACGCCGTTGGTGTCGGTCAACCGCGTGGCCGCCTTGATGGGTTCGACGGTCACTTCCGTCTTCGCAGCGGCCTTGGCCTTGCCGGTCGCGGGTTCTTCCGAGGACGAGCCGCAGCCGACCAGGACGGAACCCACCATCACTGCGGTGATCCAACTGCGGACGAACGTGGACGGTGAGCGCAGCATCGATGCCCTCGCTTCTTCTCAGGTACCGGGAACGCACCGAAGATACATGATAATCGTTTTCACCAGATCGTTTTCCGGAGGACCCATGCCCGCCGCCCCGCCCGTCCTGCTCGTCTCCGACCACGTGGCCGGATCCCTCCAGTTGCTGACCGTGCCGGACGGTGCCACGGTGGGCCGCCTCACGGGTCGTCACCTCTCCGAGCACGCCGGCTTCCTGGCGCTGCCGGGCGGACGGGTGGCCTGTGTCGACGACCGTCGCGGCGAACTGCTGGTGCTCGATCCCTTCGCCGGGGAACTCGTGGAACAGGCGATCCCGGTCGCCGTGCCCGCCGAGCACCTCGCCTGCGACCCGTCCGGCCGCCTTCTGGCCGTCACGACCGGCCTCGGCGAGAACAGCGCACCCTGGTCGGACCTGCTCACGGTCCTCGACCTGGCCACCGGGGAGGCCGCACGGGTCCGCACCCGGATCGGCGAACCGGGCGTGACGGTGCTGGGCGGCGGCGACCCCCTGGTCGTGCTGCGGCACCGAGAGCCCGGCGGGCTGGCCGTCCACCAGTTCGCGGACCTCCTCGCCGCCCCGCCCGGCTGCCCCCCGGTCACCCCGCACGCGGTCCTGCCCCTGCCGGACGACGGACACGGAGACGCGCAGGTACCCGGCTCGCAGCACGTGTTCGCGGCCACGGGTCAGGGAGTACACCGGGCCCGCAGGCAGGGCGACGCCCTCGCCGCCGAGGGCGTCATCCCGTGGGAATCGCCCGCCCGGGGCTGGTACCTCCGGCTGGACACCCGGCGGCAGGCGCTGTGGACCACGCTGCGCGGCGGTGACCCGGACCCGCTGCGCTGGCCGGAGTGGACCAACCAGGCCTGGCGGCACGAGCTGGGAACAGGCCGCACGCTGCTCACGGACCTCGGCCCCGGACTGGTCTTCCGGCTGGCGCTCGCCCGGCGCCACACCGTCTTCACCCGTGTCCACCCCGACGGCGACGAGCTGATCGTTCTGGGCGCCGACGACGTCGTCCGCCGCTTCCCCCTGCCGGCGATGGACGGCGCTCCGCGTCGTGGCGAGAGCCCGTGGGAAGGCGTCCAGCGCCGTGCGGTGGCCGCCTCACCGGGCTCCGACTGGATCGCGGTCACCCGCGGCGGCCACGGCGAGGTGCACATCGTCGACGCGCAGACCGGCCACGAGGCGGCCCGTGCGCGGCTGAGCACACCACTGCATCACGGCGGCCACATCACCCTGCGTGTCCCGGACGACGGTGCCGAGGGCGATCCCGTGGGGCGGTGACGGCGGATGCGCAGCGGCCGGCTCCGGGCGCCCCGAACGGCCCCCGCCCACCAGGGCGGTGGGCTGCCGCGCCGGCCCCGGCCCGGCCCACCGCGTGCCTCGCCGTGGCCGACCGCCGCGTCCGGTCGCCCGGTGCGGGGACGCGAGCGCCCCCGCCGCCACGGCCGGAAGGCCGCGCGGCGGGGGCAGGGGGCGCGGTCAGTCTCCGGCGACCACGCCGGACAGCTCGTTGGTGCTCTCCGGCAGCGTGACGGACGTGATCTTCTTCCCCGTCTCCAGGTCGATGGCGTGCAGCGCCTTCCGGCTGGGCTCGGAGACGTAGGCGACGTGCCCGCGAACGAAGAGGGTGGGCCGGGCCTGCTGCCAGTCCAGCGGCTCCTGCCACGCGCCCACGGCCGGGATCCTCTTCTCGATCTCGCCGGTGTTCTGGTCGATGACGTGGACGGCGCCGTCGGTGCCGAGGACCAGGGCCTCGCCGTGCGGGCCGCGGCCCAGCGAGCGGAAGGAGTAGCTGACGCCCAGGTCGACCAGGCGCAGCTTCTTCTTCTCGGTGTCGATGAGGGAGACGCGGGTGGGTCGCTCCAACTCGGCCTCGGGGTCGGTCTTGTAGTCGCCCAGGAGGATCGGTGAGGCGTCGCTGCCGGCCTGGTTGCCGATGCGGCCGTAGTCGTCGGGGGCGTCGATCTTGGTGAACTTGCCGTCCTTGTAGATCAGGATGCCGTCCTCGCAGCCGATGCCGATGGCCTCGTTCCGGGCGGCCGCCTCGCCGTGGACACCGGGGCAGTCCTCGTTGCGCGTGATCTCCTTGTTGTTCTTGTCCAGCACCAGCGCGCCGGTGCGCTTCTCCTCCGTACCGAGGGTGCTCACCAGTGTGCCGTCGGCCAGTTGGATGGCGACACCGTGGTGCGGTTCGGCGGAGGTGTAGGTGCGTCCTGCCGGCTTCTCGCCCCTGCTCAGTTCGGCGGGGTCGAAGACGTTGACCTGTCCGGTGCCGTCGGTGAAGAGCACGGTCTTCCCGGCGTGGCGGACCACGTGACCGGGCTTGGGGCCCTTGTACTCGATGTCGGTGAGGGCCCGGCCGGTGGCGTCCAGGACCCGGAATCCGCTGTCGGTGGACACGACGACGTGGTCCTCGTCGCCCGCCGGGTTGACCCGGTTGAAGCCCGGGAGCCGGATGGTCCCGGCGAGCTTCAGGTTCTCGCCGTCCAGGATGTACAGACCGCCGTCGAACGTGGCGACCAGCGGATCCTTGACCGGCGTCGCGGGCGCGGAGCTCGCGGCCGCGTCGGCCTTGGTGCCGGCGGAGGAGGAGTCCTCCCCGCCGCAGGCGGTCAGCACCGTGGAGACCGCGAGCGCCAGTGCCGTGCCCGTGAGGGCTCTGCCGCGCGTCGACTTGTTCATCAGTGTGTTCCTTTCCGCGCCGCTCGCAGGCGGCATGGGGGTGTGGAGTGCCGGCCCGACGGGGCCGGTGTGCCGGGAGCCGGGAGGGTCATTCGCCGGTCAGGCCGGTGACCATGGCGGTGGTGTTGGCGCGCATCATCCGCAGGTAGGTGTCGGCGCCCTCGCCCTCTGCGGTGAGGGACTCCGAGTAGAGCTCGACGACGCGGACCACGCCGCCCACTTCCGCCCGCAGCACCTCGGCGAGCCGTTTGGGCTGGGAGGAGTCGGCGAAGACGGTGCGCACGCCCGCTCGCCGCATCGCCTCGGTGAGGGAGCGCAGGTCCGAGGAGCTGGGTGAGGCCAGCGTGGTGCCGCTGGGGATGACCGCGCCGATCACCTCGAAGCCGAAGCGGTCGGCGAGGTAGCCGAAGACGTGGTGGTTGGTGACGAGGGCCCGCCGGTCGGCGGGGACGCGGTCGAAGGACTTCTCCATCCAGGAGGTCAAATCGGAGAGTCGTCCCGCGTAGCGGTCGGCGTTGGCGCGTATCGTGCCGGCGTCGACGCCGTCGACGTTCTCGATGACCTGACGGGCTATCAGGCCGGTGACCTTGCGCACCCGGTCGGGGTCGGTCCAGAAGTGCGGGTCGGGCTGCCCCTTCCCGCCCTCGGGCCCGCCGTCGTCGGCCGGGCGGAAGGTGAGCGGGTCGGCGGCCTCGCCGGCCGCGAAGGTGGCGACCCCGGACTCGCGGGCCGCGTCCACGTGCCGCAGTACGTTCTCCTCCAGGCCCAGGCCGTTGTGGACGACCAGGTCGGCGCGTTCCAGCTCGGCGGCCTGCACCGCCGACAGACCGAAGGAGTGCGGGTCGGCGTTGGGCTTCATCAGGACGGTGACCTCGGCCTCGTCGCCGACGATCTCCCGGGTGATGTCACCGAGGATGTTGGTCGTGACCACGATGCCGGGCCGGTCGCCCTCGGGCGCACAGGCGGTGGCGGTCGCGGCTGCCGCGAGGGCGAGCAGGCCCGCGATCAGGCTGCGCAGCCGGGCGATGCCCGCCCGCGCGCGCTGCTTCGTCCGGTTGCGGCTCATCGTCCGGTCTCCGCCATGAGGACCGGCTTGACGTCCAGGTCGAAGGAACGGGCGATGCGCAGGCCGTCGTTGTAGTCGATCTCGAACACCTTCTTGCCCTCGGGGTCGTTCACGTAGGCGCGGCTGCGGTCGACCTCGATGACGGGGGCGGCGGCTCCGGCCCGTTTCGCGTCTGTCAGCAGCGAGTTGGTCCGCGCCGTCCGCTTTCCGGTTGCGATGTCGTAGCCGTGCACCGCGCCGTCGGTCTCCAGGACGAGGAGCGGGGAGCCCTCTCCCGCGGTGTTGACGGCGACGACCGGCCCGGTGTCCACCCGCTTCCAGGTCCGCTCGGTGACGTCGAGGACCCAGACCGCGTCGTCTCCGGCCGGGGCGGTGAGGGTGTCGCTGCCGGGCCGGTGGCGAAAGGCGGTGGCCCGTTCCCGCGCCGGGACGTCCTTCCCGTACGGGATCTCCTCGGCGGTGAAGGCACCGTCCTCGGACTGGACGAGCAGGGCGCCGTCGGCGCAGCCGAGGATCACGCCGCGCCGGGTGACGGCGTCCCCCCGTGGTTCCTCGCACGTCACGTCCGGGGAGGCCACGCGCCCGCCCTCGCGGTCCAGGACGACGAGCCGGGTGCCGCCCTCCTCGTTCGCGAAGGCGAGCAGGTGCTCGTCGTACGGCACGACGGGTCCGGTGTATGCGCCCGGCAGCGTCCGGGGGGAGGTGATCCGCCCCTTCTCCAGTGCGCCGCGGTCGTAGAGGAGGGCGCGCCCGTCCTCACCGGTCACCGCGGTCACCGCGGCGTCGCTGCGCACCTGTGCCCGGCCGTCCGCGGGGAGCTCGCCCACGTCCCGTGTCGCCGCGCTGTAGTAGTGGACGTGGTCCCCGTGGTCCACCATCCAGGCGCCGGTGTCGACTACGCGGGTGCCGCCGGGCCCGTGGAGGTAGCCGAACCTGCCGTCCGTCCACAGCCGGACGGCGCCCTTCACCTGGGCCATCCGGTGCACCTTGCCGGTGATGAGGTCGAGGACCCTGGTGTGTCCGCTGCCGGGATCGTTCACCAGGAGCCGGGCCTGCTGCTCGGCGGCCTCCCGGGCTCCCTCGACGTACCCGTGCGGCGTGGCGGACGGGGAACTCACCGCGGAGCGGGGGTCGTTGCCCTTTCCCTCGGCGCAGCTCGTGACGAGCAGCGCGGTGAGCACCAGTGCGGCCGATGCCACCGGAGGGACGTTTCTGCGGACGGCCATGACGATCGCCTCTGCCTCTTTCAGTCGACTTCGAGTACGGGGGCGGCGGGGACGTGGCGTGCGCGCCGGTCACGCAGTCCGGACAGCGCGTGGGAGAGGAAGAACAGACCCACCGCGAGGGCCGCGACGGTCGCGCCGGCGGCAGTGCCCATGTGCCAGGACAACAACAGGCCGCCGACCGTGGCCGCGGCGCCGAGCAGGGCGGCGAGCGCCATGACCCCGCGCACGCCGCGGGCCCAGGGCAGGGCGGCCGCCGGCGGCGCGATGAGCAGTCCGAGCACCAGCAGCGTCCCGACGATGTGGAACGAGGCGACGATCGCCAGACCGAGCAGGCCGAGGAGCACGGCGTGGGCCAGGCGTGGCCGCAGCCCCAGGGTGTGGGCCTTGCGCGAGTCGAACGCCAGGGCCAGGAAGGCACGGTGGCCGAGCGCCGAGACCGCCAGCGCCACGAGCAGCGCCACCGCGAGCACGAGGAGGTCCCGTTCCCTGACGGCGAGGACGTCACCGAAGAGGAAACCGGTCAGGTCGACGGCGAAGGACTGGGAGCGGGACACGATGATCACGCCGAGCGAGAGCATGCCCACGAACAGCAGCCCGATGCCGGTGTCCTGGGACAGCCTGGGCGTACGGCCGAGCGCGGTGACGCCGGCCGTCATGACGGCGGCACTGACCACCGCGCCGACCATCAGGTTCCCACCGAGGAGCGCCGCCACCGCGACGCCCGGCAGCAGTCCGTGGGACATCGCGTCACCGAGGAACGCCATCCCCCTCAGCACCACCCAGGTGCCCGCCAGCGCGCAGATGGCGGACACGAGCACCCCACCCCAAAGGGCCCGCTGCACGAAGGTGACCTCGAACGGGGCCGTCAACCAGTCCATGCCGAGGACATTACAATGAAAACCATGTTCAACAAACCGCGCCCCTCCCCCGCCCCACCAGTGGAGCGGGCAGCCCACATCCGCTTCCACGGACTGTGCGCCGGCTACCCGGGCCGTCCCGTGCTTCACCAACTCAGCGCGGACATACCAAGGTTGGCCACGACGGCGCTCGTCGGCCCGAACGGCAGCGGCAAGTCGACCCTGCTCGGCGTGCTCGCCGGTGTGATCCATCCGACATCCGGTGAGCTCCACCGCGCCGGGGACCGGCCGCCGGCGTTCGTACCGCAGCGCGCGGCCGTCGGCGACGCCCTGCCCCTCACCGTCCGGCAGACGGTCGAGATGGGGCGCTGGGGCGAGCGCGGCCCGTGGCGCCGGCTGACCCGCCAGGACCACGCCACCGTCGACGCGGCGCTCGAACGGCTCGGCATCGGGGACCTGGCGGCCCGGCAACTGGGCGAGCTGTCCGGGGGGCAGCGTCAACGCGCCCTCATCGCGCAGGGGTTGGCGCAGGAGTCGGACCTGTTGCTCCTGGACGAGCCGACCACCGGTCTGGACCCGGAGGCCAGGGAGCGGATCGGCGCGCTGCTGACGGCACTCGTCGCCGACGGGGTGACGGTCGTCCAGGCCACCCACGACCTGCACGTCGCGCGCACGGCGGACGCGTGCCTCCTTCTCCAGGACGGCCGCCTCGCCGGGCAGGGGCATCCGGACCGCGTCCTCACCACGACGGCGCTCGCCCGCCTCTGGCAAGCACTCTGAGCGGCACGGCACAGGCGACCGCGAGGCCCCCGGCCGGACGGCCGGCCGCTGCGACGCGGGGCGGACCGGTACACCGCGGCGGGCGGCACGGGCAGACTGAGCGACGGAGGCGGTGGGGGCGGCGCCCCTGCAGCGCCTGTACCGACCGGCGCGCCGGGCCCCCGACGCCCTGCCTGGCTCTCCAGCTCCTGGACGAACACCGCTCCCTCGGGCGTCGCCCGCTCGATGTCCCTCACGCCCTGCGGTGCAGCCTGCTCGAAGCCCGGGACGCCACCGGCACGGGGGCGCGCGAACTCATCGACGAGCGGCGGCTGCTCGAAGCCCGGCGCCTGCTGGGCAGTGCCCGCTGGACCGCCCGGGCGGTGGCCGCCCACCTCGGATTCACCGATCCCGCAGGCTTCGGCCGCTTCTTCCGTGGACACACCGGTCTCCTGATCGACCACCCCGCGCCGGACGGCCGACGGCCGGCATCCGGCGTCCATGACCCGCGGCGTGCGGGTCACCCCATGAGGTGCCGTTCCATCCAGTCCGCCGCCGCCCGGCGGAACAGGCGCCGGCTGTCCGCGCGCAGGAAATCGTGGCCCTCGTCGCGCAGGGTCAACAGCTCGGCGTGGATGCCGCGTTCGCGCGCCGCCCGCACGAACTGCCGGGACTCCCCCGGCGGCACGTTCGTGTCGTGTTCGCCGTGGACGGCGAGCACCGGAACACGCAGCGCTTCGATACGGCTCATCGGTGACAGGGCGCGCAGCAGCTCGCGGTCGCGTTCCGGGTGGCCGTACTTGTGCGCCGCTGACTCCGCGATCCAGGGTTCCGTACCGGCGAAGAAGGTCAGCAGGTCCGACATGCCACAGACGGCGACTCCGGTGCGGAAGAGGTCCGGGTGCCACACGAGGGAGGCGAACGTCAGGTAGCCGCCGTACGAAGGGCCCATGACCGCCAGCCGTGTCGGATCGGCGGGGCCCGCGGTGACCGCGTGGGCCGCACAGTCGGCGACGTCGTCGAACGCGGCGAAGCGGCCCTCACCCAGGTCCGCGTCGACGAACGACCGGCCGTGCCCCAGGGAGCCCCGGACGTCGGGGGCGAAGACGTCCAGGCCGCGCCCGATCAGCTCGTGGTAGAGCGGGTTGAACACCGGGCGTTCCTGTTCCTCCGGACCGCCGTGCAGGTGGATGACACAGGGTGCCGGTTCGTCGGGGGCACGCCCCGGCGCCCGGTAGTACCAGCCGCTCAGGGGCAGTCCGTCCCGGGCCGTCAGGCGCAGGGGGACGGGGCGTACCGGTGGGCGGCCGCCCGGGACGGCGTCCTCGTCCCGGGCGGACCAGGGGGTGCGGAGCGTGAACACGCCTTCGTGCGCCCACCAGACACCGGGGCGGCGTTGGGAGCCGGACAGCGCGAGCAGCAGTCGCCCGGCTCCGGCGGCGGTCACGCGGGTGACGACCTCGTGGGGCAGCGGAAGGGGGCGTGCCGGGCCGGTGTCGTCGGGAGGGTGCCCGGTCGGGGCCGGGAAGGTCTCGACGAGTTCCAGCTCGCTGACGCCCCGCGCGTTCCATGCCAGCGCCGCGGTACGGCCGTCGTGGGCGAACGCGAGGAGTTCGAGGTCGCTTCCGTCGCGTTCCGCCGCCACCGACGTGCGCTCGGGCCTGCCGTCGGCGTCCAGGGCGACGGCGAGGAGCGCCGCGTACTCCCGGTCGGCGTCGCTGCGCAGCCACAGTGTCCGCCCGTCCGGGGAGAACCGGCCGATCCACGGGTCGCCGTCGGCGACCGGCAGGGCGAAGGCGGTCGCGGAGTCGGCGGTGCGTCGGACGACCGCCTCGCGGCGTCCGCGCGGCCCGCGGCGCAGGAGTGCGAAGCGGCCGTCGTGGCTGAGGTCGCAGGCGCGCAGGGAGGCGGCGTGTGTCTCCGTGGTGAGCAGCACGGGGGACGCGAGGCCGTCGGGATCGATCAGGTAGACCGACAGGCCGCCACCGGGCCGGGCCGCCGGAGCCGTGGCCCCGGCCGGCGTCCCGTCGGGAGCCGGCGCCGGGGTGTGATCGTGCGCGGCCGGGCCCAGGAGCGTCGCGTGCCCGTCCCGGTCCGCCCATGCGGCCCCGGGGCGGGCCCCGTCGAGCAGGCCGTCCGCCGGGCCGTGGTCGTACGGGCTCCGCCCGGGCAGGTCGTCCGCCGGGGCGTGGTCGTACAGGGGCCGCCCGGGCAGGCCGACCGGCGGGCCGTGGCCGGACAGGGGCCGCCCGACCAGGCCCGGCTGGACGGCGGCGGCTGGATCCGCGACGGTGACGGCGACGGCCGAGCCGTCGTGCGCCCAGCACCCCAGATAGGCGGAGCTGGCCGGGTCCGCCCCGGCCAGGATGCGGCGGCCCGTGCCGTCGGGCCGGACGCACAGCACCCGCGTGTGCTCGCCCCCGCCCGGCGCGGTGGTGTAGGCGATCCAGCGGCCGTCCGGCGACCAGGACACCTCTTTGACGGGATCCGGCGAGGAGTCGAGCAGACGCGCCTCGTCGCTGCCGACGGGCGCGGCCCACAGCTGGGGGACGCCGCCCCGGTCGCAGATGAAGGCCGCCTGCGTGCCGTCGGCGTTGGCCGAGGGGTACCAGCAGCCGTGGGCGCGCAGCCGGGTCACCGCGTCAGCGGGGCCGCCCGCCTCCGGCAGCACCACCGGGACCGGCGCGGCCGCGGCGGCGGGGACACCGGGCCGGTCCTGTGTCCTGCCGTCCTCGTCGGGCGGTCCTGGAGAAGGGCCGAGCGTCCCGGGAGCGGGGAGGACCGGCTGCGGCCCGTCCCCTCCCCGCACGGCCCGCTGATCGGTCACTTGATTCCGTGAGTCTGCAGCCATATCTCCAGCAAAGCTATCTGCCACAGGGCGTTCGCGCCGCGCCTGGTGCGGTGCTCGTCGGGCGCCTCGAGCAGCTTGGCGACGTACGACTCCCGGAACAGTCCGCGCTGCTTCGCCTCCGGTGCCTCGAGTGCCTCACGCACCCGCTGCAGGACGGGTCCGGCCATGTGCCGGATGGCCGGTACCGGGAAGTAGCCCTTGGGGCGGTCGACGACCTCGCGGGGAAGGAGCTTGCGTCCCGCCTCCTTCAGCACGCCCTTGCCGCCGTCGGCCAGTTTCAGTTCCGGTGGGCATGCCGCCGCCAGTTCCACCAGTTCGTGGTCGAGGAAGGGCACGCGTGCCTCCAGACCCCAGGCCATCGTCATGTTGTCGACGCGCTTGACCGGGTCGTCGACGAGCATCACGTGCGTGTCGAGGCGGAGCGCGGCGTCCAGCGCCGTCTCCGCCCCCGGTACCGCCATGTGGCCGCGGACGAAGTCGCCCGAGACGTCGCCGGGGGTCAGCAGATCCGGCCGCAGGATCTCGGCGAGATCGGCGTGCGACCGGTCGAAGTAGGTCTCGGCGTAGCGCTCCGGTTCGTCCTCGCGGGCGACCCCGGCCAGCTGCGGGTACCAGTGGTAGCCGGCGAAGACCTCGTCGGCGCCCTGTCCGCTCTGCACGACCTTGACTTCTTTGGACACCTGCTCCGACAGCAGGTAGAAGGCGACCACGTCGTGGCTGATCATCGGCTCGCTCATCGCCGCGACCGCCCCGTCCAGCGCCGTGGAGACCCGCTCGGAGGGAACCATCATCCGACGGTGGTCGGTGCCGAATTCCCGGGCCACGAGGTCGGAGTAGCGGAACTCGTCGCCCTCCTCACCGCCCTCCGCCTCGAACCCCACGCTGAACGTCATCAGGTCGCGCTGGCCCTCGTCGGCCAGCAGGGCGACGATCAGACTGGAGTCGAGGCCGCCGGAGAGCAGCACGCCGACCGGTACGTCGGAGACCATGCGGCGGCGCACCGCGGTGCGCAGCGCGTCCAGCACCGCGTCCCGCCACTCGTCCGGGCTCATGCCGGCGTATTCGGCCCGGCGGGTGTAGGACGGCTGCCAGTAGCGGTGGTCCTCGTGGGTGCCGTCCGGTTCGACGACGCGCACCGTGGCCGGGGGCAGCTTGCGCACGCCGTTGACGACGGTGTGCGGCGCGGCGACCGTGGCGTGCCAGCTCAGGTACTGGTGGAGGGCGACGGGATCGAGCGAGGTGTCGACGTCTCCGGCGGCGAGGAGGGCGGGCAGCGTGGAGGCGAACCGCAGCCGGCCCGGTGTCCGCGCCAGGTAGAGCGGCTTGATGCCGAGGCGGTCCCGGGCGAGGATCACCCGCCCCGTGCGGTGCTCGACGATCGCGAAGGCGAACATGCCGCGCAGGCGCTCGACGCAGGAGGTTCCCCACTGCAGGTAGGCGTTGAGCACCACCTCCGTGTCCGACGTCGACTCGAAGCGGTGCCCGAGTCGGCGCAACTCCTCCCGCAGCTCGGGGTAGTTGTACACACAGCCGTTGAAGACGCCGGTGACCTCTCCCCGGGCGTCCGTCATCGGCTGCCCTCCCAGGTCCGACAGGTCGATGATCTTGAGTCTCCGGTGCCCCAGGGCCACGGCGCCCCGTGTCCAGGTGCCCTGCCCGTCGGGCCCGCGGGAAGCGAGCCGGTCGGTCATGCGCCCCACGGCCGCCAGGTCGGGCCGCCGCCCGTCGAAGCGGATCTCCCCGCTCAGACCGCACATGCCGTCCCACCTCCCTTCTGGTGACCGGAGGGGACCATCGGTGTCCGCCCTCCTGTCGGGATCCGGGCGGTGCTGCACGACATGACGAAACCCTTTCTGCACGGGGACAGGACACGCGCTCTGCGACGGAGGCAGGACGCACGGGGGGGCGGCGCGGGAGAGAGGGCCGCGGCGCCCGTGGCACCGAGGCGGTGACCGCCTGCGGGCGGGAACGCTGTGCACGGGGAACGCGGGACCGGTGGCGGTCTCATGACACGAACCGCTCATCAGGGGCCGACGGCCTCCGGCGTCCCGGAACCGGCGGAGGAGCGCGGGCCGAACGCGGCGACGGCCGGGCCGAATCCGTGGCCGGGCGTCGCGGACCGGCGGTGCGCGCGTTCGCCGCGGGTCTCGGCGATCAGCATGTCGACACAGCCGAGGAGATCCTCCTGCTGTGCCGTACGGCGGATGCGCCGGGCGGCGCTTCCGTCCGCGAGAGCCGCCTCGGCCAGCTCCCGGACAGTGTGCCAGTCACCGTGGGCCTCCAGGGCGGGGCGCAGTCGGACCAGCAACGTGCGCAGAACCTGGGACGCGGGTGCCTCGCGGTGGGTCTCCGGGTCCACCAGGGCGCCTTCGAGCCCGGACCGGGCGGCACGCCAGGCCGCGCCCCGCAGCCACTCGTGCCGGCCCGCACACCGGGGCCCGCGCTCGCGCAGCCGTTCCTGGGCGTCGGTGACCAGGGCGCGGAAGAGTCCGGCGATGAGCACCACGGTCTCGGCCCGCGGGCAGGCATCGCAGATGCGCAGTTCCAGCGTCTGCAGGCGGGTGGAGGGACGGACGTCGTAGTAGATCATCCCCGGGTCGCTGATGACCCCGGCCCGCACGAAGTCGTCCACCGCCGCGTCGTACTCGGCCGCGTCCGGGAAGCACCCGGCGGGACCGGCGGTGGGCCAGCGCTGCCAGACCATGGAACGCCAGCTCGCGTAGCCCGTGTCGGTCCCCTGCCACAGGGGGGAACTCGCGGAGACGGCCAGCAGCACGGGCAGCCAGGGCGAGACCTCGCACATGACGCGCACGGCGGTGTCACGGTCGGGCACGTCCACGTGGACCTGTGCGCCGCAGATGAGCTGTTCGTCGGCGACCTTGCGGTACTCCTCTGCCATGTGGCGGTACCGGTCGTCGGCGGTCGGGTTCGCCGCGGCGGCGGGCGCCAGCGGGGCCGTCCCCGCGGCCACCACGGCCAGCCCCTGCGCGGAGGCGGCGGCGTCCAGCTGCCGTCTCAGTCGGGTCAGGTCCGTGTACAGGTCGTGCAAGGACGTGTGCACCGCGCTGTTGGTCTCCACGGTGCACTGGTGCAGTTCCCGCGTGAAGGTCCGCCGCGGGAGCCGTCGCAGGATCGCGTCGGCGCGCGGCACGAGCAGTCCGCTCTCCACCTCCAGGACGTGGAACTCCTCCTCCACCCCGATACGCATGGTCACAGTCACTCCTAGGGATCCGAGCGCTGCCCTTCAGGGGGGTACGAGACCCTGCCCTGGACGATGGGCGGCTGTGAGGCTCTGAGTTCCCAGCTGATCCACGGATAAGCCCATGAGTGCGCGTCTGGCACGTCGGACTCACAGATGAGCACCACGCAGTCCCCGTCGCCTTCGCGGCGGCGGGGATCAGCACCGTCAGCGGTGCGGCCAGGGGGGCGTCGGCCGCACCGGGGCACGGCGGCTCAAGGCATGAACAGCGCCAGGAAGATCACGACCAGGACGACGAGGCCGATGATGAGCCACACGGGCTTGCCCCGCCGGCCCCCGCTTCGGTCCGACACGTCCTCGGGGCCCCCACCGCGGGGCCGGTCCTCCGGGAGCGCTGCGTTGTCCGGGCGGTCACGTGTGTAGAAGTCGTCGTCCGCCATGGCGGGCTCCCTCCGTAGGGTCTCCGGGTTCCCCTCGCGGCCCGCCCGAACACCACGGGACCCGGCCCGTGACGGACAGCCGGGCTGAGCCGTCATGGCGTCGTGCTCTCCCTGGTGATCAGGTCCATGACCGCGTTCAGCCCGCCTTCCGCCCAGGCAGCGCGTTGCCGGTCGGCGCCCGTACCCTGTCGCAGCAGACGGTGGACGAGGGCCGTGACCTGCCTGCTGTCGCCGGACGCGTCCAGTGCGGGCGCCACATGGCGCAGCAGCCCGCACAGCACGTCCCCGGCCCGGCGCTGCTCACCGGCACCGGGATCGATCAACGTGTCACTGAGGCCGTGACGTACCGCGTGCCACATGCTCGCCTGGAGGAGTTCCGGCGCACAGTTCGCGACGGGGACCCGGTCGGCGGTGGCCTCCGCGAGTGCGGTCTCCACGAGGGCCCGGACCACTCCGGCGAACATGACCGCGTCGTCCGCGCGCAGCTGGACGTCGAGGCAGCGCACCTCGACGGTGGGGTACCGCTCCGACAGGCGAGCCTGCCAGTAGATCTGGCCGGTGTCCGAGATCAGGCCGCTGTCCACCAGGTGCCGGACCCGGCGGTCGTAGTCGGCGGCGTCGCGGAAGACGGGGGGCAGCCCGCTCACCGGCCAGCGGTTGAAGATCATGGTGCGCCAGCTGGCGAACCCGGTGTCGTGACCGTCCCAGAGGGGGGAGTTCGCCGACATCGCCGTCAGGACCGGCAGCCACGGCCGGATACGGTTCAGGACCTCGACACCCGCCTCGCGACTGGGCACACCGACGTGTACGTGCATACCGTTCACCAGTTGCTCCGCCACGAGCTGCGGCGCCTGCGCGACCATGGCCCGGTAACGGGCCCGGTCGGTGACCGCCGCGGCGTACTCGTCGCGCAGCGGTGGTGTCGCGCAGGCGGCCATGCGGCATCCGTGCTCGTCGGCCGCGCCTCCGACCGCATGCCGCAGACGCAGCAGGTGCCCACCCACCTCGCTGAGCGTCCGGCAGACGGGTGTCGCCACCTCGACCTGCACCTGGAGCAGTTCGGCCTGCACCTCCTGCTCGTCCACACAAGGGGCCAGGTCCGCCGCCAGGCACACCTTCTCCGCCTGCGGCACCGGAAGCCCCGATATGGGATCGACCAGCAGGTATTCCTCTTCGACGCCGATAGTCGTCATCGACCGCCCTCTGCTCCGTCGCGACCGTGTCCGGCGCGCGATCACCGACGCCCGTCGCGGTGCGGGCCGTCTCGCCGGGGCGCGCACCGTGGGGCCGACACCGAGTGCCGCAACCGCTCCATCACAAACCCGGCACGATTGCGGAGGAACCTTGCCGATGGCGAGAAGCGCCCTGCCGACGCGCTCGCGGGGCGCCCACCCCGCTGAGCGGTCAGGCCCGGGGAGTTCGTGGCCGCGCCCTGCCCCGCCGCAGCGTTTGCCGGACCCCGCGACGGTGACCCGGCGAAGGTCATATGCCCCGGCAGAGAGGACGGCGTGATGAGCGCGCAGTACCCCGACATGGACGACGACCCCCGGCGTGACAAGGCGGCTGGGATGGCGGAGGACGACGTCGTCGCGATCCTTCTCCGGCAGCACGCCCGGATCAGGGACCTCTTCGGCGAGATCGGCGGAGCCGAAGGTGACCGGAAGAAGGAGGTCTTCCATGAGTTGAGGGGTCTGCTGGCCGTGCACGAGACGGCCGAGGAGATGATCGTGCGCCCCGCCGCCAAGGACGTCGCCGGCGCGAAGGAGGCCGAAGCGCGCAACGCCGAGGAGAAGGAGGCCAACAAGGTCCTGGGCCGGCTGGAGGAGCTGGACATCACCAGCCCCGAGTTCGAGCTGCAGCTGGCCCAGTTCCAGCAGGACGTGCTCTCCCACGCCCAGCACGAGGAAACGGAGGAGTTCCCGGCGCTCGAAGCGGGTTGCACACCAGAGCAGCGCAGGACCATGGGCAGGAGGTTGCTCATGGCCGAGAAGCTGGCTCCCACCCACCCCCATCCCACCGCCGCCGGATCCCCTGCGCTGCAGTGGACCCTGGGTCCCTTCGCCTCACTCCTGGACCGGGCCCGCGACGCCTTCGGCGCGTCGGGCAAGTGACCTCTCCCGGCCTCGTCGCAGCGGCCGGGACGACAGCTCGCCCATGGCCCACGCGCCACTCGCCGCGAGGCGACGGCCTCCCCCGTAGCCGTTCTCTCAGCGCCCCGGCCGGCTCGGCACCCCCGAGCCGGCCGGGGCCTCCTCGTGCGCGGCGCCCAGGCCGCTCACCTCGCCCCGCGCATCGTCGCCCCCCCCTCGCCGGAGGCGGGAGGGCACGTCGTCGGCGTGTCCGCCCGTACCGGTCAGGGGCCTGGACGGCCTCCGCGACCGCATAGGACACGGCCGCGAAGGAAACCCCGTCATGAAGGCGGGGTCCGGCTGTCCGCCGGCGCGTGTGCGGCGCTCTGGAACATGGCGCCGAGGATGTTCTCCAGCCGGGCACAGGTGACTCCCGGCTCACCCGCGGCGGCCTTGAGGGGTTCCACTTCGAGCATCCGGCCGAGCACGTTGATCCCGAGAACCAGGGACAGCGTGAGAACGGCGCGTTCGCGCGCGGCCGGGTCGTCGGCGCCGAAGTAGTCGGCGAGCGGTGGGATCACCGTCTGTTCGACGTAGTCACGCAGCACCGGCCGTGCGGAGTGACTGGCGGCCGAGCGCAGCAGGATGAGGTCGGTACTGTGGCGGCCCCGCCGGACCTGGCTCGACCTGCCCCGCGGACAGCGCACCGCCTTCCTCTCCGGCATGAACGCGGACCTGGATGCCTTCATCGAGGCCGGCATCACCCCGCTGGCGATGGGCGGACCGAGCCGCTCCTCGAGGAGACCCCCTGGACGTTCCGGGCGGTGTGGCAGGCCCCGGACGCCGACGCCGTCCACGCCTTCGGCTCAGCCGACGACCCCGCACTGCTCACCTATTTCGAACAGATACGGATCACCGGCACCATGACCGACCCCGCGGCCCTCGCCCGCGCCATGGCCGACCTCCCGGGCCCGGAACGTCCCGGCTGACGGCCTCTGCCCACCGAGCACGCCCACGCCCGCGTCACGGTACGTCCGGCCGCCTCACTCCGGCCGGCGGAGGGCGAACCGGGTTCGCGGCGAGATGACCGCTCCCGGGGAACCAGCCCCGGACCTGCCGCCTCGATCCGCTCGGGCCCGCGAGAGCCGGGGCCCGAGCGGTCGCGTCAACCGCCCCGGTCAGGCCGCGCTCGTCTTGCGGCGGCGTCCGGACCGGGCGAGGGCGTCGATCAGTTCCTCGCGGCTCATCTTCGACCGGCCCTCGATGTTCTGGTCGGCCGCCCGCTGGTACAACTCCGTCTTGCTCAGCTGGCGCAACTCGCTCTTGCCCGTGCTCCGGCCACGCTGCGCCGACGCGCCCGCCCGTTTCGGCGGGGCCTTGCGAGACGCCTCCTTCCTGGCCGGCTTGCCCTTGGTGGAGGAGGACTCTCCCTTGCCGGACGCCGACTGCCGCCGCCCCCGGTCGGAGGCGCCGGCCTTGGCGACCCCCGTCTGGGCGGTTCCGGCCTGGGCGAGGCTGTTCTGCAGGGCCTCCATCAGGTCCACCACGTTGGTCGCCTGGGGCGGCTCGTCGGCGAGGGCGACCTCCTGCCCTTCGGCCTTGGCCTTGACCAGCTCACGCACCTTCTCCTGGTAGGTGTCGTGGTAGCGCTCCGGCTCCCACGGGCTGCTGAGGCTGTCGACCAGCTGAAGCGCCATGTCGAGCTCCTTGCCGCGCTCGGCCCGGCCGGAGGGCAGCTCGGGCAGTTCCCTGCCCGGGTCACGGACCTCGTCCGCCCAGTGCAGCGTCTGCAGCACCAGGACCTTGTCCTCGGCCCGCAACGCCGTCAGGTACTGCTTGCCCCGCATGACGAACGTGGCCACCCCCACCTTCCCGGCCCGCTCCAACGCCGCGCGCAGCAGCTCGTAGACCTTCAGGTACTCCTTGCCGCGCGGCGCGACGTAGTAGGTGCGGTCGAAGTACACCGGTGCGATCTGATCGAGGTCGACGAAATCCGTGATGTCGATCGTCCGGGACCGGCCCGGCGCGATCTCCTCGAGCTCTTCCGGCTCGACGACCACGTATTCGCCCTCGCCCAGCTCATAGCCCTTGACGATGTCCTTGGCCTCGACGTCCTTGCCGGTGCGCTCGTTGACCCGCCGGTTGCGGACCCGGTCCGCGGTCCCGCGCTGCAGCTGGTGGAAGTGGACCGTGTGGTCCTCGGTCGCCGTGAACAGCCCGACCGGCACCGTCACCAGACCGAACGAGATCACCCCTGTCCAGATCGCCCGAGCCATGACCGCAACTCCGTCCCGTCCCGCATACGCACCGCGCGGATGCCGCCTGCCCCCACGCTCGCACCACCCCCTCCGGCCCGCCCGTCGAGCGCACCGGCGCAGCACCCGAACGGGAGCCGATGACCGCACGCGCTCGGCGGAGGACTCCGGGGTCGCTGCGTGCAACGATGCCGCGACCCCGTCGTCGCGTCGGTGCCGGGCACTCATTCCTGGGAACGGCCCCGGACCGGGCTGTCTCACCTGATCAGCGGAGGCCGAGAAGGTCGAGCAGCCACTGGATGAGGCCACCGTTGCCCATCGAGTTCACCTCCTTCCGTAGGTGCGCTGCGTGTGGACCATCCATACCGGGAGCGTCGCGCCTTGATGTTCGGCTACATGGGGCATTCATCCCACCGGCCGGATTCTCGCTCCGCTGCACAGCGGGAGCGCCACTGCGCCCGACACCACCACGTGACCTCCGGGTGGCCGCCGTAGTCCGCGACACCTGGGACAGCCCGTGCCGGGTCCGCGCTGCCCCAGAACCAGTCGGCAGTCGTGCGCGACACCATGTTCCGCGTCTCCGGCACTCGTAGGATTAGACGTCGTCTCATTTGGCGTGCCTGGGTAGTCTGCACCGTGTGGTGATGGTCGAGCGCATGGTGCCGGACGAGCTGTGGGAACTGTTCCAGCGG
>NZ_JBWKIF010000031.1:0-70880 GCF_056432865.1 Streptomyces sp. NPDC044921
CGCTACGAAAAGACCGCCGCCATCTACCTGGCCGGACTCCACATCGCGGGCATCTTCCTCTGGTCCGCCCGGTGATCCAAACGAAACTGCCTAGCGGAGCTGGTCACCTGCCTACGCGGCGCCCGGGAGTTCCTCGTTGAAGGGATGAACGCGCCGATCAACCCATAGCGCGCCGACTTCCGGTGCTCTTCCAAGGCGCCTGGTGTAAGCCACCGCCCCACAGGTGGGCTGAACAGCCGAGAGCCCCCGGTCCGCGAGGGTTCCGGGGGCAATTGGGCTCTGTGCTCAGCTGTGGTCAGTTGTCGGCAGGGGTTTCCTCACTGTCGGTCCTGGCTCGTCGCCGAGCGGCAATGACGGCGGTGGTGCCACCGGCGACAAGGAGTCCCGCGCCGCCCAGGAGCCACGGGCTGGCGTCGGCTCCGGTGTGGGCCAGAGAACCGACCGAGGCCGTGGGCGATGGATCATCGGTCGCGTCCTGCACCGGGGCGGTCGAAGGTGCGGTTTCGGGTGTGCCGGAGGTGGCCGGGTTGGGTCCGGATCCGCCGGAGGTTCCGCTGGTCGGCTCGTCCCCTGGTGCGGACGGGGTGTGGGTGGGCTTCTTGGTCGGGGGGTTCGACGAAGTCGAACGCTTCGAGTTGGTGACGTTCACGGTGACCGGGTCGCCTGGGCCTGCGGTGAAGGTCTTGGTGCGCGTGTAGAGGTCGTATCCGGCGGGAGCCTTGGTCTCTTTGATCCAGAACTCGGCCTTCCGGCTGCTCACCGGCAGGTCACCGGTGGCCGTTCCCTTGGGCCCGGTGGTGAGGGTGAGCAGGATCGTGTCGCCGCTGCCGATGTTCACGGTGGCGCCGGGCAGGAGCTTGCCGGTCTTGTCGTCCTTGGCCTGGAGCAGGACGTGGCCGGGCTTGAACGGGGCGACGATGGCCAGGCGGGTTGTGCCGCCGGGTGTGACGATCACGTCCTGGTCGGCGACGACGTCATAGAGGGGGCTGCCGGCGGCGGTCTCCTTCAGCCGGTAGACGCCCGGGGCGAGGCCGGGGAAGGTCAGCGTTCCCTGTGCGTCGGTTGTGCCGTGCCCGGCCTCCTGGCCCGTGGCGTCGAGAAGCAGATATGAGGCGCCCTGGACAACGTCCCCGGCCGGGTCCTTCGTGGTGAGCGCGACACTTCCGGCATCGGGTGCCAGGGTCTCGGTGAGGGTGGTGCTGGAGGGCGTCGGCTGGGAGGGCTGTGCGGTCGCTGCCGGTGCCCAGGTAAGGGTGCCGACCACTGCGGCGGCGATGGCCGTGGAGCGGACGGTGCCGCGGACGGTACGGGGGTGCACGAAGAAGGGGCTCCTTGGTGGCGGGTACTGGCGTTAGCGGGTTCGGCTCATAGCCAGTCTTGGAGGCGGCGTAGCGACCGGGGGAAAGGGCTCGTTCTGCTTGGCCGTTGTGGTCGCTATGGAGACGTGGTGGCGCGTGAAGAAGGGATGTCCTTCACGGTGCGCTCTAGCGGTTCGGTGGAGAGCAGGGAGGCGGTGAACGCTGCGACCAGCGCGACGCGGGTTGATGGTGAGAACTGCACGCGCCAGTCAGGGTTGGCCGGCAGGCCGCCCCAGATCCGCCAGGACGGCGCGAGGTCGGAGCTGGGGGTCCTGTCGTACTGGTGCTGCATCCCGCTCAGGGCGTCTGGGGCGAGGAAGGTCTGGGTGCCGTCGGTCTTGATCGTGTGCCTCCAGCCGTGGGCGAGCAGCGGGACGTACGCCTCCTGCGCTGGCGTCTGGGACTGGAACAGATGATCTTTGTCGCTGTGTCGGCCTTCGAGGTACAGGTCGAGTAGTTCGCTGTGCACGTCGCCGAGCAGCTCGACCGGCGTGGTGGCGTCAGAGGTGATCTGCCAGGTGGCCGGGCCGAAGGGGTCGCGGTGTGCGGCGGTGATCCACTGCATGTGGCCCCGCCTGTTGGGGTCGGGGACGTAGCCGGTACGGAGCCGAAGGCACGGGCTGCACGCGACCGCCCCTTCCTCCTTTGAAGGCTGATGCAGGGACCAGTCGTCGTCGAAGGGGAAGGGCCAGATGGCTCGGAAGTCGACCGAGCCGGGACCCGCCAGGTGGCGGGGCAGAACGCGCACCGTCTGATCACGGTCGGGGTCTTCGAAGGGGTCGGGCAACAGAAAGGGATCCTGTCTGTGGGAATTTCGTGGTCAGCGGGCCCTCGCGGCGCTGCGTTGAGCCGCCGGCGACGGGACCGGCCGCGCCGTCCGGCCCGCGGCTCGGCTGAGGGCGGGTGCCGGCCACGTACCGGGGAACCACACAGCGCTGTACTGCTCGATCGCATCACGCAGGCCGTTTGTGTGGGCCCCTTCCCACGGCACCCAGTCGGGTCGGTCCTTGAACTCCTTGAACGTGCCGTAGCCCGAGTTGTGCGGCTGAAGGCCGCGCGTGGAGTCGCGGTGATCGAACGTCCCGTGATCGGCGAACCGCAGAACGGTGACGTCCAGTTGCCCGCAGTCCTGGTGGAGGGTAGCGAGGCGGAGGCCGGCGTACTCGTTGGCCCATTGGGTGGGGCTGAAGTCGATCCGCAGCCGCAGCGGTCCCCCGGGTACGGGGGTGGCGTAGTAGGTGTCGCCGACAACGGCACTGTCGGCGAAGGGCAAGTCGAGTTGGGCGAAGAACTCGGGGGCGTGCATGGCCATGTGGGTCTCCCGGTGGTGTCAGCGGTGTGGCCCGGCCAGCACGGGTCGGCTGGTGGTGCTCCAGCGCGGGACGCTGGCAGCGGGCCGGGCGGTCGGGCGGCGGGTGACGGCACGCTGGACATCGAGCGGGGTCGGAGCCGGCGGGCTCGGCGGGACGATGGAGGTGACCTGGCCCTTGCTCTTGACGTAGCTGTAGGTGTCCTCGCGCCAGCGAGGCAGCGGCGCCGGGTCGGAGACGCACTCGGTGACGGCCTTGAGCAGAGCCACGGGGGTGTCCGTGCTGGCAGTGGCGTACCAGTAGGGCCGGTCGATGGAGGTGCCGGCCCACAGCTGCCAGCGTGCCCCACGGGTGGTCAGCTCGGTTTCCGGGTCGAGGTCGCCGGTGGTGTATTCGAGCCCGGCCAGCTTGTCGGGTGACTGGACGGCGAAGACGCCCCAGCGGGGCCGGTCGATGAGCCAGCCCCGGTTGATGAGTGGTGCGACCGCGAGGAAGGGGTCATGGTCTTTGTCCCCCGAGAGGGGTCTGGCCAGGTAGCTGTCCGGCCCCTGCTGATATGCCTCGGCGAGCGCGGTGGTGAAGGCGGTGACGAACTCCGTCGGACAGGAGTCGTTGAAGCACACGCCCCAGACGGGCGGGCCGAAGGGGTCTTTGTAGGCGTTGATGCGCCACAGGCCGTCGTCCTCGCCCTCGGGGAGGTAGCCGAGGCGGACCTTGCTGTCGGGCGCGGTCAGGTAGGCGTTGCCGAGATCGTCGTGGCGGAGTTCCCAACCGAGGTTGCGCAGCGGGTCGAGGCCGGGATCGCCGATCGCGGTGGCGCGGGCAAGGTAGCGCGGGGAGACGTAGACGTCCCCGTCGATGGTGTCGTCGTGAGGTAGCACAGGATCCTGGACAGTGAGGTGGGGCGGTTCACGCCGTGGGGAGCAGTGCCGCTTCAAGGACGGCGGGCCGACCGGTGTAGTGCAGCGCGGTCAGCCCCAGGCTGCGAGCGGCCTGGCAGTTGTCGGCGCGGTCGTCTACGAACAACACGCGCTCCGGGTTGCGGGCGCCGGTGGCCGCAAGGGCATGGTGGTAGGCGGACGGGTCGGGCTTGCACGCCTCCAGCCGGGCCGAGTACAGGGCCTGGGTCATCAGCTGCTGCCAGTCGTGGGTGTCGAGCACGTCGCTGAGGTGGCGGGGTGCGTTGGACAGGAGCACCATCGGCAGTCCCTTCCGGTGGACGCGGCGAAGGACGGCCAGGACGTGCTCGTCCGTTCCGGTCCACATGTCGGTGTCCGCGGTGAGGAGTTCGCGCAGGAGCCGGGGGCCGGGGTGGGAGCCGAGGACGCGGGCCCAGTACGCCATGTCGCTGAGCTGGCCGGCGTCGTAGGGTTCGCGGGCACTCCAGAAGGCGCGCTGGAAACCGGTGAGGTCGTCGTCGGGCCAGGACGCGGTGCGAGCGAGGCGGAGCCACTGGCTGCGAGTGGGCTGCAGGCCGATGACGCCGTTGTAGTCGAGGATCACGGCGTCGAGGCCGGTGTGGCGGGTCAAGAGGTGGTGTTCTCCAGGGCGCGGTGGGCGAGGAAGGCGATGGCGGCTGCGAGGAGGGCGGGCAGCAGAAGTGCCGTGGACAAGGTGGTGGTGCTGGCGAGGGCACCGATGAGTGCGGGGCCGGCCAGCAGGCCGAGGTAGCCGGTGACGGAGACCGCGGCCACGGCCTTCGGTCCGCCGGTCCCGGCGGCGGTGATCAGGCAGGGGACCGTGCCGGACAGGCCGAGTCCGAAGACCGTCCAGCCGGCCAGGGCCGCGGGCACGCTGTCGGCCAGGACACCGACCGTCAGGCCGGTGGCGGCGAGCAGTGCGCCGGTACGGACCACGGTGGGGGCGCCGAAGACGGCGGTGAGCCGGTCGCCGCTCAGCCGTCCCAGGGCCATGGCGGCGCTGTAGAGGGCGAACGCGCTCGCTGCGACGGCCGTGGTGGCGTGCAGGGAGTGAGCGTGCACGGCGGCCCAGTCGGCTGCCGCCCCCTCCCCCAGCAGACTTGCGGCCGCCAGTGCACCCAGCAGCCACAGCCTCGTGGGCGCCAGTGGCGCCTGGGCAGCGCCGGAGCCGGCGTTGTTGGACGTCAGAGGTTGATCGGTGCCGTGCAGGGCGAGGGTGCTTGGTCCGGCAGCGAACACAGCAGCGGTCAGCGTCAGGCCGGTGGCGAGGAACAGGGTGTGGTGGCTGATCGCGGCGGTGGCGGCGGCCAGGGCGGCGGCCAGCGCGCCGAGGGAGTAGGCGGCGTGCAGGGAGGACATGATGGGCCGGCCGTAGGCGTTCTGGCAGCGCACCGCCGCGGAGTTCGCGGCGACGTCCAGGACGCCGTGCGCGATGCCGAAGGCGAGCGACGCCGCGAGCAGCGAGGCCAGGGTGCGGCACTGCCCCAGCACGGCGAGAGCCCCGGCGAGGCCGACAGCTCCGCCCATCAGAAGCACGGGAAGCCGCTTTGGCCGGGCGAGGCGGCCACCGGTTTGCAGGCCGGCGACCATGCCGAGGGCGGCGGCGAGCAGGACCCAGGACAGCTGGGCGGTGTGAGGTGGGCGGCGTGCTGGACGGCGGGCATCCGGGCGCCCCAGATGGCCATCACCACGCCCAGGCCGAGGAAGTAGCCGGTCAGCAGCATCCGGCTGCGGCGGGCAGCGGTGGTGGGACGGCTCACGCGGCGCGACCTCCGGTGCCAGACGCATCGCCCTCGAGGGGCGCGATGTCGATGTGGAGGCGGCGGGCGGCCTGTTCGGCGCGTGCTCGTGCGAGGTCGGCGGTGGGAGCGGTGGTGATCAGGTAGCCGATGCGGGCGGTGAACATGGTGCCGCCGTCGGCCGGGAGGAGGAGTGGGTCTCCGGCCTGGTGCTGGAAGTGGACGCGTTCCAGCCAGCGCGGGCAGATGCCGTCGAAGTAGACGCGGCCCAGGGTGCCGGAGACGTCCGGGTAGATCAGCTGGATCGCGGCGGCCGAGGAGCGGTTGGGGGTGAGATCGGGTGCCCGGCCGCAGGCGATGTCGGCGGCGGCGCGCGGCAGGTCGATGCCGGTCGCCAGGTGCACGAGGTGGCCAATCATGTCGCCGGCGATCCGGCCGTTGACCTCGACCAGCCTCGGCTGGCCGTCGACCAGGCGCATCTCGACGTGGCTGACACCGTCGGTGATCCCCAGAGCGCGGATCGCGGCGCATGCTGCGGGGGCGACCACGTCGAGCAGCGGATCAGCGGCGTCCACCACGTGGGCCAGTTCCTCGAAGTACGGCGGGTCGCTGACCGTCTTGCGGGTCACCGCGACCACGGTGGTCTTGCCCCGGTAGGTGACGCACTCCACCGACACCTCCGGCCCGTCGAGATACTCCTCGACCAGCACGCTCGTGCTCTCTTGCCCCAGACCGGCGGCCTTCTTGGCGAACGCGTACGCGGCCGTGAGCTGTCCGGGGGTGTCGGCGCGGATCACGCCGATGCTGGCCGCGTGCGCGGCTGGCTTCAGCACGACCGGGTAGCCGATCCGCTCGGCCGCCGCCTCGGCCTCGGCCTCGGTGCGTACCGTCATCGAGGCGGCCGACGGGACCCCGTGCTGGGCGAACAGGCTGCGCGAGACGGCCTTGTTGCGGCACGCCTGCATGACCTCGGGGGCGTTGGTGGGCAGGCCGAGCCGGCGCGCGAGGCGGGCGACGGGGACGAGGTACCACTCGGTCCAGGTGAACACGCCTGCCAGGTCGTAGCGGTCGGCCAGCGCCTGCCCGGCGGCCGACAGCTGTACCGGGTCGGCCGGGTCGGGCACCACCACGCAGTCACGGAGATAGGGCACCTCCCACGACGGCTCCTCACCGGTGATCAGGACGACGTCGTAGGCGGCGGCCACGGACTGGAGGCAGTAGCCGCGGTACGCCTCGGCTTCCATGTCGGCGGCGGCGACGACCAGGACGACAGGACGGTGGGACAAGTACGAACTCCTCAGAGATCAACGGGGGATGAAAGGGCCGTGGGAGGCTTTACGGGCTGCGTCGGCGGCGGACCTCGATCACGGACGCCCACTCCGGGTGGGTGGCGAGCAGCCTGCGCGCGTAGAGGGCGGTGTAGTTGTTGTTCAGGCCCTTGACCCCTGCTGGCTGGCGCCAGCGCAGGGCCTCGAACAGCGCCTTCATCCCGACTCGCTTGGCTCCGGCGGCAAGACGTTTCTCAACGAGCCGTTCTAAAGACCGGTAGATCCAGGGGTACTGGGCGTCGAAGGCGCGGAACTGTTCGGTGATCGTGGGTCCGTCCCGGTACGGGAAGTCGAGGCCGGGCAGTCCGTCCTGCACGGTGGAGGGCATGCGGGCAGCGGTTCCTTTCGGGGTGGGGTTCAGGCGGGCGTGGTGCGCAGGGTGCGCAGCCGGGCGAAGGCGGTGAAGAGGCCGAGGGCCTGCATGAGGGCGGTGACGGTGACGGCGTGCCCGATCTGGGCGGGCGGGACGACTGCGACGAGCAGTCCGGCGGCGGGAAAGGGCACCAGGAGCAGCAGGATGGTCAGGCTCAGGGTGCTGCCGAAGACCTCGGGCGGGATGAGGTGGGAGCGCAAGGTGCGCAGGACGACGGTGAGGCCGCCTTCGCCGGCCATCAGCACGGCGATCAGCAGGACGTATTCGGGGTAGGTGTCGGCCTTGGCGACCGCGAAGGTGGCTGCCGCGGCAAGGGCGGCTGCGGTGGCGCCAACCGGCCACAGCCCCCACCGGTCGATCGCCCGGCGCGCGAGTGCGATGGCGAGCAGGGAGGTGACAGCGGCGGCGGACCAGATGAGTCCAGCGTCGGCGCTGGAGCGGCCCAGCTCGGTGACCACGATCACCGGCATCGCCGCCTGCAACAGGGCGATGGCCGTATTGGAGACGAGCAGGCCGCCCACCAGCCAGGCCAGGGCAGGAAGGGCACGCAGAGTGCCCCAGCCTGCCCGCACACCACTCCTGCTCGCGGGGGAACGGCTCGGCGCGGTCGGCCGGCGCGGAAGCAGCGCGGCGGCGAGCAGTGAGAGGGCGGCGAGCGTGCTGAGCATGAGCGCCGGCCCGCCGTACTTCAGCAGCAAGCCGGAAACGAGAGGGCCGGCCAGCATGGCGGTCTGGTCGATCCCCAGCAGGACGGACTGCACCCGGTGCGCCCGCGATCCGGCTGTCCGGCTCGCCTCGCCGCCAGCCGTTTCCACAGCGATGTAACTGCACTCCGTGAGGAAGCCGCTGACCGGGGCGAGCGCCATCACGGTGACCGCCGCCGGCACCCCGACGTCAGGCGCCGCCAGCAGGAGCGCGGCCAGCAGGACGGCAAGAGCCCTGCCGACACACGCGGTACGGAAGATACGGGAGACGCCTTGGCGGTCGACGAGGGAGCCGGCCACCGTGAACGCCACCAGGCGCGGCATCCACTCCAGCGCGAACGCGACGCCCGTCAGGGTTGCCGACCTTGTCATCGCGACCACGATGAGCGGGATGCCATAGGTGGTCATCGCGAACGCGGCACCGTCAGCCGAGCGGGGCAGGTAGACGCTGCGGAACAAGGAAGGGTGGTCGGCGTGCCGGGCTCTGCCAGCCCTCACGCGGCCAGCACGGGCTCGGCGCCCTGGACAAGCTGCGGGTTCTCGTGGAGCCACTGGGTAAGAAGGTCGCCCGGGCTGGCATGCTTCTCACCGGTCTCGATAACCGGAGCGCCTTCCCGCCCCTCCTGCGAAGTGAGAGCGGTAGGCACGGCGTAGAGCGAGAGGGCGTGCTGGACGCGGCTGGTGAAGTCGCAGACCGGAGCGGGAAGGCAGTGGTGGCGCGCCCAGCGGGCCATCGCGTCGTAGACGTCGGCCAGGCCGGATCCGGACGGTGTCAGGGTGAGCCCGGCACCAGGCCGGTTGTGGACCAGCCGGAGAGCGCGAGCTTGTTCGACGGAATGCCGCAGCTGAGGGACTGGCAGGTCGGGGAGGGTGCGGGTCAGGCTGCGCGGCGGGATGGGGCCGTTGTCGTCGATCTCGGTGACAAGGCGGATCAGACCGGGTGCGGACAGCACCGTGCAGGCGTGCCGGATGGCGGCCGGGGTGAGGGTGGTCATCGGCGTGGTGCTCCAGTATGAAGTGCCACCAGCGGGCGGGGTGGGGTGGCGTGGGAGAAGAGGGCGTTGCGCTGCCAGGCCGGCGGCGATGTCTGATCGGTCTTGGTGGGTGCCGGTGTGGTCGCCGGGGTGACGGTCCGCGCCTGGCTGCTGAGCCACATCCGCTGTTGCGGTGTGGCGCTGGTCTGTCCCCAGACCGGGTGCTGTCCGGCCTGGGCGAGGGGCTGGCCGGCGGACCATGCCGACAGGGCGCCCAGGAGGGGCCCGAGGCCGTCGCCGGCGGCGGACAGGCGGTAGGGCTGGCCGATCCCGTCGGTTGTGACGAGACCGTCGTCCACGAGCTGCCGCAGCGGGGGGTAGATGTTGGTCCAGTCGCTGCCGGGCATGACCGTCTGGGCCAGAGCCCGGCCGCTGGCTTCTCCCCGGATCTTGAGCGCCCACAGGATCGCGGCGGCGTGCCGCCGGGTCAGGAGTGTGAGGCTGTCCTCGATCTGTTCGATCGCGGTCAGCGGCTGCTCCGCCTTCTCCAGGTACTGCTCGGCCCAGGTGACGATCAGCGGCAGGACCGGCAGCAGCGCGGTGGCACGGTCGGTATGCCCATAGGTGACGTGCCGCAGGGTGTGCTCGTTTCGCTGGACGAGACCGGCCTCGCACAGCTGCCGCACCTTGGGGTGCAGCTGGCCGTCGCGCAGCCAGGACACCTTGGCCGCGAGTTCGCTGTAGCGCAGCGGCTGCCCGTTCAGGGCGAGCAGGATCCGCACGTTCCAGCGCGGCGTGATCATGGCGAGTGCCTCGGTGACCCGGGCGACGTCGGCGTCGGTGTCGGGCGGCAGACCGGTGAGGGCCAAGGAAGAAACTCCTGTGATCGTGACGGATACGCGTGCGGGTCAGCGGCTCGGCGTGCTGCTCGTGGCGGCAGCGGCAGGGCCCGTGGGCACCGTGGTGGTGGGTGGGGCCGGGGACGGCTCCCGCGGCTCGGCCTGCCCGGCCGGCTCGGTGCGCACCAGGCTCTGCAGCACCGCCGACGCCGCGACCGCCTGGGTGTCCCGGACGGCGACCGCCTCGGCGAGACGGCGGGCGCAGTCGAGCACGTGCACCACCTCGTGGGCACTGATCTTCCGCCCGACGTGGATAAGTTGGGCGAGGCGTTCGCGGTGGAAGGTGATGCTGCGCTCGGCGAAGTCGAGCGTGTCGTGCAGGCCGAGGAGGGCGGTGAGCATGCCGGGCGGCTGGTCTCGGGCATGTACTTCGAGGGCGGCGAGCGGAGCGCCGTAGAGGTCCTCGATCCGTCCGGCAATCTCGGTGGACATCGGGTGGGTCAAGCCGGGGCTTTCACAGTCGGCGGGCCCGGGTCGCCCCGGCACCCGTGGGTGCCGGGGCGACCGCGGTCGGGAACGGGGCGGGGGGACGGGCCGGTTGTGCGGTGCGCGCGGCCCGGGCATGCTGCCCGGGTGCGGGCATGGCACGCAGGAGCTGATCGAGGGCGAAGCGGTAACCGTCGCGGGCATCGAGTGCCGCCTCGAGCCACTGCGCATCCGTCCGCAGGTCCTCGGCGGACAGTTCGCCCATGTCACGGTCCCCGGCCATCGCCGCGTGTACACGGTCACGGACCCGGGCGACCTGCTCCTCGGCCAGAGCCAGGAAGGAGCGCAGCTCCAGAGCCCGGCACAGCGCGGGGGAAGCGTCGGGACGAACCGCTGCCGTGTACAGGTCGCAGACCGGGACGCCGAAGACCTGGTGCAGCCGGTCGTCCGCGGAGCTGGGCTTGAGCCGGGCGCTCACCGCGCAAGGCTCCTTCCCTGCTGCTGGGTGGTCGCCGGCCTCGGCGGGGGGCTGGTGGTGACGGCCGGTCCCTGACGCCCGCGCAAGCGGGCCAGCCGCCGGGCGGCCAGATCCTGCTTGCCCCTGGCCTCCGGGTCGATTAGCCACCGCACAACCATGGCCCGCCCGTCGCGGGCGGTGACGGCAGCGTTGACGCGATGGGCCAACTCCATCGTCGGGTCGTCGACCTCACTGGGCTGGCCGTCCAGCGCGGCCACGAGGGTGTCCTCCGCACGCTCCAGCGCTGCCTGCGATTCGAGGAGAAGGCCGTGCCACTTGACCACGTCGGTGGCCTGCGAGTTGGCGGTCGGCGCAGCGGCGACGGCGGCTTTCAACTGATTCATGCTCATCCCGAAACGGATTTCGATCTGTTCGGTGAGCACGCCCACGACATCGTCTATCGCATCGAGTGGAGCGTCAGACACGAGAGACTCCTCTTGGTAGACACCGGGATCCTCTAACTGGCAGATCCGGGAGGGAATCGAACGCTCAAAAGCGCCGCTATACAGTCGAGTACTGGCGTGCGCGGCTTAGTCGAGGCACATGCGAACGTCGCGGTAGACGTAGGTGGCGGACACCCAGCCCTTCACACCCGTCGTTCGGTCCGTGATGTAGCGCCAGTTGCCGCTGGTCTTGTGGACGGTGAACTTATGCCCGCGGTACAGGATGCCCACGGCGGTGGACTTGGCCGACGCCTTGGAGCGGATGGTCACGGCCTTCGTGCCGATGACCCACGGACCGGGGTCGTTGCAGGACTGGGAGGTCAGGGCGCTGCTCGGGGCGGCCGTGGCGGTGGTCGCCGACGCGATCGGCAGGGCGAGGGCGCCGAGGATCGCAGCGGATACGGCAATGCGGGTTGCGCGCATGCGGAAAGAACCTCCATACGAGGGAAAAGGAATGCTGGGGAGTGCCGAACCCGGGGTGCTCCCGGCGGCCGTATAAGAGTCCGGAGAATCGCCGGTTTGGCCAACCGGCGATCATCGGCTATGTTTCGCCGCGCCGACGGGAAAACGGGGCTTCAGCGTGAGCGGCCAGAGGGCCGGGAGGACGCCGGTTTCGGCGCAGGAGCAGGGCGGGATGGCACCGGGCGGACCGGCGGCAGAGCCTTACTTACGCCACCGAGGCGGTCATCGCACCATTGCAAGGCTTCTTCGACCGAATCGAAGCCGCCCTCGCGCAGTGTGTGCGTTCCCGCTTCGATGTCGACGTCCTCGACTACGACGCGGAATGGGGAGGGGGCGCGCTCGTCCAGGGCCCGCAACACCGCGAGCGTGAGCCAGTCGTCCGGGTCGTCCTGGGTGTGGGACCAGCCGAGCGCGTAGTGGTCCCCGTCTCTCATGAGCCGTTGCTCCAGGGCCTGCGTCGCCTCGTCGGCCGGCGCTGTGCCCCGTTCGGGATCGAGCGTGAGGAACTCGGGCGGACAGCCGCGGCGGATCAGCCAGGACTGCGCCATCGAGGAAAGAGGCAACGTGGCCCGCTCGAAACTGAACGTGCGTCTCTCCAGGTCTCGTTGCAGGTGGAGAGCTACGTACTGCGGCACACCTGGGTGGTCCCAGGTGGCCGAGCCGTCGTACAGGACGTAGAAGCTGCGGGCGCCATCGGCGCTGTGGTGCTCGGCGAGGGAGACGAGCATGTCCTTGTGAACGCTGACGAGACGGAAGAATGCCGCGCTGATCTGCTCGTCGGCGTCAAGGTCGTCCACCCGGAAGCTCAGGGAAGGGGACAGGTCCCGGTCGGCGGGTGGGGATGGTTCGTGGGTGGGCATGCGGTCTTTCAGCTCAGCGTCGCTGTGCCGGTGCGGACGGCCATGCCCCTGGTCGCGCCGTGGGCAACGACGCTTGCGTTGTACGGCGGTTAGCGGTCAGCGCGGCACGGCCGGCGTCGGTCAGACTGACCGGCTGGCCGGCCTGGACGGGATGGCTGGTATCGAGGGCGACGAGACTGGCGGACTGGAGCCGCTGAAGCTCGGCGTAGGGGACGCGGGTGCCTGAGGCGGTGGTCACGGACAGCCGGCCGGTCAGGAGATGCTCGTAGAGCTTGGCGCCGCCGGCGATGGCCAGCAGCGCCGCTTGATCAGCCGCGGTGATCTGCGCCTCGCCGCCACGTTGTGCTGATCGCGCGGCGGCTTCGATCGGCTCCAGCGCGTCGGGCACCCGCCGCATGGCGGCGTCGCGGGATGCGGCGGCCTCCTCCAGCTGGTCCACGGTGCGGTCGATCCGCTCGAACAAAGCGGCATCGACGGGGAACTCCCCGGAGGACAGCCGGTGCAGGAGGGTGCGGTAGAACGTGACGCCGGTCTCGGCCTGGGCCAGTTCCCGATGTCGGTCGACCAGCTCGGTGCGCTCCTGGTCGAGGATGCCGCGGTCGCGGTGGGCCCACAGGGTGTCGACGTCGTGGCCGGTGGCTGCCTCGATGCGAGGGTCGAGCGGGGACACAGCGCGGCGGGCAGCCGTGGGCGCCGGATCAGGGGGCATAGGCGGTTCCTTGTGGTCAGCGAGTGTGAAGCGGGGAGGGGCTCTGCGCGGGGCGGGGCAGGCCCGGCATGGCGGACGGCAGCGGTGCCGGCCTGGGTACGGGACCGCGGGTGACCAGCTGCGGGGAACGGGCGCGTGCCGCGTGGGTGCGGGCGCTGAGCGGTCGGCGGGTCATTCCCAGGCGGCGGCCGACCTCGTCGTAGACGTCGTTGCCCGCCCGCGGCCGTACGGCGACCACGTGGATCTCCCGCCGGTGCGCCGACGACTCGGGCGCCGGGCGGATGCCGTAGACGACCCGCCAGTCCTTGCGAGCGTCCACGAACAGCTTGCGGTAGCCCTCCAGGTCACCAGTCAGGCGGAGCCCGAAGCGCTCGGCGTTCACCACTTCCTGCAGATAGGCGAGGGTGAGATCGCGGATGTCGGATGGCGCCTGGAGCAGGTCGTTCAGGGCACGGGGATCGAAGCTCAGGCCGAAAGCCGGCTGCTGCCCCTCGCTCATGCCGTCAGCCCGTACTCCCCAGGCCCGGACGCCTCCGCCGCGGCGGACTCCTTCTCCGCGCGGGCCGAGGGGGGCGGTCCGGGAAGGAGACGGTGCGCGGGACGGTCCGGGGAGGTCATGCAGGCGGACAGGGGGCCGCCAGGTGCACGGATCGCGGCCATGGCGTGGGTGAGGAAGTCGCGGTGCCAGACAAACATGCCGGCCAGGCCCGCCTCGGGGTCCTTGTGCTGCTGGTAGGCCAGCCACAGGGCGTGCAGCCAGGCGACGACGTCGCTGTGCTCCTGCCATTGCAGGCACCAGGGCGCCGCCGTGGTGACCTCCGCCCCGTAGATCGGCAAGAGGAAGTCGTCGACCCAGTCCGACAGGGCGTCGAGTTCGTCCTCGTACGCCTCGCCCTCCAGCTCCAGGATGGGACGAGGCTCCGGCGCAGCCGGTGCCGGGGATCCACCGAACCCCGGCATGCCGAACGCCGCAAACGGCGAAGCTGCGGGCGGAGCGGAGGCGAGGTGATCCAACTGCCGGGCCTGTTCTGCGGTTTGTTCCATCAGCCGACGGACACTGGCTTCGATCCCCTCCAGCTGCGTGTCCGGGATCCGCACCGGCTCCAGTTCTCCGTCAGCCGGGGGGTCGATGGATTCGGACATGAGAGAAGTAACCTCCTGAGTGCCGCGGAAATGGGGACAGGAACTATCCGGCAGTGCACCGACCGAATGCGGCGGTCGACACGGATTCGTATGTGGCGGGGCGGTGGAGTCAGGCGGTGAGGACCACGTCCTCCTGGCCGAGGGTCTGACGGATCGTTTTCGTCAGCCGGTCGGCGGCGATGGACGCGTAGTGTTCGGTCTTCTCCACGCCGATGAAGTCCCGGCCTTCGAGCAGGGCGGCCACGCCGGTGGATCCGGAGCCAGCGCAGAAATCGAGGACTGTGCCGCCGGGCGCACAGATCTTGACCAACTCGCGCATGACCTCGACGGGCTTTTGCGTGATGTGCTGCCGCTGGGAGCCCGACGGCTGTGAAGCGGAGTACATGCCCGGCAGGTAGACCGGGTTGCGGGAGCCGTCGATGGCGCCCTTCGACGCCCACACGATGAACTCGCAGTTCTGGGTGAAGCGTCCCTTCTGGGGTCTGGCCTGGGGCTTGTGCCAGGCCAGGACGCCGCGCCACAGCCAGCCGGCCGCCTGGATCGCGTCCGTCGTGATGGGCAGCTGGCGCCAGTCGGTGAACAGCAGCGCCGCACCGCCGGTCTTGGTGAGGCGGTGGGCCTCCGTCATGATCTGCGTCAGCCAGAACCCGTAAGAGCGCTGGTCCATGTTCTCGCCGGTGAAGTCGGCCAGGCTGTGCTTGGCGTCGGCGGAGGTGTACTTCTGCTTGGCGGAGCGGCTGGTGCGCTCCTTCGCCGTGCGCCCACCGGAGTTGTACGGCGGGTCAGTGATGACGGCGTCGACGCAGTCGTCCGGGAGCTTGGACAGGACGCTCAGCGCGTCGCCCTGGTGCAGGGAAAAAGGCAAAGAGGAACCCCGATTCGGGTGGGAGTACGTGCGTGGAATGCCCGTCGCGTCGGCAAGCCCCATTGGCCGGAAAACGGGCATGAGCAGGCCCATGACCATGGTCTGGGGAGGGCGAGGGGGAGTTCAAAAACTGTAGCCGTGATTCGGCCGATGACCAAGAAGTGCGCTGCTGAGGGGCCGGATTCCGGCACCTCGCGCCGACTTTTTGGTCAACGGCCGATCTGGGCCTACTGTTTTTGGACCGCCCGGCGCACACCGCCGCTGGCCCACTCCCCCTCTGGCTCGTGGAGGTTCACGCTGCCCCCGCACACCTACCTCACCTGTCGGCCACGCTCGGCGAGCGGCTACTCGCCTGTGGCCGGCCACTCCTGATTCCGCCCACCCCGGTCTGCTGCGCTCCCTTTCCCGCGTTCCCTGCGCTCGCGCGGCGTGCCGGACACCGCACCCGAAGGACCCCTGCATGACGTCTCGTTATCCGCCCCTGCCCGAAACCGGTGATCTGCGCGTGGGCACCACAGGTTGAAGGGGCTCGCCGCCGGCATCGGCGTCGTCTTCCTCTCCCCTCTCCTTCTCGGCGGCGGCGCCGTGATGATGGCCACCTCCAGCGAAGCCGCCCAGAGCACCACCTCATCGCTCGACTGCCTCTCCGACGTGGACACCAGCAAGATCGCTGATCAGGTCACCAAGATCCTCGACGGTGCAGACGCCTCCAAGGTGCACATCAAGGACCTGGACCTGCCCGGCGAGCAGATCCCGAACGCACAGACCATCGTCGCCACCGGCATCAGCCTCGGCGTTCCCAAGCGCGGTCAGATCGTGGCGCTGGCCACCGCGATGCAGGAGAGCCGGCTGCGCAATCTAGGCGGCGGCGACCGTGACTCTCTCGGCCTGTTCCAGCAGCGGCCCAGCCAGGGCTGGGGCACCGCCGCGCAGATCCACGATCCCGTCTACGCGTCCGAGCAGTTCTACAAGGCGTTGCTGAAGGTCCACGGCTGGCAGCAGATGACCGTCACCCAGGCCGCCCAAGCAGTGCAGCGCTCCGGTTATCCGGACGCTTACGCACAGTGGGAACCGCTGGCGACCACGCTGCAGAAGGCGATTGCCGCCACCTTCCCCGACTCCGGGGAGAAGGACGCCGGCAAGACCGACGACAAGCCCGCCCCCGCGACCGGCTGCGACACCGCCGACGGCACGTCCTACGGGCCCATCCCCGAGGGCGCCGTTCCCAAGGGATACAAGATCCCCAAGGGCACCGACCCGCGAGCCCGCAAGGCGATCGTCTGGGCGATGCAGCAGCTCGGCACGATGTACCAGTGGGGCGGATCCTGCACCAACCCCCACGGCCCGGACGCCATGGCCCGCTGCGACTGCAGCTCCCTGATGCAGCAGGCGTACGCCCACGCCGGCATCACCCTCACCCGCACCACCTACACCCAGGTCGGCGAGGGCAAGGCCGTCTCACCGAAGGCCCTCAAGCCCGGTGACCTGCTCTTCAGCCGTGGCACCGCGGCCCGGCCCGAGCATGTCGGCATGTACATCGGCGAGGGCTTGGTCATCGAAGCCCCCCGGACCGGCAAGCCCGTACGGATCACGCCGCTCAAGGACTGGGCCGTCCTCGCCGCCCGCCGCGTCATCTGACGCCGGCCTCTCTCCCGCCGCTCGGCACACCCCCTCTTTCTGAAATGCCCCTCCCGCCAGGGCCTTCGGGCCTGCCCACGCAAGGAGCCCTCCATACCCGCGTCACCCCTCGCTGCCCGTGCCGTCCAACTCGCCTACGATCCCGGCATCTCCCCCAAAGGCGGCGGCCTTCCGGGCCTGACCGTCCTGAAGAACGTCGTCAACAGCATCAACATGTTCGCGATCATCGCGGTCGTCGGCGCCCTGGCCGTCAGCCTCGCGGTCTGGGCGTGGGGCCACCACACCGGTGGCCACCAGGCCGAGGCCAACGGCAAGAAGGGCGCCACCGTCGCCGCCGGCGCAGCCCTCGGGCTCGGCGCCGCGAACGGCATCGTGGCCTTCTTCTCCGGTCTGGGGTCGCAGGTCCACTGATGCTCAAACGCCTCCCCGGATACAGCCTCGGCTGGGCCCCGAATCGCCGCATCATCGCCATTGCGGTCGGCCTGGCCTGCCTGCTCGCCCTGGCTGCCGCGGCGGCCATCTTCTCCGGCCACGGCAACCGCACCCACGCTGCCCCGCCCGTCCCGGCGCCGGTGCACGGCTCCGCTTCCCCGACGGACCAGCCTTCCTCCGCCAGTGGCCCGGTGGCCGGGCCGCCGAGGATTTCCGATCCGGTGGAGTTCGCCAAAGCCGCCGCGAAGATGCTCTGGTCCTACGACACCCGCACCACCAGCCAGGCCCAGCAGCTGACCGGCATGGAGGCGTGGATGACGAAGGAGAGCGAGTACGGCGACTGGGCGTCGGTCTCGGCGCAGATACCGGACCCGGTGCTGTGGTCTCGGATGGCGGACCAGAAGCAGCACGCCACCGCGACCATCAGCGAAGGCCACTACCCGGCCGCCTTCAAACAGGCCCTGTCCGAGGACCCTGCCGCGATCACCAAGGCGTACATCTACGCAGTCACCGTCACCGGCCAGCAGACGATCACCTGGACCAAGGGCGGCGGGGGTGCGGAGGACCGCTCGATGACCCTCGCTGTGCAGTGCCGCCCCTCCGCCGACTGCTCGCTCGTCGCCATCGCCCCGCGCGTCGCGCCCTGACCGAAAGGAGTCCTCATGGGGTTTTGTGATCTCCCCGTCGCGGACAAGGTCTGCGCGGTCGGCGAGGCCATCGACTTCGCCTCCGACCCGGGCAAGTACATCGGCGACTGGATGGCGAAAAGCGCCGGCGAACTCGCCGCGTCCGCAGCCGACCTGGCGTCCAAGGCCGTCGACGCCACCACCCGCGTCGACCTGAACGCGGGATGGTTCCGCGACAACTACGAGACGATCCTGCCCATCGGCCTGGTCATGCTCGTGGCCACCTTCTGCGCGCAGCTGGTCCGTGCCGCGATCCGCCGCGACGGCCAGGCCCTGACCCAGGCGTTCACCGGCACCGCCTCCGGCGTGATCTTCGCGTTCGCCGCGATCGCCCTGACCACCGTCGCGATCGAAGTCACCGACGCCCTCTCCGCCGGCCTCTTCCAGGCCGCGCACACGGACATAGCCTCCGCGGTCCGCCGCATGGTCAAGGTGGCATCCCTGCCAGGACTTGCCGGGCTCGGCTGGCTCGTCGCCGTCTTCGCCGGCATCGGAGCCGCCATCGGCGCCTTCCTGTACTGGTGCGTGATGATGGTCCGCAAGGTCGGCATCCTGGTCATGGTCACCCTCGCCGTGTTCGCCGGAGCTGGCGGCGGCTGGGAAGTCGCCCGCCGCTGGCGCAAGGGCTGGATCGAGGCCACCGCCACCCTCGTCGTCTCCAAGCTGCTGATGACGATCGTCTTCGTCCTCGGCATCGCCGCCATGGGCAAGACCGACGCCAAGGACGGCCTGGCCGCCCTCGCGGACGTCCTCGCCGGCATCGTCGTCATGATCCTGGTGCTGCTGTGCCCCTACGCCACCTTCAAGTTCGTGCACTGGGCGGCCGAGGGATCCGACGGAGAGACGTTGCACCGTGCCGGCGGAGCGGGCGCGCAGCTGGCCAGGCAGCACGCCGAGCGCGCGGGCCGGAAGGCCGCGGCGATGGCGGCCACCGCTGGAACCGGCGGTGCCGCGGCCGGAGCCGCAGCAGCTCCGCAGGGCCCGGACACCGTGCCCGGCCAAGACGGGTTCCCCGGCGACATCGCCTCCCACTCGTCCGGCAACGGACAGGACACTGCCCAAGGCGGTGCCTCCGATGGCCCGTCGGGCGGCAGTTCCGCCAAGTCCGGTCTGGAGCAGGCCGTCCAGCCGCCGCCGACCCACGTCGCCGACGACACCAGCGGCCAGATGGGCGGCAGCCCTACCAGCGCAGGCACCCCCGGTGCGAGCGGATTCGGCCAAGGTGCCGCAGCCGCCGGCCACAGCGGCGGATGGCAGTCCGCGCCGTCGGCCACGACTCCGCCGCCACAGGGCGCCCCGCCCGCCGCGGGCACACAGACCGCTGGCACGACCTCCGCGCCTAACGGTGCGGCCTCACAGCCGCCGCCCGCGACCGGTCTCTGATCTCCTGCCCGATGCCCGATCCCTGGGGGCGGGAAGGCTCACGGTCCTTCCCGCCCCCGGGCCCTCGCTCCAGGAGCAGCCTCCTTGTCCGACCTCGCCGTATCCCCGGCCACCGTCAAGTTCCCGCACCGCAGCCGCCGAGGCATCCTGCTCGGCCTCACCCTCCACCAGCTCGTCCTCGCCTCTGCCGCGCTGGCTCTGCTCCTGGTCACGGTCCTGACCACCGGGCTGCTGGGCGCCATCACCCTGACTCCGCTGTGGGCGGCGGTGGCCGTTGTGGTCGCCGTTCGCCGGCAGGGACGCTCGCTGATCGACTGGGCGCCGATCGTCGCGCGCTTCGCCTGGCGCCGCCACAGCGGACAGACCCTGTGGCTGGCCCGGCCCGTCACCCGGCCCCGCCAGGACGGCATCCTTCATCTGCCCGGCACGGCGGCCTCTCTCAAGGTCGTCACCCCCGGCGACTCCGTCAATGGGGCCGCCGCCGTGCACGACCCGCACCATCAGACACTCACCGCTGTCGCCCGCGTCAGCAGCCGTGCCTTCGCCCTGCTCGACCCGGCCACGCAGAACCACAACGTCATCGGCTGGGGGCGTGCGCTGGCGGGCACCGCCCGCACCGGGCACGTCGCCACCGTGCAGGTCCTGGAACGCACGGTCCCCGACTCCGGTGACACCCTGGCCCGGCACTGGGCCCAGCACGGCCGGCCCGAAGCACCGGTCGCAGGACAGGTGTACGCAGACCTGGTCGCCTCCGCCGGACCGGCCGCCGCCCCGCACGAGACCTACTTGGCGATCTCCCTCGACCTCAAGGCCGCCAAGCGCCTCATCTCCCAGGCCGGCGGCGGACTGCCCGGCGCGTTCACCGTCATGGAACAGACCACCGCCTCGATCGCCCAGGCCGCCCGGAACGCCGGACTGATGATCACCGGGTGGCTGTCCGCGCGGGAGATCGCCGCCGTCGTGCGCACCGCCTACGACCCCAAGGCCCTCGCCGCGCTCCAGCAGTGGTCCCCGACCGGCCGCGCGGAAGCCGACCCGGCTGCCGCCGGCCCCGTCGTCCAGGTCGAGGAGTACGACCGCATCGCCACCGACTCCGCCCGCCACGCCACCTACTGGGTGGAGAACTGGCCGCGCACCGAGATGGGCGCAGGCTTCCTGCACGGCCTGATGTTCACCGCCGGCGTGCGCCGCACCCTCTCCCTCACCTACGTCCCACAGCGGCTCGAGTCCGCGCTGCGCGACGTCCAGCGAAAGAAGGCCGCGATCATCGCCGACGCCTCCGAACGCGCCCGGCGCGGGCAGGTCGACAGCGAGGAGGACTCCATCGAGTACGCCGACGTCAAAATCCGCGAGCGCCAGCTGATCGCCGGGCACGCCGACGTCGCTCTGACCGGCCTGATCACCGTCACCGCCGACACCGACGCCGCCCTCGACGCCGCCTGCGCCCAGATCGAGACCGCCGCCGTCACCGGAGGCGTCGACCTGCGCAGGCTCTGGTATCAGCAGCCCGACGCCTTCGCCGTCGCGGCACTCCCCCTCGCTCGCACCACCCTCTAAACGCCACCGCTCCCGCCTCCACGGCGGCAAGGACCCCCGATTGCCCCAGCCCCGCTCCAGCGAGACCGACTCCCACCCCTACCTGCGGGCCGCCACCGCAGGCATCCGCCATCACAGGCGTGTCTTGAGCGGCTCTGTGCCCGCGATCCTCCCGGACCGGGGGCACCTCGACACCCTCCACGCCCACCTCACAGAACTCCACTGGCTCCTCGACCAGTTGGCCGACGCGGCACGGCCCCCGCATCCCGCAGCTGGCCGACACCTTGCTGCGGCGCGCACCCGGCTGTGGCAGGCCACCACCGACATCCACGCGGCCTTCCACCTTCTGCCGGCCACGTCCGCGGACTCCACCGAGTGCCAGCCCGGACAGCTCCCGGAAGGGCCTCCCTTCCTGACCATCTGCCAGCGCCACCTCGCCGCCGGGCACATCGTCCGCCGCAAGACCACCCCCACCGACCTGCACCACGCACCGCACACCACCTCGTGCGTGCGCTGAGCACCATCCGCCGAATAGAGGGCCCCCGATGAACCACCGGCCCGCCCGCCGCGCCCGCCGCGCCTCCGCCAGCCCGCTGTTCACCCCGCACGGCACCGACCGCGCCGCCCGGCGCGCCGCCCGCAGGCAGCTCGCCGAAGCCGCCGCAAAGGCACGCGCCGAGACAGCCACCCACCCGGCCACAGGCCCGGCACCGGACGAGCACGCCGCGCCTGCACCCGTCTATCCGCCCGGCGGGCGCCCCGGACGGGCGTCCGCCCGAGGAAAGCGGCTGAAGCTGCCTGCCCACCGCATGACCACCGCCATCGCGGCGGGCGCCTATCCCTTCCTCGCCGAAGGGGGGCTCGGCGCGGAGGGCATCTACATCGGACGCGACGTCCACGCCGAAGCATCCTTCGTGTTCGACCCGTTCGCGCTGTACGGCAAGGTGGAGGGCTTCACCAACCCGAACGTGCTGCTGGCTGGCGTGATCGGCCAGGGCAAGAGCGCGCTCGCGAAGTCGTTCGCTCTGCGTTCCATCGCCTTCGGCTACCGCGTGTACGTCCCCTGCGACCCCAAGGGGGAGTGGACCCCGGTCGCCCAGGCTTTGGGCGGCACCTCCGTCGCCCTCGGCCCCGGCTTGCCCGGCCGCCTCAATCCCCTGGACGCGGCCCCGCGCCCGGACAGCATCACCGAGGCCGACTGGGAGGGCGAGATCCGCAAAAGGCGCCTGCTCCTGCTCGGGTCCCTGGCCCGGACCGTCCTGGGCAGGGACCTGCTGCCCATGGAGCACACCGCGCTCGACGTCGCCCTCGACGCCGCAGTCAACCGTGCGGCCGGCACCGGCCGCACACCGCTGCTCGGCGACGTCGCCTCCGCCCTCAACAACCCGGCCCAGCTCGACGAGGCCGCCGGGACGATGTCCGGCCACCTCGGCGAGGCCGCCCGCGACCTCGCCCACGCCATGCGCCGCCTCGTCCACGGCGATCTCGCCGGCATGTTCGACGCGCCCTCCACCGTCCGCTTCGACCCGCGTGCGCCGATGCTGACCATCGACCTGTCCCGGCTCGGCGGATCGGGCGACGACACCGCCCTCGTCCTCGCCATGACCTGCGCCTCCGCCTGGATGGAGTCCGCCCTGACCGACCCGCACGGGGGCCGGCGCTGGATCGTCTACGACGAGGCATGGCGCCTGATGCGCCACGTCGGCCTGCTGCAGCGCATGCAGGCCCAGTGGAAGCTCTCCCGCGGACTCGGCATCGCCAACCTCATGGTCATCCACAGGCTCAGCGACCTGCTCACCGCCGGCGACGCCGGATCACAGGGCCGGGCACTCGCCGAGGGCCTCCTCGCCGACTGCTCCACCCGCATCATCTACCGGCAGGAAACCGACCAGCTCCACGCCGCCGCCTCCCTGCTCGGCCTGACCTCCGTCGAAGTCGACGCCATCGCCCACCTCAACCGCGGCCGTGGCCTGTGGAAGGTCGCCGGCAGGTCCTTCATCGTCCAACACCTGCTACACAGTGGCGAGTTGGCATTGTTCGACACCGACGCCCGCATGCACTGACCCTGGACGGCCTCGCCCACCGCACCGGAGACTCCTTGTCGCCACGCCCCTCCACACAGTCCGACGGCCCCGCTCCACCCTGCGACCTTTATCGCATGGCCCGCCGCGACGCCGAGACCTTCCTGGCCCACCACCCGCTGCCGGACCAGCCCACCCCTCTACCGGACCTGACGCCGTACCTCCAGGCGCTCCCCGCGGCCAAGACACCTGCCGAGGTCAGCGCCATCACCCACCAGCTGGTCGCCGCCACCGCACCCGTCCTCGACCACATCGCCAGCCACTTCATCGCCGTAGCCCTCTGGGCCGGCACCGAGCACCGGCACACGCCCCAGTCGGTGCGCCTGCTGCGCGAAGCGGCCCTGAGCATCCGAACCGCCCTGGCCAAGGTGGCCCAAGCCGACCTGGAGAACCTGCGCGCCCACTACGCGCCACCGACAGCAAACGCAGAACCGACACGCGCGACCGCGCCCACGGCCACCACCTCGCCGGGCCCCACCGCCCCACGGCACACGCCCGGGTCCCGCCGCTGACGTTGCCGCCCTGGCCGCCCCCTTCCGCCCCCAGGAGGAGCCACCTGTCATCACAGACTCACAGCGCTTTCGCCACCGAACTCGCGGCGCACCTCCCTGGGCAGTGGCACCGCCGGTACACCGGATTCCCACCGCCCCAGGACCAGCCGCATGTCGCAGACCAGGTCTGGGACTGCGGGCCGACCCACTCGGCCCTGCTCGACTGGGACCCGCCGACCGCCTTCCTCGACGGGCCAGCCGGCGAACAGCTCTGCGTGATACCGCGCCCCCGCTACCCCCGCCAGTACCTGGTAGCGCCGCTACGGCCCGACGGGTTCAAGCCGCACCATTTCCGCGGGAGGGACGAGCCGAACGGCATCGCCGTCCCCGACGATCCGGTCCGTGCCGCCGCCCAGGTCGTCCGCCGTGTCCTGCCCCGCTACGCCGAAGCCCTGAACGCGGTCCGGCGCAACGCCCTCCATCAGCCGGAGCCACCGCACCGGCCCGCCGCGCCTGAGGTCACCAAGTCGCTCACGCTGATCTGGTACCCCGACGGCGTGGTGGGCGCCCCGTCCGCCAGCGTGCCCGCCGTGGCCCGCACCGTGCTGTACGCCTGCTACTTCCAGTACAGCCCGCACGAGGCGGCGTTCGTCCTCCCCGCCTCCTACAGCACCGAGGCACGCGCCCTGCTGCTGCAGAGCGCGGTCCGGCAGCTCACCGTTCAAGGCATCGGCGTCAACTTCCGGCATGCCGCCCCCATCCCATCCGTTCCGCCCCGCACGGCAGCACCGGCCCTGGGCGCACCGCCCGGCGCGAGGCAGCCGACCGCCCGGCGGTAGAACCGGACCTCCCTGTGCGCACACCGTCGCTGTCCGATCCCGACCAGCGGATGCTGCTGCACGACGTGGCCGACCGGATCAACACCGTCGCCGACCAGCTCCCGCTTCCTGACCAGGTCCAACCGGGCCCCGGACTCGGCGAGATTCTGGACGATGAGGTACGGCACCTGGCCCGGCTGCTGGGCTACCTGGCCGGCGAGAGCGCCTTCCGCCACCGAGCCGCTGCTCGTCATCCGGACCAGGCCACGCCGTCCCAACGCCGCGCCGCCCTCGCCCTCGGAGCCGCACTCGCTGCTCTGGGCGGTGCCGTCCACTGCCTTGGCGTCCTCGCCGATCTCAGCCACCAAGATCCTGGCCGCGCCGGCAACTGGACCGTGGACACCGCGCACCAGCAACTCGTGGAACGCCTTGCCGAGAGCCGCGCGCATCTCGCCCGTGCCGCCAAGTCCCTGCGCACTGCCGCGGACGCCCGATCGATACGGCCAGCCCCGTCACCGCCGACGCCCGCGCCAGCCCGCACCCGCTGAATCACGATCCCCCGGAGTTTCCTCATTCCCCTGCACACTTCTGTCCGCCGCACCACACTCCTGCTCACCGCCGCTGCTGTCGCGCTGACCGCGTCCGCGTGCTCCACCTCCAGCAGCACCCACGACAGCACCACGGGCGCCCCGCACCGCACCGCGCAGCCCACGCCGACCGCTGAGCCGGCGCTCGCGAAGCAGGAGGCTCTGGCCCAGATCGCCCACTACTCAAAGATCAACAACACGGCCAACGCCACCGGCGACACCAAGCTCCTCGACACCGTCGAGGACGGACCGCTGTACGCGATGTCGTCCGCCGACCTCAAGGAGGAGGCGGCCCTGCCGAGGTCGGACCGCGAGCCGTACCGGCCGTGGGCGTACGACCTCGACGCAACGGATGTCTACATCCCGCGCATCACGCCAGGGCAACAGCGGTGGTTCGCCGCCGTGACCCGCTCCGGCAGCAGGAAGCAGTACGCCCGCGTGCTGGTCCTGGCCGAGAACACGAAGGCCAAGCGCTGGGAGATGGTCGCGGCCGTCGACCTCGACGACCCCGAGCATCTGCCGAACATCATCCTCGACAAGGACGGCTACGCCACCGCGGTCGACGCCTCCTCCGCCTCGCTCGCCGCGCCGGTCGGCGTGCTGCGGACGGCCATCGCGGACAACTTCGCCACCGGAGGCGAGAAGACGGGGAAGAAGGTCTTCACCCCGACCGAGGCGTCCCGGCGGCAGACCAAGGTCCACGACCAGACGACCCGCAAGTTCGGCACACGCGGCACCACCCGCTTCTCCTCGGCCGATACGGAGTTCCCTGATGCGTACGCGCTGAAGACGGCTACCGGTGCACTCGTGATCTTCTCCCACACGCACACGCAGCACGACGCCGTGGCCGCCCCGGGGCTTCAGATCGTGCCGGACAAGCTCGACCGCGCCTGGCTCAACGCACCGGCCCCTGCCTTCACCTACACCTTTACCTGCTCCGACGTCGCTGGTGTCCCGGCCACGCCGAAGCCCTCCAGCCTGCTGGGCTACGGCTGCCGCCGGACGGACGCCAAGCCCACTGTCCCCGACTTCTCTCTCTAGGAGCCGGCCCTGCGAGATCCCGACTTCGATCTGTACGACAACGTCGGCCGAGACGGCGACCAGATCGCCGCCGCCCGCTACGGCATCGCCACGGACAACGACCTGCTGCGGTGGGCCCGGCGGGACGCCGAGCCGTTCCTGGCCCAGCACCCACTGCCCGAGCAGCCGCTGCCGGCGCCCGACCTCGGCCCCTATCTCCATGCCCTTGCCGCCGCCGAGACCCCCGCGCAGGCCAGTGCGGTCACCCAGCGCCTGCTGGATGCCACCGCACCCGTGCTCGAAGCGGTGAGTGAGTACCTTGTGGCTGCAGCCCGGTGGCGGGGCCAGAACCGCGGAGCGGAGCTGGGCTCACCGCCCAAGATGCTGATGAGGGCGGCCAGCGACAGCCTGTCGGCGCTGGCCCTCGGCCATCAAGCGGATCTGGCGATCCTGCGCGCCGAGTACGACCCGACACCGCCGCCCACTCCCAGCCCGTTCCCGGGCCGCGCTGGGCCCGGCCTCCCGCCCGCGCCGCCCGGCGCACCGCCCACCGGTGCGGCCCCGGGTCGCTGATCACAACCTCTGGAGGCTCCTTCTGTCGACCCGTTCCTTCATCGCCCGCCCCACCACCAGTGGCTATGACGGCATTTACGTCCAGCTCGACGGCCAGCCGAGCACGAAGCTGCCCCTGCTCCTCGCCGCCTTCCAGTACCGCTTCGAAGGCGACGTCGAAGCCATGGTCCAACACCTCGTCGACGGCGTGGCCGTCGGCTGGGACGAGCTGGGCACCAACCTCCTTGCCGGCGCGCCACCACAGGTATTCACGGCGCTGACCGGCGGCGAGCAGTGGCCCAGCCGCACCTTCGACCACCTCATCACCCCGGACGGATCCCCACCAGTCCGTATGACGGTCACGGAACGAACCGCCGCCGACCAGGACGTGCAGTGGGGCTATGTCCTGCGCTCCGAGGGCATCGAAGTGATCAGCGTGCCCCACGCCGACGCCGGTCCGGTCATCGGCTGGGACACCGATCCCCGCACCCTCTTCAGCGACCATCCGGCTGACTGGCCAGCGCCCACGCCCTCGCCGCTCGCCACCTCCACGCGCACGGTCCCGCGGACCGCTCGGGCCGCGGTCTCGCCACGGCCCCGCACGGCCGCACGCCGCTAACCCACCCGCCCCCGCACACCGGAGACCTCGCCCTGTCCACCCCCCTGATCACGGTCGTCATCGCCACCCGCCTGCGCGAGGACCGCCTCGGCTTCCTGACCGCCATGCACCGCAGTCTCTGTCGGCAGACCGTGCCCTGGGAGGCCGTCCTCGCCCTCGACGGCGTCGGCCCCGACCGTCTGCCGGCAGCGCTCGCCAGCGATCCGCGCGTACGCACCCTGACAGTGCCGCGGCCCGTCGGCGCCGCCTGCGCCCGAAACCTCGCCCTCAATCTCGTCCGCACTCCGTACGTGAACTGGGCGGACGACGACGACCTGTTCCCAGACCACGCAATGGCCGCCCGGCTCGGCGCCCTGGAGCAGGCGGGGGTGGGCTGGTGCGCCGGGTGGAGCGAGGACCTCCACCCCGACGGCAGCACCACGCTCTGGCGGTGCCCCGCGCCGCCCGGCCGGCACCAGGCGGGGGATGTATGGACGTACTGGCGCTCACCGGCCGACACCATTCCGATCGGACCGACCACGATCCTGGCCCGCACCGAGCTGGTGCGCGCGGCCCCGATGGGCGGCCTCGTCCAGGGCGAGGACTACATGACGGCCGTCAGCATCACCAGCCTCGCTCCCGGGATCCTGCTGCCACTGCCGGTCTACCGCTACCGCAAGCACACCGGGCAGATGACCGCCCAGCCGGGATACGACCAGCTGGAGAGCGCCGCCCGCGAGCACGCCTGGCAGTACGGCCGCAGCCTGCGCTCGCTCCTGCACCGTGAGGCCCTGCGTGGCTGACGCACAGATCACGCTCACCTACAGCCGGAATGTCGGCGTCGTCGCCATTGCGACCGGCGAGCAGTACAAGTCCGCGGAAAGCGCGTTGAACGATGCCGGTTTTCGCCGGGGCGAGGCCGGGGTGTACCAGCTGACCTACACGGACGAGGCGGCAGTCAGAGCCACCCTGGCCCACTCGGCCGAGCGTGCCGAGGCGCGGGGGATACAGGTGACGGCCAGCAGCCGGCGCTTCATCGGTGACACCGCCCAGGACATCGCCCGTTGCTTGCCCGGCCAGTGGGACACCCGGGTCGAGATCTACTCCCACCCGGTGTGGCAGGAAGACCTCGTGGCCTACCTGTGGGACTGCGGCGAACTCGCCCGCGTCGTACAGACCGACCGAATCCCCTACGCCGCCACTCTCACCGACCCCATCTCCGGCACCACCTTGCTTCTCGTCGAACACCCCGGTCATCAACTGAGCTACCTCGTCGGCGCTTCGTACCAGAGCCGTTCGGTGAGGGGTTCGACGATCCGCACGCTCCCCGCAGCATCACCGTGCCACCGTTCCCCGGCCGCGCCGCGCAGGTGATCATCCAGCGCTACCTGCCCGCCTACGACCGCGCCGTCCACGAGCGCCGGATCGCGCACGTGGCCGAGGCCCTCGACCTCATCCAGTCGGAGTGGGGCTCCTGGAATGAGTTGCCTGCCGCCCCCCAGCCCGGCGGCGCCGTTCGCGTCGAACCCCCCGTGTTCACCACGGCCGTCGGCGAGTTCCTGGAAAGCGCGTGGCGGGAGTTCCTCACCGTCCTGGACCACGCCCCGGCGCTACTCGACCAGTGCCGTCCAGCGGCCAGCGCGTGGCCGCAGGACGCCGAGGTGCTCGACCAGCTCGCCGTCGCGCTCCTCACCACGCTGCAGGTTCGCGAGGACCTGAACAGCGGCGTTCCGCTGTCTCGCGCCGAGCACCGAGCACAGACCCGGCCGGCCATCGAGACCTGGCTCGCCCACAGCCAGCAGTTTCTGCGCCAGGCCCGCGCTGCCTCCCCTCGCCCACGCCCCACTGTTGCCCTTCCCCAGCCGCCCCACCGGCTCACGCCCGGCCAGGCACGCCATCGCTGACCGGCACCCGATTCCTAAGGAGACCCACCTACTTGGACCCTGGTACTCACTTCGCCTTCGGCACTCATCCCCAGCACGGCTTCGTCGCCTCCTTCACCGCCACGATGCCCGCGCACCTGGCCCACTGGTTCCTCACCCGCGAGCAGTTCGAGCCCACCCCCGATCGTCCCGGGCTTTACCGCCTCACCGAGCCCGACCGTGAGGGTCCGCGCCGCACCCGCCAGGCCGTCCGCGATCTGCGGGCCCAGGGCTACTCGGTGTCCGCCGACATGGGCCTCGATCCGGACGCACCGGCCGCCGCACCGCGCCCGGTACGGCGCCACGATGTCTCGGATCGTCGCGCCCGCATCGCACAGGCCGCGGCCATGCGCTCCCCCCAACGCCGTGCGGCGCCGACCACCACCGCACCGGCCACGCGAGCCATCCCACCGAAGCCCACCTACGCTCCGACCGTTCACCTGTCGGCTGGACGCTCCCGATGACACCCTGCGGTGAGACGATCCGCATCACCCGCGGGCGGGGTGGCGAGGTCGAGGTCACCGGCACCATCGACGCGTTCGCGCGGGACATCCTGCTCCGAGCCGGGTTCCTCTTCCTGCCGGCCCTGCGCGGGCACTGGATACGGCTGCCGTTCGACCTCGGCCAGGGCTGGGAGAACGAGCACGCGGCCTGGGCAGCAGACATGCTCACCGCCGCCCGCTACCCGGTGCACCTCGACCCCGGTCTTCGCCCTCACCCACCCGGCCAGGAGGCGCCGGCCGCGCCCTCACGGCCGCCGGCCATGACTGCCGATGCACCGCCCAGCAGGCCGCCCCGCCGCTGAAACCTTCCGATGCAGGAGCTGCTCCAAGAGGTCATCGAGGCCCGCACCGCCGGCGAGGTCTCCGAGGCCCTGCTCACCGCCGCAGCAAGGCTACGAAGCCGGTCCCTTGGTCCGGTTGGAGCGCCTCCTTGATACGGCGGGCCGCTTCTCTTACAGCTGGACACCGTCCGCCGGCAGCAGTTCGACGCCATTGGCTGGCAACTCACGTTCCTCACCCGCGAGGTGCACGACGCGGCCAAGGATCTCGCCGCCACGGTCGGCGTGCTGCCGCCATACCGCACCCCGCTACCACCGCGGATGCGGCCCCGCCCCGCCCTGAGCACCACACCTCCCCCAGCGCCGCCCCGTAGCACGGCCGTCACCCGCCGAGCGTAGGACCGCCTGCGGATTCGGCGGGCTGGCCCCTTTTCACCTTCACTCACACACGACCCGTTCAAGGAGATCGATCTATGGCTGTCCATACGAAGTGGACCGTCGAGCACGCCTGCGGCCACGAAATCGTCCATGACTTGTCCGACCGCGCCGCCGACCGGCGGGCCGGGTTCGCCCGCTGGCTCGGCGAACGGGACTGCACCGACTGCTGGAAGGCCACCCGCGGCAAGGACACTGCCTCCAAGGAAGAGTGGCTTGCCGTCAAGCGGGCCGAGGAACAGCGGGCCGCCGCCGAGTGGGCCACCAAGTTCGGCATGCCCCCGTTGGAAGGGCCGGAACGCGCCGTGGACTGGGGTGAACGCTCCCGCCACCAGCTCATGACTGCAGCCCACACCACGCTCGTTGTCGAAGGCACCTGGGACGAGGCCGATTGGGCAGATCTGGAGGAGAAAGCCCGTACGGTCACACGGGCCGGGTGGTGGATCGATCAGCGCGACGCTGACGGTACTGACCTGCCCGAACTCCTCGACGCCGCCACCGAGCATGACCGTGGTACCGAGAACCCGTTTCGCTAGGAACTGACCGCGCCGAAGTAGTGAGCAGGGGACCTCGCGCGACCCGCCCGGTACTCGCCATCCATGATGATGGGGAACTGCCTTGTGCGTTTGATCCACACGCCATGACCGGCCTCATGGTCCGACGCCTCACCAACGAGACCACCATCTCCTGGCGCAACCCGACTCCAGACGTCAAACGTCGCATAAGTGATGAAACACCAGGAAGAAACGACCCTTTATTTGCCGACCGGGTGGGCAGCACGTCGTCCGACTCAGGGTTTCTGTAGCTGGTCGCGGTCTTTGGATTACAGTGTGATCAAGGGCGAGCTGGGGGATGAGGGGGCGTCATGCAGTTCGTGGTGGTGGAAGGGCCACGGGATCTACCTGCGGAGTTCGACGGCGCCTTTCTGGTGCCGGACAACTGGAACGACTACGGCTTCGTGACGCTATACAAGTTGCGCATCAAGCGTCGCGGGAGTGTTTCGCAGACCGTTGGCGGTGTCCGTATCGGGCACGTTGAGATGGGGTCAGGTGGCCGTGGTGAGTTCAACGCCACGGAGAGTCGGCTGCCACGCCGATTCACTGCTCTCGACGAGGACTTCTTTAGCCTGGGCGTCGATGACCGGTACTACGAGGCGCTCAGCACGCTGACTGATGGCGAGAGAGTCAGCGTGCTGACTGCCCTGCGAGACATCGCATACGACTACAGCGACGACGTTGTGGACCGTGTGCGGGATCTGCGGGTTTTCAGAGACTCCCTAATGCGGGACGTCCGCCATCCTCGAGCGGAACTGGAGCGCCTGCACCTAATCGCTCGAGGCCGAGAGCGGGTCGTCACCTTCGAGTGGGACTATACGCCTCCCCGACCTCCCGATGCTGGCCATGAACCGCCCAAGTTGCAGTTCCGTGCCATCCCGGCGTCACTGCCGCCGAGCAACGTACACGCACTGATCGGCCGCAACGGAGTGGGCAAGACCAGCATGATGCGTGCGATGGCTGCCGGGGTAGCCTCGGGAAGTATCGAGGTCAGACAGCTCACGACGTCCCGATCTGCCCAGGTCACACCGAACGTGGTGCTGGTGTCCTTCAGCGCCTTCGATGAACTACTTCACCACCAGGACGCGCCTGCGGGGTTCGCGTACATCGGGCTGCGGGACGGCAGTGATCCGCAGCGCCTGAAGACGGGTGAGGACCTGTCCGAGGAATTCGCCAGCAGTCTTGCCACGGCCCGTATCGGTGCCCGGCGCAGCCGCTGGGAACAGATCATGGCTACGCTCCGGTATCCGGAGTCCGGCTTTCTGGACGACTACGAAGGCGACCTCGAAGCGCTGTTGTCCGAGGGATCTGACCGCCGGTTCGAAGCCGCCGCGAAGCAGCTCTTTGAGCCGATGAGCTCTGGCCACAAGATCGCTTTGCTGACCTTGACACGGCTAGTCCATGAGGTGACCGAGCGCACGGTTGTCTTCGTGGACGAGCCCGAAGCCCACCTTCAGCCACCCCTGCTCTCGGCGTTCATCCGCGCCCTGTCGGACTTCCTGTCCGACGTCAACGGGATGGCGGTCGTGGCTACGCACTCACCGGTCGTCCTGCAGGAGGTACCGCGGTCGTGCGTCTACACGCTGCGCCGCTACGGCGACGTGGTGAAAGCGGAGCGGCCCCAGATGGAGACCTACGGGGAGAACGTCAGCGCACTCACGCACGAGGCATTCGGCCTGGAGTCCGCCGCCACCGGCTTTTACGCGGCCTTGGCCAGGGAGGTTGACGCGGGGCGGAGCTACGAGGACATTGTGGCGGACTTCGAGTCCCTGGGCAGCGAAGCCCGCGGTCTGCTGCGTGTCCTCACCCTCCGCCGGGAGGGAAGCACCTCATGATTCCGATCGACCCTCCGGCCATGACGGTGAAAGACACACTGACCGCCGCCTGCAGACGCCTGCAGGACCCCGTCCTGAAGAAGCGGCTCCTGGCCCGCGAAGGAGACCTGTCCGCAGCCGAGAAGAAGTACACCTACTTCGCCGAGCAGGACCGGCTCTACGCACTTGCCATCTACGAGCGCGACGCCGAGAAGAAGACACCGGACCGTGACGGGGTACATCTGAAGACCCTCTACAGTGCAGGGCTGGTGGGGCGTCGCGACGGGAGAAGGAAGTACGACGAGCTCAAGGCCCGCGCACCGTTCGGGCGCTGCCTCCTGTGCGGCAACAGTGAGATCGGTTCGCTCGATCACCACCTGCCCAAGGAGGCACTGCCGCTGTACGCAATTTGTCCGGTCAACCTGGTGCCGGCCTGCGGCAAGTGCAACCAGATGAAAGGCGATCGGATCGGCATCACCGCTGGCCAGCGCACCCTGCATCCCTACTACGACCGCCCCGGCGAAACTGGCCGGTATCTCGTTGCGGACATCACGGGCTGGCCCGTGCAGTTCCACATCCAGGCCCTGCCCAACTGGGACGCTGAGCTCCGTGCCCGCGTGGAGTACCACTTCGACACATTCCAACTGGCTGACCGCTATGCCGAGTTCAGTGTGTCCGTGGTGACTGCGGACCAGTGGCTGCACCGGCAGATACGAAGCGAAGGAGGCATACCCGCCCTGACCGATCACCTATATGAGGCCGCTAAGCAGCACGCCCGTACACATGGGCCAAACGCCTGGGATACAGCCCTGCGCTACGGGCTAGCCAGCAGTGATTGGTACCTCCACCACGGCGTCGATGAAGCCCCTTAAGAGGTCGCTTTTCTCGGTGTTTCATCACTGCATGTGACGTTTGGCCTGTGGTGTCGGGTCGGGCCAAGAGATGGTGTCCGCTCCACAGCCCATCGTTTCGGAATTCGAAGCGCCAGGCCGACAGCACCGGCTCGATCAACTCCCAGCGAACATCGGACGGATCACTCGGGTAAGGGCGTCACGTCGGGGTGTCTCCACGTACCGCCGCGGACTGACTTCGCCCCGGCGCACAGCCGCGACAACGGAAGCACTCGGCAGCGAAGGCCGGGCACCCTGGCGTGAGACAGGCACAAGCCACTTCCAGCCTCGCCTGTCACCCCACCTGATTAGCAGTAATCAACCCGCCCCTCAGCAGTAAGATCACCAGAACCCAGCGGTCTAACAATCCACTGGATACACGGGCAACTCAGGCGAAAACGACCTCTGGGTCTGGCCCAGTTAAGACCACCGGATGCTGCGGCCTCCAGGATGAACAGCGTCGCCACGATCCCTGCCGGAAATCGGTGACCGTCGCATTGCTACCCCCCCCAAGGTGATCCGACATGCCGTTCTCCCCGGCGCTCTACCCACGTGACAGCGTCTACTGCGAGTGACTTTCCGCCAGAGCACGGCGCATACCGGCCTCCGGATCGGGGCGCAACATAGCCGCAGATCGCCGGTTAGCCAAACCGGTGATCCTGCGGACCATTGATCCTCCCGCCGCCACACGCACAGCGTGGAAGGATCCGCATGCTCCCACCATCCTGGACCCCGCCATCCACCCCGGCCTTCGCGCCGACACCCGATCCCCTCACGCCCTATCGGGACATCACTCATGGGCACTTCGAGGCCGGCGACCAAGTCGTGGTCGTCAAGGGTGTGTCGGGGGCCGAGTTGTGGGGGGATGCGATGCAGGTCGTCGCCTCGTCCTGGCACACCCCGACCGACGAGGACGGCTGGCGGCTACGCGATCCCAACGGCGGAGCGCAGACGTTCATCACCGCGCACCCCCGCTACCTCGTGCACCTCTCGCGCCGCTGCCCGGACTGCATGAGCTACCTGCGAGCCATGGCTGATCATCTGATGCCGAAGTACGCCGACCACGCCGACGCTGTTATCGACTGCGGCTGGTACACCACCACGGCCCTCGGCCAACTGGTCCACATCGCCGATGCCCGGGGCGGCCGGTGAGACTGCCTCTCCGCCGCCCCGGCCGCACCCCCACACTGGCGCGCCCACGGACCCAGGCCACCAGGGACACATCGTTCCGGTTCTGGCCAGCACGCCTGGCAGCCGACCTGCTGCAACGGCTCGCATCTGATGCCCACCGCCTTAAGCAGGACCTGCGCCTCACCACCACCACGTCCGCATCCGACGACCGGCAGGGGGCCAGGGCCGTACCGACCGCTTCCGCTCAACTCGCCACCGTCCTCGCCCAGCTCGCCGACGAGCGGTCCGGTCCGCTGGCCACCGTGCGCGGCCTCATCGAACACACCGCGTACCGCGCCTCTCTCCAGTCCTCAACCGGTCCCGACACTGCGCACCAGCTGGAGCTGATCGCCCGCCGCCTCTACGGCATCCAGCAGGACCTCGATGACGCCGCTGCCCGCCTGACCACCTGCTCCAAGCGGTTGACCGCAGCGCCAGTGGTACCGGCCGCCCGGGCCTGTGCCGGGCACTCACCTTAGGAGAAACCTTTCCCTTGCCTCTGGCCGACCGCGCCCTGACCATCCGCCGCGACCCGCACTCCGAGGAGGTCCTTGCCCGCGGTGGCGATCCGGAAGCCCACAGCGTGCTTCAACGGGCGGGCTTCGTGCCCGTCCACCGCCTTCACGAGACCTACCACCGCGCTCCCGCCGGCCTGGTGCAGGACGAGGAGAACCGCCTGGCCACCGAAGCCGTGGCCCGGCTGCGGGCGGTCGGCTACCGCGTCGACTGCGACCCGGCCTTCGACACCGACCGCCGCCCCGCGCAGTACGAGCCGCTGGGTGCCTCGGTGGCCCAGCTCGCCGACCGGATCCGGCAGGCGACCACCACAGAGGAGGTCGCTGAGATCCTGACAGAGCTGGCTGCACCCTGCGACGGCATCCTCGATGCCGTCGGTCAAGTCCTCACTGCGGCGGCTGAGTTCCACGACGGTCTTGGCGCACCGACTGCCCCGTACACCGCGCGACGGCTGCGCTACCTCGCCGAGGAACGCCTCGCCGTCGTCCGCACCGACCTGGTGCACACGCGCAATGACCTCGCCGACCGGCATGCCCTGCACCCCGGCCGCGTCGCGTGCACCCAGGAGGTCCCTGCCGACGAACGCGAGCGGTCCGCCGTGTGCGCCTGCCCACCTCCGCCGCGCGCCATCCCGGTCCCCCCGCCCGTGGCCGCCGGACCGCGCCGCTGACACCACCCCCTCCCCCGCCAAGGACTCCATGCACCACCACGAAGACCCCGAGCGCCTCGCCTCCTTCGCAGACGTTCTCGCCGGTGAACTCCCCGGTACCTGGCGCAGCACCCACCACCCCGCCAAGGACCAGGAGGCTCTTGCCGAGCTGGCCGACCGCGTCTGGGACCTGGACCTCGTCGCCGAATCCCTCGCCGCGCACCCGTTGCACCAGGCGGCCGTCCTGTCCCGTCCGGACGGTGCCCAGCTGGTCATTCTCGACCGGCACGACGAGCGCGACGGTTTCCTCATCGCCGCAGTTGCACCGCGCGGCCTGCCCAACGAGGCGTACCGCGGCGTGCCCGAGCCCAATGGCATCGCGGTGACCGACGATCCCTTCCTCACCGCAGAACAGGTCGCCGGTGACCTGCTCGCCCGCTACGACACCGCCCTGGCCCGCGTCCGCCTCAACGCCATGGACGACATCGTGCCCTCGCAGCCGGACCGGGTCGTGCTGACCTGGCAGCCGGACGGCAGCCTCGCCGCCGCCCCGGTCGGGGATACAGCCGCGAACGTGCTGGCCGCCAACGGCTTCGTCAAGGACGAGCAGACCGGCGTGTACCGGCTCTCCGGCGACGACACCTACAAGCAGGCGCGTGCCGTCCGCCAAACCGGCCAGCAGCTGCGCGCCCACGGCATCGGCACCGCACTCCAGCACCCCTCCGGCCGGATCGCCCCCACTGCCACGGCGCCGGCAGCCCCGCCGGCCCCGACGGCGTCCCGGGCGCCGGCGGCCCGGACGCGATGAGCGAGGTCGAGCCCGACTTCGATGTCCTGGAGTACGTCACCATCGCCAAGGACGCGCGAAGCGGACTGGTCGTCGCCCTGGGCGGCACCGAGCAAGCCGCCGCTCTCCTGCAGCGAGCCGGCTTCCTCGATCACCCCGGCCCCCGCGGCACGTACCACCGTCTTCCCCATGGTCTTCCCGCCGCCGAACAGCGTCGGAAAGCCACGGCCGCATCGCACGCCCTGCTGAGCGCCGGATACAGCGTTCACCTCGACCCAGCTTTGAACGCCCTCGCAGTACCCGACGCCGGCCGGGAGGCCGCACTGCGGTACGTCGCTGAGCTGGCCCAACAGGGCACTCGTGCCTCAAGCGGCGAGGAGAGGGCTGCCCTCCTGACCGAGATCGCCGCACCCGCCGAGGGACTTCTGCCGCTCATCCGGCAGGCCATAGCGGTCGCCTGCTTGTGGTCCCTGCAGCCCGGCGCCAGTGGCGCAAACCTGGAACCGGCTGCGCAGCTCGGGAGCGCGGCTGATGCGCTCTCGCGGGCCGCCGACCAGATCCTCCGCGTCCGGAACGACGTCGCCCGCATGCCCGCCCAACCGGGTCAGGCCGTGAGGACGCACAGCCCAGCACAGCGTCCTGTCGCTGCCGTATCCCGCAACCGCTGAAACAGGAGAGTCATGGGCAACCGTGCCGACGAGTACGGCACCGACGTCGAGATCTACCGCAGATGGCTGAATACCACCATCTACGTCGAGACGCCGACCGGTGCGCCCGCGAAGCTGCTCGACCAGCTCGACCAGCTGGGCTTCGAACGACACCAGTTCCCCACCCCGGAGCCCGTCTACATCTGGCACGAGGTCCCCGCACACCTCGACAGCGCCGAGCAGCAGCGCCTGGCGACCTGCGCCATCCCCACCCTCCTGCTGGCCGGATACAAGGTCAACTGCACACCCGAGGTGTTCGACCAGGCCGCCTACCAGCAGGCACTGCACAAGATCCGATCCGGCACCTCCCGCCAGACCACCCACCCGCCCGGCGGCCCTGCCGCCACCTCCCGGCGCCCCGCGCCCACCGGACGTACCCCGTAAACGCGGCGGGCCCCAGCCGGGGCCCGCCCTCACCCCCACCCGAACAACCACTCGGAGAAGCCCGTAACTCCCCGCACACCCCCGCCGATGAGCCGGCGCCTCAGCCCCCGCTTGGCGACCGCCGTGTTCCGCCGCTACCTGCGCGCCTGCATACCGGCAGGTCCCGACCGCACCTGTCTCCTGGCCAGTGCGCGCCCCGAGGCCGCCCTCAGTGAAGCCCGCCGGACCACCCGCCCGTAATCCCGATCTACCGCCTGGAGGAGCATGCCGCACCCGACACAGAACACCGCCCGACTGACCGCCGAGATCACCCAGCGGCTCGCACACCTTTCCCACGATCTGCACCAACTGCCTGCCGACGAAGCCGTCCAGGTCATCGCGCGCATCGTCAACCCGGATGACGGCATCCTCGGCGCTTTCACACAACTCGTCGAAGCCGGGTCCCGCCTTGCCCGGCACCAGGCCGAACGCGGTGCGCTGCCGGCAGAAGTGTGGCTGTCCCTGGGCCGGGCCGCGAACGAGCTGTACAGCATCGGCCGGGACCTGGACGACCACAAGGACACCCTCGTCCAGTTCGGCACACGGACGGGCCTGGCAGCGAGCAAGCCTCCCGCCCCGGCCCCGCTGGTCGCCCGGCGGCGCCGGTGAGGAACACCCAGTGGCAGGGCTGGGGGCCGGGCGAGCAGGCCGAGCAGCACTACCTCGTCGAGCCCCGGGCGCTGGCCGGCGGAGGCGACATCCGTCACGTCTCGGAGTTCCTGCGCGCGTCCGGCTGGCAGGACAAGTCCAAGAAGGGCGGCCCTCTGGTCATGGAGAGCCCCGACCGTGCGGTCCGCCTCTCCTACGCCCCCTACACCCAGCCCGGCGGCTGGACCATCCGCAGCGCGGCACAAGGCAACCAGGCCGAGTGGTGGGCAGTGATCGGCCGGCAGGCGCCGGTGGAGATCGTCGCGGGACTGACCGACGCTCTCACCCGCTCCCGCTCCGCGCACGCCCCCAACGTGTGGGCGCCCCTGCAAGAACAGCACTGGCACACGCAGTTCGAAGGCCGGAACTACACGGCGGCCAGCCCCGACGGTACGGCGTGGATGCACTTCCGCCAGGACGGTGACGGCAACGCCCTGTGGTGGTCAGGCGCCCGGGACGAGCGCGGCAACGGCTGGACCGCCCAGTTCGCACCCAGCACCCCCATGCACCTCGTCCAAGCCTTCTCCACCGCGCTGGCCTCTCCGGAGCCGGTCATGCGCCCCCGCGGACGCGTCCCGCACAGCACGAAGATCCAAACCACCTCCGTGTCCGTCCTGCCCTCCCAGCTCAGCGCCTGGCAACAGGCCCGCATCACCGCCGCCCGCGCCGCCACCTGGGCCCGCAACTCCGTCCGCAGCCCACGCCCCCGCACCACTCCCCGACACCACGCCGGTGCCGGCGCCTTCCGCGCCCACCGCTGACCCGCACCACCAAGGAATTCTGTGCCCGACCTCACCCCCGACAGCGTCCACGCCGCCACCGAGACCCTCTCCCGCCTCACCGAATACCTGCGCCAGGACCCGGACCCCGCCGAAGCCCTCGCCCTGGTCGAGCCGTTGCTGGACGAGTACACCGGCCTTCCCGTCCAGCTCGCCGACGCCCTGCGTGCCCTCGCCCGCACCGTGCAGACCCACCGCCCGCACACCCCGCTGGACCATAAGGTCGACCTTCTGGTCCAGGAACTGCGCAGTGCCGCCTGGGAACAGACCGACCAGCACACTCTCCACTACGTCATCGACGACCTCCGCGCCTTGTACGCCTCCTCCGAACCGACGCGCACGCTGGGGTGCGGCACGTGCCGGTGAGCGGACAGCAGCTCGAAGAATTCGCCAGGAGGCACGCCTGGCGCATCCCGTTCGACACCAGTCCCCGTCACCTCGCCGGCCCCGGCGACGCCCGCCATGTCACCCACGGCCTGGCCGCCGCCGGATGGAAACGCACCTCCGACCCACTCAGCCCCGAGATCGTCCTGAGCAGCCCGGATCACCGCTACCGCCTCGACTTCGTCCCGGAGTCCGGCACGTTCGCCTGGTGGCGGCTGTGGGTCGGATCCACCGACACCGAGCCGGGCTGGACCGCAACCTTCGGCGAACTCGTGCCCGCCGAGGTCCTCGCCGGCTTCACCGACGCCCTCGTCGCCCCCGCACCCACCGAACACAGCAGCCCGCTGGATGTGGCGGACGCTGCGGGATGGCTCCTGGACGCACGCGGCGCGGCCAGCTCACCGGACGCTGTCTGCCGCCTCAAACGGCGCTCCGACTCCCTCCCGTCCTGGCAGGTGGAGATCCACGATCCCGACCGCGGGCGCCGGCTGTGGCACGCCTCCTTCGACGACCGCACGCCCGACCACCTGGTCAACGCCTTCCTCACCACGCTCGTCGACCCCGCCCCGCTCCAGCGCGGGATGGGCGACCGCACCGCCCACCACAGCGCCGTTCAGACACCCAGCCCGCTCAGGCCGGAGCAGATCGTCGAGGCACACACGGACCGTCTCAACAGCATCCGTGCCAAGGTCCGTGCCGCCCGCCGGCAGAACAGCAAACCCAGCACCTCCCCGGCGGCGCCCGCCGCCGCACGGCTGGCCGCCCGCCGCTGACCCCGCGAAAGGACACCCCTATCTCCTACCCGCACGCTCACCGTGAGTTCCTGGGCCACCTCGACGGCTACATCCGCGAGGTCAAGAAGATCCTCGACGCCTGGAACGTCTACTCCGACGAGCACACCGACCTCGACGGCTGGCCGTACGACGACCACGCCTACGGGCTGCGCCAGCAACAGCGCGATGCCGACACCGCCGCAGCGTTCGAGGACCTGCGCGCAGGCGCCCAGCAGCTGCTGGACACCGCCGACGCACAACTGTCTCTGGTTCCGGCCGGCACCGCGCAGACCCGCTGGATCTACCAGCTCGGCGTCCTGCGCGACGCGCTGGACCGCCTCAACACGCTGCACGAGGAGTGGCTCCGCACCCGCGAAAGTCTCCCGGCCGACGGCAAGCCCGGGACGAACGTCTTCGACGCCGCCCTTGCCGAGCACCGCGCCGAGTGCTGGAGCTACCTCGACGACTGGGCTACCCACGGTCACGTGATCAGTGAGATCAACAACGCTGCCCGGCACGCGCCGTCCCCGCTGGCTCCCCCGCCCACCACGCGACCAGCCCGGGCCACTGGCCGAACCGCGGCAGCGCGGAGGTGACGGTGCACGACGGCCCTTCCCAGACGGTCGACGTCGACTTCATTGCTCCACGTCACCTGGCCGGCGGCGGTGATCCCGCATGGATCACCGTCCCCCTGCACCACGCCTGCAGCTGGAGCCACGGCCACGACCCCCTGATGCCGCGCGTCATCCTCTCCAGCCCCGACCAAAAGGCCCTCCTGCGGCTGGAACCGGACCCCTACGGCCAGTGGTGGACGCTCCAGCACGCGCCCACCGAGGACCGGCCCGCCTGGTACGCGAGCTTCGGCGCCCGCACCCCCGTCGAGATCATCGCGGGCTTCACCGACGCACTCACCGATCCCACCACCGACCGGGACAAAACCCACGACCCCCTGGCACCGCTCCTGGCCGCCGGGTGGTCGCCGTCCTACAACCCCCACCGGTTCGTCTCACCCGACGGCACCGTGCGGGTCGACGTCCACGAGACGACAGGGACCTGGTGGATCGGCGCCGTCCTGGACGACGCACGGCCCCCGGTGTGGCAGGCCCGCTGCGGCGAGCACACACCCAAGCACCTGATCGCCGCATTCACCACCGCGCTCACCGACCCGCACCCGGCAGCACGCACCGGCACGGTACTCAGCCTCCCGACCCGCAACCCAGATCTGGTCACCCACACCCGCCAGGAAGTACCGGCCCAGCAGGTCGCCTCCGCGCTGGAGGACCGCGTCCGCCAACTCGCCGCCCGACACGCGGCCCCGGCAGCGCCAACCGCCATCCCCCGACGCCCGTCCGCCGGTCCTGGCCGCACCCACTGATGCCCTTGTCCCCGCACCGAAGCACGTAGCCCTTTGCCTCCCACCTCCGCCAACAACTCCGACGGCTACGACATCGCCTTCCGTCTCCTGATGGGCGTCCTCGCCGTCGTCGTCCCCCTGTCCCACCTCGCCTGGCTGTCCGGCAACATCACCGCCTGCCTCACCGAACACCCCTGGGCGTCGTACCAGCCGACCACCGCCCTGCTCCACCCCGACCAGCTCTGGCCGACGGCCGGAGAAACGTCCCTGCTGATCGGTGCCCGCATCATCCCCGTCACCGTCCTTCTCGCCCTCGGTGCAACAGCCGGCCTGCTGTGGGCCCGGCACAAGAGCAACGGCGGCGGCCGGAAGAAGAAGATCACCGGAATGGCCAAGCCGAAGGACATCGAGCCTCTGATGGCCAAGGCGATCACCGACAAGGCGCGCTCGCTGCGCCCGAGCCTGAAGACCGCTAAGCACATCGACGCCCGCGACACCGGCATCCTCCTCGGCAATCTCCAAGGCACCAGGCACGAGGTCCGCATGGGGTACGAGGACGTGGCCGTCGCCATCATGGCGCCGCGGTCGGGCAAGACCACCTCGCTGGCGATCCCCTCCATCCTCAACGCGCCGGGCCCCGTCCTGCTGACCTCGAACAAGGCGGCCGGCGACGCCTACACCGCCACCCTCGACGCCCGCGCAGCGGTGGGCCGGGTGTGGTCGATGGACCCGCAGCAGATCGCGCACGCCGCCCGCGAGATGTGGTGGAACCCCCTCGCCGACGCCAAGACCCTGGACGGCGCCGGCCGCCTGGCCGGTCACTTCCTCGCCGCCTCCGTGGACGCCTCCCAGCAGGGCGACTTCTGGTCCAAGGCCGGATCCAACATCCTCAGCCAGCTCTTTCTCGCCGCCGCGCTCGATGACCGGCCGATCACCGACGTGATGCAGTGGCTGGCCTTCCCCGCCGACCGCACCCCACTCGACATCCTGCGCGACCACGACTTCACCGCGGTCGCCGCCCAGCTCAAGGGCACCGTGGAAGGCCCGCCCGAGACCCGCGACGGCATCTACGAGACCGCCCGCCAGTACGCCGCCGCCCTCCTCAACAGCGAGATCGCCGCCTGGGTCACCCCGCAGAAGGACGTCCCCGAGTTCCGGCCCGCCGAGTTCGTCACCTCCACCGACACCCTGTACCTGCTGTCGAAGGACGGCGGCGGAGGCGCGTCGGCGCTGATCGCCGCGTGCGCGGACTCCGTGATGCGTGCCGCGACCGCCCAGGCCGAGCGCGCCGGCGGCCGGCTCGACCCGCCGATGCTGGCGATCCTGGACGAGGCCGCCAACGTCTGCAAGATCAGTGACCTGCCGGACCTGTACTCCCACCTCGGCTCACGCGGGATCATCCCGATCACGATCCTGCAGTCCTACCGCCAGGGCCAGAAGGTCTGGGGTGACGCGGGCATGGACGCGATGTGGTCGGCCGCGACCGTCAAGGTCATCGGCTCCGGTATCGATGACCCGGACTTCGCGGACAAGCTGTCCCGACTGATCGGTGACCACGACGTCGAGACCACTTCCACCTCCACCTCCGAGTCCGGGAAGTCGACGTCCGTGTCGATGCGGCAGGAGCGGATCCTGCCGGCCGATGCGGTCCGCGCCCTGCCCAAGGGAACCGCCCTGGTCTTCGCCACCGGCATGCGCGCCGCGATGCTCGACCTGCGCCCCTGGTACGCAGAGCCCGGTGCAGACGAACTGGCCGCCGCCTCGGCCCGCGCCTCGAAGGCGATCACCGAGCGTGCCGTCGCCAAGCACGCCCCGAGCCAGTCCGACTACGGGCAGGCCGCATGAGCGAGTGCCGGCTGCACCTGGTGCCGGTCCGCTCCGCGAGGCCAAGGACTTCGTCCGGACCTGGCACCGGCACCACGCGCCCCCGCCAGGACAGATCTTCGCCGTCGGAGCCGCCGACGAGGAAGGCACCCTGCGTGCCGTGGCGATCGTGGGCCGACCCGTCGCCCGCCACCTCGATAACGGCACCACCCTGGAGGTGGCCCGTACCGCCAGTGACGGGGCACGCAACGCCAACTCGCTGTTGTACGGAGCGGCATGGCGAGCGGCGAAAGCCCTCGGATACCGGCGGTTGATCACCTACACACAGGACGGCGAGAGCGGCGCGTCCCTGCGCGGGGCCGGCTGGCGTGTCATCGCCAGCCGGCCGCCCCGGGCCGGATGGCACACCCCCCGCCGGCCCCGGACCGACCGCGGCAACGACCGCATCGCCCGGCTCTTGTGGGAAGCCCCCTGAACCCTTGCGACGGGGCCGGAGGCCGGCGGTCCACCACACCTGGCGCTCTTGAAATCCCTCGTCATGAACCGGAGTCGAGCCTGTCTGTGAGATCGCACAGCCGCCCGGCGGGCTCGCCGTGCCGGCGCCACTCCCCGACCAGCGTGCCGCCCGTCTGCGCTGACCCCGTCTACCTCCGCAACCTGTGATGACGACACCACCCGACCACAACCACACGCCCCTATTCGACGTGGACGCGCCCGTGCCGCTGATGCCCGTGGAGCGGCTGCTGGCGCTTGCCGACCTGTACACCGAGCACAACGACCGGATCGACCTGCTGTTCTCCGGCCGCGCCCCTCATGATCCGGGTGCTTCCGTGTCATCCGCCCGGCGTCTGGAACGCGAGGCCCTTGCCTCCATCACAGCGGTCCGGCAGCAGCGCCTGCCTGCCATCGAACCGGTGTCCAGCGCCGTCGTACGGCTTAAGCAGATCGCCTACCTGACCAGCGGTGCCACCCGCTACCTCACCGCCGCCCAGCAAGCTCTGCCCGAGAGCGATGCAGCGCACGCACCCCCCGATTCCCGTCGCGGGCTCGGTCAGTACCTGCGGCTGGCCCGCGAACTCACCGCCCTCGCTCCCGCCGCCATCGTCGAGTCCGCCACGCATATTGCCGCCAGACTTCCCGACCGGGCGCGCAGCAGCACCACCGTCCCCGGCATGGACGCCGGCCATCGCGACGCCTTGCTCGAAGTCGCCCGTGGCCATGTCATCGTTACCGGGCAGTACGAGCAACGCGGCTACGGCCACACCGTGTCGGTGGGCATCGACGTGCTGCGCCACCTGGAAACCCAGGAACTGGTCACCCGCGAGCCCGCCTCCGCACCCCCCTTCTTCCCCGGCGGGCCGCTACGCGACCGCGTCCGCCTGACATCTCTCGGTCTTTCCGTCCTCAGCACGGTCATCGGCTCCCCCCTGCACATCCGCCTGTCCGCGGCCCGCCCTGTCTCCACCCCGGCTACGGCCACCACCGCCCGCGCACGCCGCTGACGGCGCCACACGCGCACACCGCCTGCCTTCCTGCCGCAGCCTCGTTCACACAAGGAAGCCCCCAGATTCCCGCATCGCCCACGCTCGTCTGTATATCGCTCGGTGCCGGCGTCCAGTCCAGCGCCATGCTCGCCCTCTCCGCCAACGGCCATCTCCCCAAGGCCGATTACGCGATCTTCGCCGACACCGGCTGGGAGCCACACGCCGTCTACCGGCACCTCAACCGGCTGGAGAAGGAGATCGCCGCTCCCGCCGGGATACCGATCCTGCGCGTCTCCTCCGGCAACATCCGACGCGACGCCCTCGACCCCGGTCACCGCTTCGCCTCCATGCCCCTGTACATCCTCAACCAGGACGGCAAGCAGGGCATGACCCGTCGCCAGTGCACCGGCGAATACAAGATAAAACCGATCAAACGACAAGTCCGGGAACTCCTCGGCTACCCCTACCCGCAGCGCGTCCCAAAGGACGTCTTCGTCGAGCAGTGGGTCGGCATCTCCACCGACGAGTTCCACCGCGCCAAGGACGCCGACGTCCGCTACATGCGCAACCGGCACCCGCTCATCGACCTGGGCTGGTCGCGCACCGACTGCGTCCGCTACCTAACCTCGCTGGGTCTCGCGGACACCCCGAAGTCCAGCTGTCTGGGCTGCCCGTTCCACGGCAACGCGCAGTGGCGGCACATTCGGGACACGAGCCCCGACGAGTGGCAGGACGTCGTGGAATTCGACGCCGCCATCCGCCAGGGCAACGCCCGCGCGAACGCCGGCGGCAACCAGCTGCTGGGGCAGGCGTTCCTCCACCGCTCCCGGGTGCCGCTCGACCAGGCCCCGATCGACCACGTCACGGCTGCCGAGTGGGCCGCCCGCCAGCAAGAACTCGACGACCGCGCCCCCATGGAGGAGGAACTGGAGAACGGGGTGGTCGACGGCTGCTCTCCCTGGACCTGCCGAGGAGAGACCGACCTGGTGCAGGACGACTTCGCCCTGGCCTCGTGAGACGGATCATCCTCGACCTGTTCGCCGGCCCCGGCGGGTGGAGCCACGCCCTCTCCGTCCTCGGGGCCCGCGACATCGGCCTGGAATGGGACACCTGGGCCTGCAAAACGCGAGCCCGAGCCGGGCAGTTGACCATCCAGACCGATGTCGCCCGCTATCCGGTATGGATCTTCGCCGGCCGCGTGCTCGGGCTGATCGCCTCCCCGCCGTGCCAGGCGTGGTCGATGGCCGGCAAACGCCTCGGCCTAGTCGACCAGCCCCTCGTCCACCAGGCCGTCACCGACCTCGCCGCCGGCCGCGACACCCGCGAGCAGCTGCTCGCCGCGTGCGCCGACGCCCGCTCCCTGCTCGCGGCCGAGCCCATGCGCTACCTGCACGCCCTAAATGCAGTGGGCGAGCCGGAGTGGGTGGCCATGGAAGAGGTCCCCGACGTCCTGCCTCTGTGGAAGCAGTACGCCGCGGTGCTGCGTACCTGGGGCTTCTCCGTGTGGACCGGGATCCTGAACGCTGCCGACTACGGCGTCCCCCAGACCCGCCGTCGTGCGATCCTCCTCGCCTCCCGCGTCCGTACCGCCGAGCCGCCGCCGCCCACACACGCCCAGGTCGCCGAGCCCGAATCGTTGTTCGGTCCCGGCCGCGCACGGTGGGTGTCGATGGCTCAAGCCCTGGGCTGGGGCCGTACCGACGGCCCGGTGCCCACCGTGTGCGCCGGGGGCGGACCAGGAGGCGGCCCCGAACCCTTCCCCTCTGGGGCCCGCAAGACCCTCACCGACGCCCGCACTCGCGGCACCTGGACCCCACACCCGGGCGGGGCCGCCAGACACGGCAGGCGCACCGACCAGCTGGTCGACCGCGAAATGCAGCCGTGCCCTGCGGAAGCCAACCGCTGGGCATGGTCCTTGCGGAGCAACAACCAGGCCAACGCCACCGTGCGACGGGCAGACGAGCCGGCCGGGACACTCTTCTTCGGGCACCGCGCGAACGAATGCACCTGGGTCGCCGAACCCGCCGCTCCCGTACCCCTGCACGTCCCTGAAGGGCAGAACCTGGCGATGCCGGAGCCGATCCGGATCACCGCCCGGGAGGCGGGGATCCTGCAGTCCTTCCCGGCCGACTACCCCTGGCAGGGCAACAAGGGCCAGCAGTTCTCCCAGATCGGCAACGCCGTCCCTCCCCGGCTGGCCGCCCACCTTCTCGCTCCGCACCTCAACGTCCCGCTCAACACCGACGACTTCACTCTGGCCGCCTGATGCCCCGCACCCCACAACCTGACGAGGACGACCTCGCCACCATCACGTCGTGGCCGCCGGTGTACTACGCCGAGCAGGCTCTACTTGGCGCCCTCCTGTCCGACCCGCAGCACCTCGCTGACGTAACTGGGATCAGCCCAGAAGCGTTCTCCACCGCGGCGCACGCCGCGGTGTTCGCAGCGATCTGCGCCGTGCCCGCCCCCGCCCTGGCCGACAACACCGACTACGCCGCCGCGTTCGCCGCACTGCGTGCGCAATCACCCTCTGGCCTGGCCGAGCGCACCGAGCACATCGTCTGGCTCGGCAAAGTGCTCACCACTGCCCGCAAGCAGGCACGCGGACTGACCGCCGCACACCTGCACGGACTCATCAGCGCATGTCCCAACCCCCGGCACACCCCCGCGTACGCCCGGATCATCGCGGCCGAATCCGCCCGCCGCCGCCTGCGCAAGGCCGCCGACCGCCTGGTGCACACGGCACGGGAAGCCTCGCTCCCGCATCCCGTGCCGGCCGCACTGGCCGAGGCCGACACCCTCGCATCCGTCGTGGACGACATCGCCGCCGCCTTCCCAGCGCACTCCGGGCCCCTGCCGCGCACTCCCGCACCACCGCCGGCGCCCCTGCACGACGGCGGCGAAGCCGCCCAGGAGGAGCGGCTGCTGCTGGCCACGTGCACGGCACGCCCGGCCGAAGTCGAGCAGATGCGCTGGCTGACCCCCGAGGACTTCACCCACCCCCTGCACGCAGCGCTCTGGCAGTGCCTCACCGCACTTGTACGCCGCGACGTGCCAGTCGACCCCGTTACCGTCATATGGGAGGCCCAGCAGCGCGGTGCCCTGAGCGCCGCGGACGACCCTCGGCACCTGCTCACCTTCCTTGCCGAACCGGACGTGTCCGCGCTCTACCTGGGCGAGCGCATACTGCACCGGTCTGTGATTACCACGGCCCACCACGTCGGCCGCCGCATCGTGGCGTTCACCGACGACCCGGCCAACACCCCCTACCAACTCGTCGTCGGCAGCCGCCGCGCCCTCGCCGAAATGACCGCCATTCGCGCCCGGTGGCACCACGCCACCACGTCCACGCCAACAACCTGGTCCCCGCGCCGCACGGCCAGGACGGCGCCCCGCGCTGGCCCGCCGCCCACCACAGCCCCACCGACCAGCCGCATCGCACGCTGACCGAACCTTTCCGGCGGCCGGACCCAACCGGTGCGGCCGTCGGCAGAAGGAACCCCCTCGTCGGCGCTACCTGTGAGCCCATCAGGCAGCTGCGTAGCTGGCACGGAACAGGTCTAGCGCTCGATCAAGGTCCCGAAGCGTGCGCAGCTGCACCTCAAGGTCACCCGTCCCGTGATGACCGAGCCCCGTCACGTCCCGGGTGAAGCCGGGTACCAAATCGACCTCCTTCGGATCGACCTTGAGGTAGACAAGGAGCTTGGTCTTCTGCGGCGGGCAGGCGCAGGCAAAGTTCCGCAGACGCTGATACGCCCGGTACGTCTTACGCTGAACGCAGTTCACGCCATCCCCGAGACCGAGCAGTGTCTCATCCAGCGCCTGCGCCAGCTCGTCCAGCGCCGTGCTCGGGCCGCCCTTCACTGCCAGTACGGTCGACCGCCTGCGCACCCGTCGCACAGCCGGCGACCTGCCGCTGACGGAGGCCACGGTCTCAAGGCCGAGCAGGTCCCTGCCGAAGAGTCGGTAGCGGACCAGGTCGATGCTGCGCCGGTGCTCGCGCACGGCGTGCACGTCGTAGCGGGTGAAGTCCCCGGCGACGCAGATCAGCCTCGGACTGCTCCACAGCACCTGGGCCGCGGCCGTGGCCCCGAGCCGGTCGCGGACCAGGTGCTCGAACTCCGCCCGGTGGTCCACGAGCCAGCTCAGGTAAAACAGCCCCTGGTTGATGACGCCGGCGTCAACACCGCGCTTGTACTCCACAACGACGGGTGATCCGTTCTCATCCAGGCCGAGCGAATCAATCCTGCCCCCATGGAAAGGTCCAGTGCTGTACTCGCTCGCCAGAAACCGGACGCCCAGAAGCGTCTCCATGTGTGTCTCGACCAGACCCTGCACATCTGCCTCGGTCTCAGCAAGACGCGGCGCGACCTCGGTCGCGCCGCTCGTCGTCGTGTGGAACAGCTTCAGGCCCGACACCTCCGCCTCCTAGGGTCGGTGATCCTCAACGCCAGGCAGGCTCGGGATTGTTTCCGCGAGGGGCTCTGGGCCTGTGAAGATGGTGTAAGACGCTACGTCCGGGCCCCCGGCGTCCCACCGTCCCGGGAAGCTGGAAACCCACATACGTCCCAGCTGCGACATTCGCAAGCATCTGAGATACTCCGTCTTCGCAGGTCAGGACCCGTAGCTCAGTGGACGGAGCAGGCGTGTTCTAGGCCCCTTGCTCCATATCTCATCCACATTCAGCACTCTGCCGCTGCAGCCACTCTGCCACCTCAACAACAGTCGCGGACGTCCTGCACAGATCCCCTATCTTTCGCCAGGCCCGGAACCGCACTGTGGGGTGGGACTATGATGCCGCGCTACCCCGCGAGACCTGATTACCTGATCTGTCTCCCTGCGATGTAGGTCCAGGTAGCCTTCTACCTGCTCATCAGCAGGTAGGGAGACACGTCAGTCATGTACGAGCGCGGGATGCGGGTACGGCTCCGAGATCGCGTGTGGGAGGTCGAGGCTGTCCGCGGCGCAGGCAGCGAGACATTCCTTGATCTACGCCGGGCCGATGAGCGCCCCGGGCCACGCCATCTGACGGTGCTTGCCAGTAGGGAACCGACAATCAGCCTGGAGGCGCCGACCAAGCTACGCTTCGAGCCAGGTAACGCCGTCCTGCTTAACGAACTGCATGACGCGCTGGCCCTCACTATGGCCCACGGCCGCGGAGACCTTCTGGCGGTCGAGCACGGCCGGATCGATGTGGAGCCCTACCAGCTGGTGCCCGTCCTCGTCGGCATGCGTCAGCCGCGCGTACGCCTGCTGGTGGCGGATGATGTCGGTCTGGGCAAGACCATCGAGGCCGGCCTCTTGCTGATGGAGCTGGCCCGCCGTGGCCGCGCGGACCGCGTACTGATCGCCTGCCCGGCAGGACTCCAAGACCAGTGGGTCGAGGAGATGCGTTTCCGCTTCAACCTCGACTTCGCCAAGGTCGATAGCAAGAAGTGGCTGGAGGTCCGCCGGGACAATCCGACCACGGTCAGTCCATGGACCGCCATCCCGTACGCGGTGTCATCGATCGACTACCTGAAGAACAACGTCGGGGCCATTCATGCCGCGCCCCCGTTCGACGTGGTGATCATCGACGAGGCCCATCACGTCGCCCGTGCATACGCGGGAGAGGGGCGCTCCAGCGCCACCGACCGCAGCCGACTGGCCCGCGCACTGGCCGACCACAGCCGAGAGCTGGTCCTGCTGTCGGCCACGCCGCATAACGGGTACCAGGAGTCTTTCGCCAGCCTGCTCCAGCTCCTGTCTCCGCACCTGGCCGCCGATGACGGGCGGCTGGATCCAGAATTGGTCCAGCCCTACATCGTGCGTCGACTCAAGGACGACGTCACCCGCGGCGAACCGCCACAGCCCATCAGCCGACGCCTTCCACCGCAGCCCATCGAGGTCCGCCCAACCAGCCGAGAGAAGGAGATCCACCAGCGGCTGCGCGGGCACAGCAAGCGCACGCTGCACGCCCTGCGCGGCACGGACTCCTATTACGTGCAGGCATTCGCCCTGGAGGTGCTGCGCAAGCGCGCCCTGTCCAGCCCCTACGCGCTCCTGCAGAGCCTGCGCCGGCGAGCGGAGAGTCTCGGCATCACGCCGGTCGATCATGTCGGTCGGCAGCGCATGGACGTACTGCAGCAATACCGCGGGGACACCGCACTTCCGGAAGCAGACCTGCGGGCCGCCGAGGAACTGGCACTGGAGGGCGTGGCCGCTCATCTCCCAGAGGATCATCTGCGCGAGGAGCAGCGCCTGGTCGGCAGGCTCCTGGACATGGTCGAGGCTCTCAGCCCCGGCGATGACAGCAAGCTCACCCGCCTACAGGGCTGGCTGGAGGGCTTCCGCGCCGGGCGGCGGGGGGAGAGGGTCATCCTCTTCACCGAGTACCGCGACACACTGGACTACCTGGAGAAAAACCTGGGCCACGGGCCGTTGCTGCGGATCGACGGCTCCATCCCGCTGGCAAAGCGTCGCGAAGTGCTGGAGAAGTTTTCCGCCATGCCCGGAGCAATCCTGCTGGCCACCGATGCCGCTGGCGAAGGGCTCAACCTGCAGGACGCCTGCCACGTTGTGGTTCACTACGAACTGCCATGGAACCCAAACCGGTTGGAACAGCGCAACGGCCGCGTCGACCGCTATGGCCAGCCGCACGTCGTCGAGATCAGCTACCTCTATCTGGCCGAGACTCGTGACGAGGAAATCCTTCAGCGGCTACGTGACAAGCTTTCCACCATCACCAAGCAGCTCGGCTCCAGCAGCGACGTCCTGGGCGTCGCCGGCCGAAGCGACGTGATCGATGGTCTCCTGGAAGACATCGACGCTGAAGAACTGGAACAACGCCTGGAACGGGCAGTCCAGCAGGTCCGTGACTACCTTGAGCGCAGCGGTGCCCTCGTGCTTATGCAAAGCATGAAGAACGAGAAGCAGGTCGAGGGCGAGACCACGGCCGCCCTCGAACAGGCCCGCTGGCTCCTACCGGACTTCGACGAGTTCCGGCAACTGGTGGCCTCCGTGGTGAGGCAGTGCGGCGGCTCTGTTTCGGGCAACGGTGACATCGTGACCATCGAGCCTGGACCTCTCCTCAAGCAGTATCCGCTCGTCCCTCAAGAGGCATTTCAGGCCACCTTCAGCCGCTCCGTCGCCCTTGAGCCTGAGCACCACGGAATTGCCTTCCTCACGCCAGCCCACCCCCTGGTACGGGCAGTCCTGCAGCGCGTCCGCACCCGCCTTTATGACGAGCGCGCCGCCAACCGCGTCGCCGTGCGACCCGTGGCTGTGGGCCATGCCGGGTGGCTGTTCACCTACGTCGCCCGAATCACCTCCGACGACGGCCGTGTCCTGGAAGAGCCGCTGGTACCCGTCTTCGTCCCTCGCAATGCCGATGGCACACCCGCCGCGCCCAGCCAGGACCCGACCGCAGACCTGCGCCGCCTGCGCCAGCGCCCCGCGCCCTCGGGCAGCCTCGACATCATCGACAAGGCCCGTCAGGAACTGGCTCCTGGTTTCGACACCGCCGCCCTCCTCGGGCAGCAAGAAGCCTCTCGTCGAATCGCCGTCCGCGCCGAAGTCATGCGAGAACAATTGAGCGCCCAATCTCAACGCCTACACGCCGACCTTGACCGCTGGCACGCGGCAGAACTCGCCGAGGCCGAAAGACGCTTCGCCACGAGCGCGGGTGACAGTGTCCAGTTCGGCCTCTTCGCTGACACCGGACACGGTGCCTTCCACACCCTCGAAGAAGCCCGAGCCGCCGTCGACGACGAGTTTGGCCGACGCCGCAAGACTCTCAGCCGCGGCTACCAGGTCGCCGATGTCACCCCCAGTGAAGCAGTCGGGTGCATCGTGTGCGTGGAGGTGCCGGCATGCTGAATATCACCGTCGCTGGCACCACTCTGTCCACGTACTACCTTTCAGACCCGGCGCTCTTCCTGCGCGAACAACACGACCGGGTCGGAGCCGACGACGCGGCAGATGGCATCCGTCACGCCAAGCGTGAGCTGCGGCGCCTGGTCGCCGATATCGACGAGACCAGCACTACGGGGGACACCCGCAAGCGCATGCTCACCTGGCTATCGTGCTTCGGTTGGAGCTTTGCCGGCAGCCTCCCGACCATAGATGAACCCGTCCCCGGCCGCGCCAGTGCTTCCGATGGCCAACCCGGTTCTACCGATCTTGTCTCCGTGCTGATCACCCCGCCCGGGCAGCACCTGGACGCCTCACCCACAGGCCGCCGCGCAGGCAAGCTGCGGCCCCAGCGTCAGGCCGAAGTGTGCGCACGCGAGCACCGGCTACCCGCCGTCCTGCTCAGTAACGGGAGCGAACTGCGTGTGATCAGACGCGATCCCGGACTCGGCGGGGAAGCCAGCTACCTCTCAGTGGATCTCGTCGGCCTAGCTGAACTCGGTGATGACCACGAATGGCGTGTTCTGTGGGCCCTGTTGCGACCCGAAGCCTTCGTCGCCGACTCCACCGGCGAAATCCTGTGGAAGCGGGTGGAGGACGCCAGCTCCGACACCGCCACCGCCGTTAGTGAAAATCTTTCCGGCGGCGTGCGCACCGCCATCAGCGCCATCGCCAACGGCGCTCTCCACCACTGGCGGCAACACCAGCAGCCCGTCCCCGAGCCACGCGACCTCTTCGCCGACGCCCTCAAGATCGCGTACCGGCTGCTGTTCGTAGCCTACGCAGAGGACCGGGGCCTCCTTCCCGTCGGCACCCCCTCATACGACCGGGGCTACTCCCTGCGCGGCCTCCGGCGGGAGATCCTCACCGACACCGGTTGGGCACCCGATGGCGGTCTTCTGTGGAACTCTCTCCAAGCGTCGTGGTCCCTGCTTCGTGACGGCATCGACGCTGGCGAGCTCCAGATCACCGGCTTCAACGGGGGCCTCTTCGACCCAGCCAAGTGCCCGCTGCTCGACGACCCGGCCATGACCGTCGGCGACATCTTCGTCCGAGACGCGATCGACGCCCTCTCTTGGACCGAGGCCGAACGCCCCACGAGCAAAACAGCCATGGGACGACGAGTAGTCAACTACCGCGAGCTTGGCGTCGAACAGCTGGGGAGCATTTACGAAGGGCTGCTCTCATTCGAGCCTCAGATCGCCGACTCCCCCAAGGCTCTTGCCCGCATTGGACGAGGACAGTCGGCCATCGTGCAGGTACTCGACGCCGAGCAGCTGCCCGCGGGCGCCGAGATCCTAGAAACCTACGGCCCTGGCACCTTCTACCTCTTCGAAGCCAGCGGTCAGCGCAAGGGCTCTGGCTCCTACTACACGGCTCGTCCGCTGGCTCACTTCGTCGTTGGCGAGACCCTCCGGCCCCTGATCCAGGACGCCGCTCCCGAAGACATTCTCAACCTGCAGATCTGTGACCCCGCCATGGGATCGGGTGCCTTCCTCGTCCCGGCCGTGCACCAGTTGACCGAGGCTTACGGTGAAGCCCTTGCCCGAGAAGGCGAACTACTCGACCACAAGTTGGACGACGCTGAGCGCGCCACCTATCGCCGCCTTATCGTCGAACGCTGCATCTACGGCGTCGACCTCAACCCGATGGCGGTCGAGCTTGCCAAGGTATCCCTCTGGCTCACCACAGCGGCAGCAGGAAAGCCCCTATCCTTCCTCGATGCGCACCTCCGCTGCGGTAATGCAGTCGTCGGGGCCGAGATCGGGAGCTGGTCAGGCGTCCCTGTGCCAGCGCAAGGAGGGCGCGCTCAACGCGCCTCTGCCACAGCGAGTGACTTGCAAGATGCGCTGTTCACAGTGGAGGAACCCGATCTCGCCTCGGTCGTGCGCGTGCGTCAAGCGCTAGCGTCTAGCCCCTCAGAAGACCGCCTCCAGGTACGAGCGAAGGAGAAGCGTTTCGAGCGGCTTCTTGAAGGTGACGACTTCACGAGGCTACAGGCGCTCGGCGACTGGTGGGTGGCCCCCTTCTTCTTCTCGGACGAACTCAAAGGGAATAGTGGACTGTGGCTCGCCGCGCATGACGCCATCAAGCGCGGAGATCCCCTTCAGCGCCACTTGGCAGCCCTACCAAAACAGGTTCGCACAAAGATCCGCCCGTTCCACTGGGAGATCGAGTTTCCCGAGGTGTTCTTCGACACGAACGGAGAGCGGCGCCCGAATGCAGGCTTCGACGCCATAATCGGAAACCCCCCGTGGGAAGGCATCGCATTCAAGGCAGCCGAGTTCTATGGCCAGTTCGACCCGTCTTATGCGCTGCTGAAAAAGGCAACCGAGCGCACCGCCCGCCAGCAAGAACTGGACGATCGGCCGGAAATTCGACAAGCCAGGGAATCCGAGAACGCGAGACTTGACGGAATTAAGGCATTCATCAAGTCGTCCGGCTTGTATCGAATGCTATATTCTCATGGTATCGCATTCAATTATTACCGCACCTTCCTTGAGCGGGAAATCTCCTTGCTGTCCCCGTCTGGGCGCATCGGCTTGGTAATTGACTCCGGAGTCGCCTCGGACGTGTCCACGGCTGACCACCGCCGTGAACTGTTGGACCACTTTGACATCGACAGATTCGTCCTGTGCGACAACACCAACGGCATCTTCCCGATCGACCGGAGAGAGCAGTTCATCCTCCTCGTCGCGGGCCGTGGCGGTCACACGGATCCCCTTCCGTTCACCTCGAACGTGTCGGAGTTGGAACACCTCTTGGACCTGGAGCGTCGCAGCCTTCCCATCTCACGAGCGACACTTGAGGCCCTTGACCCCGAATCACTTGCAGTGCCGGATGCCCGAGACCCCGGCCTGCTTCAGTTGATGGAGTCGATTTACAAGGATCGTCCTCTCTTCTTGGACGCCATGCCGATTGGCAGGTGGCAGATCGAATGGGGGCGTGAGTTCAACATTTCCGACGACCGTTCCGCTTTCTCCCCGAGCGGTACCGGAATTCCCATGCGGGACGGCAAGGATATTCATCAATACGTTCATGATTTCGCGGAGCCCGTCAATCGACTCAAGGAGGGAATCGGCGAGTCCGCACTCGTAGGACGGGCAAGAAAGCGCGCGAAGAAGAAGGACGTTCGATCCTTGACTCGCTCACGCGGAGAACTCTTCCTCAGGACTACCGGACCCCGACGGGAAACACTGGAAGTCCCTGCCGACTCTTACAGGCTGTGCTTGAGAAAAAAGGCTCGTTCCAATGATGAGCGAACCCTAATTGCTGCCATCGTGCCTCCGGAAACGGCGGTCACCGAGATGCATTTCTTCTATCGGTCCGTCTTCGATCATGCCGCTAATGGCTATCGCACGGTGCTCAGCTCGGAAGCTATGGTCTTCGCGGCTGCCCTTCTCAATAGTTTGACAGTGGACTTCATTGCGCGGAGGAAGGTATCGACCACCGTCAGCAAGGCCATCATCTCGACGCTGCCCGTGCCGGATGTGCCCCTTGACGAGGGGCCGGGTGCAGAAGTCGTACGGCTCTCTGGCCGCCTCACATGCCGTACCGCCGAATTCAATGAGTTGGCCGAAGCCCTGGGTGTCGATTGCGGCGGCCTAACGAAGGAAGAGGAAAAAGCTCTACGAGCTGAGCTCGACGCCCGAGTCGCCCACCTCTACGGGCTGTCTGCGTCGCAGCTGGAGCTGATCCTGGCTGACTTCCGGCAGAGCGCAGACTCCGATGGCAGTCCGGTACGGCCCAGCGAGGAGTACAAGGCCCTCGTCCGCGAGCACTTCGCGCGCCTGGCTGGCTGATCTTGACCGCCCGCGCGGCACGCGTTGTCAGTACTCGGCACTACGCTCAATCCAAGTCGTAGGCGGGCTCTCCCTGTTCGGGAGCGCCCGCGGTTCGACTGGTGATCAACAACGGGTGCAGGAGGGGCAAGAGATGAATCCGCTGGAGCTGGCTGATCGGTTGCGTGAGGACTACCGGCGGTTCACCTGGACCACCTATCCCATCGCCGACTCTGGGCTGCGGTCCCGCCTGGAGCGGCTGGTGGATGACGAGGCGTTGCTGTGGCGCGGCCCGTACCTGTCTGTCCAGCCGCGCTTCCAGTTGGATGCTACGTTGTCCGACCTCGCGGCGAGCATCGGCTTGCCGCCTGAGGTCACGACCGCCTTCCCTCGGGTCGAGCGACTCTTCACGCATCAGGTGACTGCGGTGACCCGGATCCGACAGGGCCTGAACACGTTGGTGGCCACCGGTACCGGTTCGGGTAAGACGGAGTCCTTTCTCATCCCAGTTATCGCGCATGCCTACGAGAACAGGCACCGTCCCGGGGTGAAGGCGATTGCGCTGTACCCGATGAATGCCCTGGTCAACGACCAGGAGGACCGGATCAAGGCGGCCTGCGAGGCGCTGGGTCTGACCTACGGGGTCTACACGGGCGCGACGCCTACGCACGACCGGACTCGTATGCAGGAGATGCCCCCGGACATCCTGCTTACCAACTACTCCATGCTGGAGTACATCCTGACGCGCCGGGAGGATCGGGAGCTCTTCCGGAACGGCGTGCTGCGCCATCTGATCTTGGACGAGATCCACACCTACCAGGGCGCGCTTGGCACCGAGATCGCCGGCCTTGTGCGGCGGCTTCGCGGTCATGTCGCCGATGAGGGGTTGATCTGTGTTGGCCTGTCCGCGACGGTGAGCGCGGGAGGCGACCACGCCGTCGACCTGCAGCGCACCGCCGAGTTCGCGAGCAGCTTGTTCGCCGCCCCGTTCGATGTGGACAGCATCATTGAAGAGACGGCCGTGCCCCAGCCCGAGCCGGATGTGGACCTGATCGGCCCGGCACCGGACCGCGACCAGCTTCGCCAGGCCCTCGCCGACGGCGGTAACACGTCACGGCTGCGGGCCGTGCTGGGCGATCCACAGGCAAGTCCGGTGCTGGATTTGCTGCGGTCGCACCTGTCCGAGCCCAGCACGGTTGATGAGCTGATGGATCTTCTCGCGAGTCTGCCGCAGCGGCAGGGCGCAGACCGGGCAGCACTAGAAGACGAAGTAGCTGGCTGGCTGCTGCTCGGGGCGGACACCCACACCCCGGAAGGCCCGCCTGTCCTAGAAGCCAAGGTCCACCTGTTCCTGCGGAGCCTGCCCACTCCGGTGCGCTGTGCCGGGGAATCCGAGCATCTGTTGCTGGACGGTGCAACAACGTGCAGCCACGACGGCTGTGGCGCCAAGGTCACAACGCCCTTGGGGGTGTGCCTGGGCTGTGGTCAGGACTACGACCTGGAGCGGGATGACCCCGACGGTCCGGTCGCTCGCTATGTGGCCCGCCGTCTGACGGCCGATGAACCTTTGCAGGTTCCTCAGACCGGTGACCGGAACTGGTACCCGGCGCGCCGGTGCACGAGCTGCGGCAAGGACGCCAACGGTGCGACGTGCCTCGGGTGCGGAGCCGCGACCCGTGAGGTCATTGTCGCTGTGCCAGAGCCCGATCGGCCGCTCACGCGATGCCCAGTGTGCGGGTACCTCCGCTCGCATGGCGCTGTGCAGGAGTTCACCGCGCGTACTGCCGCCGCGGTCACTGCTGCCGCGTTCAGCCTGCACACGGGGCTGGCAGCGCAAAGCGATGACGAAATGCTACGACGCCTGCTGATCTTCGCCGACTCGCGGCAGGACACCGCGTTCCAGGCAGGCTACCTGCGCGACCGATCCCGGGCCGTGCAGGTGCGCCGCCTGATCGTGGAGAGTGTGTCTGACCGCGTCCGTAAGGAGGAGCCACCCGCGAGCTTCAACAGCCTTGTCGAGGACGTCTTCCGGCGCGGCCAGGACTCCGGTCTCTACGAAGACCCGGCGGGCAAGGACGCCCGCCGTCGGGCTCTGCGCGTGTGCGAGTGGGATCTACTCGGGGAACTCGCCAGTGATGAGCGCCGGCCACCGACCCTGGAGCGCCTCGGGCTGGTCACGATCGGTTATCCGGGCCTGGAAGCGCTGAGCGATGAAGCACTCAAGCCGCTCACCGACACGTTGGGCGCGAACACCGCCGCGGCTCGCTGGCTTCTGGCCCGCATGCTAGATCTTGTGCGCACCCGCGGTGGGCTCGGCCATGACCTGCTCCAAAAGCGCCTGGACGCCAAGACGGAGGCCGAGCTCGTCGAGGCTGGCGCCACCATGGGGTTGGGACAGTCCGTCACTGGCTACGGCGAGACCAACATCAGAGTGCCGGGTGCCAATCCCCTAGCCATGAGCTCCAAGGGCGCGGCCGGACGTCTGGTACGGACCGCTTTCCCAAGCGTGACCAGCTCCGATGCGATCGAGCGGGGCGTACGCAAGGCCGTCGACGTGCTGTCCGAGCACGAGCTGCTGAAGGGCACCCAGGTGGGCAGCGGCCGACAGCGGGTCGTGCTGCGGCAGGTTCCGCCCCAGGCTGTGGAGATCAAGCCCGCCAGCGAGACCACTTACCGGTGCCGTGCCTGCCGGGCCGTGCAGCCTGGTCCTTCGCCGCAGAACAGGTGCGCGACGTTCAACTGCAAGGGCAGCATGGAACCGTGGCATGGCGACCCCGATGACCACGAGCGGTTGCTGGCCGCAAGCGATGCGCCCTTGGTCATCAAGGCCGAGGAGCACTCTGGGCAGGTGCCGCTGGAGGACCGCGAGCAGATTGAGGAGCGGTTCAAAGAGGGCGATCTCAACCTGCTGGTCTGCACCATGACACTGGAGCTGGGCGTGGACCTGGGCCAGCTCCTCGCCGTCATCCTGCGAAACGTGCCTCCGCGTCCGAGTAACTACGCCCAACGCGCCGGCCGAGCCGGGCGACGGGAGGAGCGGGTCGCGCTCGTCGTCACCTTCGCCGGCGGCATGCCCCACGACAGCTACTACTATGCGCGGCCGGTGGAGATGATCCGCGGTGCCATCCGCCCGCCGGCGTTCCTGCTGGACAACCAGCGTGTGCTCAAACGCCACGCCCGAGCCATGGCACTGGAGCTGTGCGGACAGAACCTCCCCCAGTGGATGCGGGGCCTGGTAACCGAGGACACGGACGGGAACCTCCACGGCATAGACGAAGTCAAGACCGCCCTCGCCGAAAGACGCGACCGCATTGCGACCCAGATCCTCGCCGCCTTCCGCCTCGGCCTCGCCGAGGGCGATCTGACCTGGCTCACCGAAAACTGGGCATACGAGGTGGTCGACTCCTGGATCGACGACCTCAACGCACACGTCGAGCCCTACCGCATCCGCCAAAAGGGTCTGCTGGAAGAGTGGATGCAGGCCGCCAGCAAGCCGGGAAACAAGGAAGCCTCCCGCGCACTCACCAGCATCAACGCCAGTCTTGAGGCCATGCGCAGCGGCGACCGCAACCGCGCGTACGTGCTGTCCTACCTCAGCTCCGTTGGCTTCCTTCCGTCCTACGCCTTCCCCACCGACACCACCAGCCTTGCGCTTGAACGCGAGACTGCTGAGCTGTCCCAGGACTCCGTCCAGGCACTGAAGGACTACGCCCCTGGGCAGCTCGTGTACGCCCGCGGCGACAAGTGGCTCGTTGACCAAGTCGACTTCCGCCGCGCCAACCTGATCAACTCCGACGGCATCGGCGCTCTCGACCACATCAACCTGTGCAACCGCTGCGACACCGTGAACGCCCCGACCAGCGCGCACTGCCTGTCCTGCGACAGCGACGACCTGAGCCCTCAGCTCAGCGTGCCGATGCGCGCCATGCGCGCCTCACGCCGACAGCGGATCTCCGCCGATGAAGAGCACCGTTCCCGATCTCCCTTCGAAGTCACCCACCACCTCGGCGCCCCCAACACCGCCGAGACCTACCTCTTCGAACGCGAGGGCCTGGTACTGCAGTGGGAGCGCGGTGCGGATCTGACCGTCCTCAACCGCGGGCGCATTACCAGAACCCAGACCACCAGCGAGCGCTTCGTCATCTGCACCGGGTGCGGCTTGTGGTTCGACGCGATCCCGGGCCCCACCCCGACCCGCGCTCAACGAGACCGCAAGCAGTTCCACGACAAGATCTGCAGTAACCAGCGGCTCGAATACAGCATTCTGCAGGTCGACCGCCGCGTCGACTGTCTGCAGGTCCTCCCCGACCTAGAGGCACTCGACATCCGCCCGGACCGGCTCGAGGAGTTCCTCGCGAGCATCCGCGCCGCCCTGGATCTTGGCTGCCGCGTCATGCTCCAGGCTGGCGACGACGAAGTCGCGGGCTTCGACTGGCCTCGACCCGATCCGGAAAGCGACGAGGCCACCTTCCGACTCGCGGTTCTGTACGAAGACGTGCCCGGCGGCGCCGGCTACCTGCGCCAGCTCGCCGCCCGCTTCGGTGAAGTGGCCGCCGCCCTAGTCCCAGTGCTGGAGGGCTGTTCGTGCGAGCGCTCCTGCTACGCCTGCCTGCGCTCCTACGGCAACCAGTTGGAAGAAGACCTGCTCGACCGTCATGTGGCCGCAGACTTCCTGCGTCGCTTCGCCAATGCTCCGGCAGTGGACGGGCGTCGGGTGCCCGGCTACACCGACGCTTTCCACGGCCGCCCGCGGTCCGCAATTGAGCGGCGTCTGGCCATCGCGTTGATGGCCCTCGGAGCACCTCGCGGCCACGCCCAGTACAACTGGGGAGACCGTGGCTCCACTGATGGAACGCCTCGCCCCGTCACGGTGGCCGACTTCGCCTGGCCCGACCAGAAAGTCGCCGTCTTCTGCGACGGCTGGAAGCACCACCACACCCCGGAGCGACAGGCATCGGACAAGGCCAAGCGGGACGCCATGCGTGCCGATGGATGGACGGTTCTGTCCTACTGGGGCGGGCAGATCGTCCGCAACGCCGAGCAGTGCGCAGCAGAAATACTGGAGCGCCTCACCACCGGGATCTGATCAACTCCATGGTGCCGGGAGCAACCGCCTCAAGGCGGTTGCTCCCGGCACCATCGCGTAGGCGGGGCCAGTCACCGACCGGCTTGGCACAACACCAGCGGGATCTCTTCGCCAATATCCCCGGTCAAGCCACGGACGAGAGCAAGGGCATCAAGTCTTGCGGCAACCGGCTTGATGACCATCCGCATAGCGGAGAGCCGCTCCCTCTCGATTTCTGGCGTGTAGTAGCGGCGCCACGAGATTATCGCAGCACCACGCATTGATTCGAATTCATGGTCGAGTAACTGAACGCTTGTTCACATGAAAGGCGTGCGTTGTCGGTGGGTTCCGGTATACCGATCGACTATGAGTGTTACTCAGGACGCTGCCTCCTCCTACGGCCATACGCAGCGGCGATCGGTTGACGGTAACTCCCCAGATGACGACCACGGGGCTGCTGCGGTCCCTGCGTCGCGTGACGCTAGCCCCGGTGACGACAGAGACCCGCGGACCGCTCAGGACGATTACCTGCTAGTGGAGCTGCTGTGTGCCGCCTTGGCGAAAATCCGCCTCGAACGGCAGCGGGCCGGCCTTCAAGCTACTGGCACGGACGGGTCGGGGCCGTTGCCGCGTGCCTGGCGTGATGCACGGGGTCGCCTGTGGTGGAAGGCGCAGGCACTGAGGTTGGATGGACCTGGCAACGACTTGGAGCTGTTCGACTGGTGCCGTCGCCCGCTGGGATCGTGGCCTGTACCGCTGTCCCTAGCCGAAGTCGATCTGGAAGCGGTGCTGCTGGAGGGCGATTCCCTGTCCGAATTCGCCGAGCAGGCGGCAGACCTGGTCCAGCACGCTGACGTCGAGGCGGAACTCGTTCAGAATCAGGTCTTCGCCGCCCTGATGCTGTGTGCACGGATGAACGGTGGGGACGACGGTGCAGTCCAGCAGGTCTACCGTCGGCTGCGGCGCTTGCTGATCGACCATCCGGTGCTCAGCGACCGCGAGGTCCAGACGCTGGCACGGGAACTACCGGCAGCGGACTCCGACCATGACTCGTTCCTCGCGAAATTCGTCCGCATCGCCTACGTTCACCACCCGGTCCAGGCGCCGGGGAAGGTTCGCCTGCGGCGCTGTGCCGACTGCCGTAATCCATTGGATGACAGGGCGCTTGGTTGTGGGACTCCTGGCTGCACGGGGGTGGCAGAGCGCTACGAAGTGGCGTGTCTGGGTGGCTATTGGACACAGCACCGGGCAACCCGCCAGTTCTTCCACGACCCGGGACTTCTGGAGGGCCGGCTGCTGGACCAGGTGAGAGAAATCGCCCACGAATGCCTGTGCGTCGAAGACTGGCCGTGCCTGGACGCGTGGGATATGGCAGTGACGTTCAAGGCCAAGGAGCCAGGTGCAGAGGCGGAGTGCTGGGCCGTCGACGCCAAGGACTGCTCAAGCCCAGCCCTGCTCGCCCGAGGATTTCGCTGCGATCCCCGCGTGCCGGCGCGGAGGCACATCATCGTCATCCCCATGCACCGCCTCAGAACTCCCGGCTACTGCGCGGATCTCGAGCGCGAGCTGCAGGGCCGAGTTACCGGCGTCGAGGTCCTCGACGAGAAGACGTTCTTGCGGCAGGTCACCGTCCGTGCGCGCCGGGCAGGAGGAACGCGATGAGGGACACCCGTGCCTGGAGCAAGTCCCTGATCAAGGAATTGGCGGACGACAGTGTGCGCCCCCTCCTCGGCCCCCTCAGGCCCTGGGAAGTCTGCGCCCTTGAGGTAGGTCTGTCCTTCCTGGACGACCATCTGCCCGGCCGGGGCATCGGCGCGCTGTGGCCGGTGCTGTCCGGATACATGCGCCTGGATGAGGACCTGGGCCCGCAGATCCGGACTCTGCGGGAGCTGATGGGCCCGCTCGCCAAGACCGGGACCATGCGAGAGAAGCTCGATCAGTACGTGAAGGTCCCGGCCCAGGTACGCGGCTTTGAACCCTGTGACATGCCCGGCCACAAGCCGGAGTTGTCGACCGTATTCACACACCGGTCCACCCCGTACGCCGCGGGCCGACATGACCTCTACCGTCAGACGCTGCAGAAGATCGCCCCCTACCAGACGACCTCCCCGTACCGACCGGCACCGCCTGGTTCGGTGTGCTTCTTCGAGCGGGCCGACGGCAGCAGGGAACAGATCCGCGTCCCCGAGACGCTTATCCCGGCGCCCGCTCCAGCAGTGCTGCCCGCAGCGGCCCCCCGGGCCCAGGAGCCCATCGCCCTCACACGAGAGGACTTCCGGTGGGCTGCCGAACAGATCGACAAGATCCTGGAAGCCCATCCGGAGATCGAAAGCCGGGACTTCGTCAAACGGTTCGAACAGATGGAAGCCCTGCTGGCCGACCAGATCGAAGGTCATCTCCGCGACCAGCGGTGGCGGATGACCATCGACCGCTTGTGGCATGTGGTCGGCCTGATGAACAGTGGTAAATCCACCTTGCTGGACCTGATCGCCTTCATCGTCGCCCACCGCGGCGGCAAGGTCGGGTTCGTCCTTGCCTCCGGCAGCGACGTGTTCGCCAAGGTCAGTTTCCTGCAAGCCCTGGGCATCGCGGCTGTGCCCATCTTCGGACGCACCCGGGAAGGCGTCCACAAGGACCGGTTCTGGCGCTCGCTCCTCCACGATGGCGAGAAGACCTTCCCCACGGGTCTGGACCCTGCCGCGGCGTTCGCCGACGACCAGTGCTACTTGGAGGAGCTGCGGCTGACCAGTAGGGCCAACCGGGCCCCGCTGCCACGTGAGGAGCGACCCTGCACAGGCCGGCTCACCGTGGCCGGCGAGAGCGGGCGTCGGGACTGCCCTCTTCTGTCCCAGTGTCCGTCGCATACGGCGGCACGCATGGTTGCCGATGCACAGGTGTGGGTGACGACCGCAGCGGGACTGGCCTCAACGCGGATGCCGCAGTCCCAGATCGAAGTCCGCGTCGCTGAAGCGGCCCAGCACCACCTGTCCGTCTTGCTCGTGGACGAAGCCGACACCGTGCAGCAGCAGTTCGACGACCGGTTCCTACTGCACGAGATCCTTTCCCAGCCCGGCAGGGGCTGGAGTCACCGGGTGGGGGACCGAATCGGACAGCGGCTTGAGCACTCCTGGTTCCTCGACCTCCTCGACCCGGAGGTAACGGCCAGCGACAAGCACTTCCGTCGGCACGATCAGGCCCTGACCGAGCTGTACCGGCTGGTCATCGCACCGGATGCGGATGCCCTGCGAGCTGTCATCGCCGAGGGACCGTTCACCGGGTACAGCCTCCTGCGGCGCCTGGCCCGCAGCCTTCACGGCCTTGGTGAACGAACCGACTTCACGGACAAGGCGGAACTGGAAAAAGCCTCCGACGAGTATTTCGAAGAGAACTTCGCCTCGCTGCTCTCCGCTCCGTTCCAGGCTCCTGCGGCGAACTGGGCGGAGCTGATCGAGGCGATGACGGCAGCCCATGACACTCGTGTCTCGGCCCAGGAGGCCGCGGAGGCGTGGATCACCACCCACCAGCCCGCCATCGACGAGGCGGATGTCCGAGACACGCTGGCGGAGTGGGCACAACTGCTGCAGGCCGGGGTGTGGGCCGCGCGGATCACTACGTCCTTCTTCGAAGTCGCCCAACGGCTGCCCGCCATCAGCTCCTCCCCGATCGGCGACGGGGAGGACTTCTGGAGCCGACAGCCGCCGCGTGACCTGATGCCGTTCGTGCCCGAACAGGCTGCCGGGAACCTGATGGCGCTTCAGTGGCAGCCCAACCCCGGTGGTGACAGCGGATCGTTCAGCATCCTGTGGCTCCGCGGGGTTGGCCGCTGGCTGCTCTACCACCTCCATGATCTCCTGACGGCCGAGGGCATCGAGGGGCCACATGTCGTCCTTGCCTCCGCCACCAGCTGGATGCCCGCCTCGCCCCGCTTCCACCTGGACGTCGCCCCGAACCTGGTACTACGAGAGCCGGAAAAGGCCAGGGCTGCGCTGAAGCAGAGCAAGATGTTCTTCCGGCCGCCGCGCTACCCCGACGGTCGTCCCGTCTTCACCTCGGGCACCGGCGGCAACCCCGCCCTCCACACCCACGCCCTGTGCACGGCCGCCGACTGGATCTGCAACCCAGCCCCCGGTGCGCGCGAGTCCCTGCTCCAGCAAGCCCGTCTGCGTTTGGCCCCCGACCGTCAGCAAGTCCTGTTCACCGTGCAGAGCACTCGCGACGCCCAGACCGTCGCCGACTACATCAACCACAAAACGCCGTACACGGCCCTGCACGTCATTCGCGACGACGACCCGCCCACCCGGCACAGCATCCCAAGGCGCCGCCTGCCCACGTTTGCCGCGTCCGGCGCCGACATCCTGGTTGCTGCCGAAGGAGCCGTCCAACGCGGCCACAACATCCTCAACGCCCGCCGCTTCGCCGCCCTCGGCGCTGTGTTCTACCTGGCCCGCATCCACCCGCCCGCCGACGACGCCACCTTCCCACTTTCCCTGCTCAGCCGAGAGGCGATGCGCCGCCTCCGCGACCCTATTGAACTGGCCGACCCCTTGATCGATCCCGTCGACCTCGCGCGCAAACTCCGTTACGTCGAGCGCCGCCGTTGGCAGCAGCGAGTCGGAGAACCGGTGCTGTTCTCCCGCCTCACCGACCCGGTCGAACACGCGGCGTTCGTCGGCAACTTCCTCGTCCCGCTCCACCAGACGATCGGCCGCGGCATCCGCGGTAACGAACCCGTACTGGTGTACCTCTGCGACGCCGCCTTCGCGCCCCGCACCGCCACGCTCGACGAAACCGCCGCCGATACTCCGCGCACGAGCGTGATCGTCGCCGCCCAGCAACTCCTACACGGCTGGCTCACCGATCCAGGCCCGACCGCCAGCGCGGCAGAACGCCTAGACCACGCACTCGCCCACGCCTGCTGGGGCCTGGCCTCCCATCTCCTCGACAACATCGACTGGGGTCACCGCTGATGCCTGCCTACCGCGCCACCCAGGCCACCGTACTCACCTTCGCCCCCGGGGCCAGCTGGCCCGTCACGGGCTACCGCGCGACCTGCCCACCGGGGATGCTCAGCCTTCTCCAAGCAGCCTGGGAAGCCCGCCCGGGCCGCCGAACGCGCAACGGACCCGACCACCTGCCGACCAAGTCACTGAGGGACCTGCTCACCCTTATCGACCCGGACATCACCTCCGTGCACTGGGATCCACGCCATCCGGCCTGGCTCCGCGCGCGTACCGAGATCGACCCGGACCTGCTGCTGATCGCGCTGTCGGCATGGGCCTCCGCTCACGTCGCGCCCGACGTGCCGGACACCGACTGGTACGGCCGTCTTGAAGGCGCCGGCCAGTTCGAATGGATCCCAGAAGACCTCGACCTGGCCCAGCACGGCCTCCACTCCAACGGCACCGCCGACCCTCCACCGCACGTCTTCGAACTCCTGCCCAGCCTCGTCGCCGAACACCTCACCACCACCGAACTCCGGCTCCTGGGCCACCACCGTGATCTCCGCCTCGGCCCCACCCAAGCCGACGGCCGCCGCACCCTGCACCTCGGCCAACCCGAGCTCCTCATCGATGAAGACGGCGCGGCCGGCGCCAGCGTGGACGTCCTCACCTTCCACCTGGAAACCGTCCCCGGCGTCCCCGAAGTCCACCTCCACGTCGACCTGGGTATGACCCGCTTCGCGACGAACGCCGTCGACTACATCCCCCGCCGCGGAAACGGAGACCCCACCGCCAGCGTCCTGCTCTCCGCCAAGGAAGGCTTCATCCACCGCCGCGAACGTCCCATGCTCCTGCAGAGCTCCGTCACCATCCGTCGGCGCGGACAGGACAGCTCCTGGACCTGGCAGCCGGGCGTCGCCAGCATCCTCGCCCGCCTCACCCACCACGAGCCACCCAGCCTCGATGAGCTGCGCAACGCTCCGGGCAACGCCGCTGCTCAGCCCTTCGCTGCCCACCTCGTCCACAGCACTGGCATGACCTACCGCCATCCGGACCAGGACGGCACCCCGCCGACTCGTGCCACCCACGAGCACCCCGTCGGCCACGGCTACCAGCCCCGCGACCATATGGAGGTCCTCACTCAGGTCGCCCGACAGCTGGAGAACAAGTGCCTGGTCCCGCTGACGCCCACGCCCAAGGCGCGGACCCGTGCGAAGACGCGCCTGCCGATGCAGCTGCCCGAATCCCCCACGTACGAGATCGAAGTCTGGGCGTCCTCTGACCGCACCTGGCAATGCCTGCAGACCGCCGCCAGCAAACTCGACCTGGCCCCCGCCACCGCAACAGCGGATCGCACCAGCTTCACCGGGCCGATCAACCTCACCCTCCACCGCCGCGACCCGCAAGACCTCACCGCCGGCCTGCCGCGCTCCACCGAGTCGGACCCAGCAGCCCGGCGGGCCGCCTACGAAGCCAGCGAGGCCGAACGCACCAAACGAATCACCCGTGCATTCCCTCGCCTTGCCCATCCCATCGCCTGCATCGTGGAGATGGAAGGCGCGGCCTACTTCACCCGCACACGCCAACGCGACCCCAAGCCCCTCTTCAAGAAGGTGCTCCCAAGCCTCCGCCGCAACGTCCAGGGACTGCGCCCCATCCCGCCAGCAAACCCCAATCCCAGCAAAGCAACCCTCGCCAAGCGCTTCCCCGGCACCGACTTCTCCACGACCGACATCGAGCGCGCCACTTCCGCTCTCCGGGACGCCCTCCGCCAGGCGGGCCATCTGCCCAAACTCCCCGCCCCACCCGGCGTCGAAGGCCCCTTCGAGCTGATCACCGTATGGCTTGCCCCGGCCGGCGAGCGGATGCTCGTGCCGATGCTCATCCGACAGCACACCCACGAGGAACCCACGGCACAGCTCATGACGACGGCCGGCAGCCCCGCCGAGCACCCCATGCCGCTGACCGCACTGCCGGAAGCCCTCGCGGCCGGACGCGGACGCGTACCCCGTACCGCACGCGCGGCCCTCGCCGACTTCTTCACCAACGCGCTGTCGCTGGACTCCACCGCCGACCGCCTGCTGCTCGTACGCCGCGCCCGGACGAGCGACAAGAACATCTGGCCCTGGCTACAGGACGGCCGCATCACCTTCGACCAGCTCGTACTGCCGGGCATCGACATCACAGCCCCCAACGCGGACCCAGTCCGCCGCAAGCCTGGCGACCAACCGGGCCTGCGCATCATCCGGCTACGCGAGCGCAGCGACCGCTCTGCGGTACCCAGAGCCTTCGGCATCACCCAGGAGATGGTCAGCGCCGGCGACGACACCGACGAACTGATCTCTGTGACCCGACATGGACGATTCTCCGGCCTGGTCGAAGTCGGGGAACGCGCCTTTTGGGGCATTAACCCACGCTCCGACCAGAACCAGACCCCCCTCACCCTCACCAAGCTCGACCCGGCCCAGACCGCCAACCGCACCTGGACCTGCTCCAATCCCAACTCGCTGGAGATCGTGCCCGCTTTCCTCCAGGACGGCGACAACCCGGCCGACTGGGCCATGTACGTCCATGCTCAGCGACGCCTCCACGCCCACACGACCATCGCGACCACCTGGCCGGCAATCGTGCACCTAGCCGACCTGATGGAGGAATACATCTTCTGATCTCCCCTGCTGGGCCCACCGGTGCTCGGTCACACACAGGCCGGGCACACCAGCACACCACCACGACAAATGGCCTGCAAACGCGGCGGCGCGGAGGTGTGGCGGGCACCTTCCGCACATGTGCCTTACTCTCAGCCAGTCGCGGCGAGACTTCAGTCAGGTCGCGACTGGCGGTATGAGCACCAGCCCGGATGCGTCTGGAGCCGACTGGGAATCGCCCAGGCCAGATCCGACCTCCTAGCGTCAGGAAGACAGCAAATCCGCAGGCAGTCGCACCGGCGGTGTTGCCTCGTAGAACGACCTCAACGGGGCCGTGACCGTGCTTGTTCGTAGCTCGTCGGACAGCAGGGTCTTGTCGAGTTCCAGCGGGAGATCCGGCCCCGTCGACACGGTTGTGACCAGCCAGCGCAGCAGCGTGCTGTGGGCTACGCGCCGCAACTGGTGCAATTCCTTTGTGTCGGCGTCGCCAGTGTCGTCACCGTGGGCGTACTTCGAGCGGCGCCCATAGGCCCTGCCCACAACCTGAGCGACCGCGAGCCTGTGGCTGTCGGTCATCCACAGAGCCGCGGCGCGCTGTTTCACCTTGCGGCTGAGATCGGCTTGTTCCTCATCCGCCAGGAGCGCCTCCAAGGCGATTACATAGTGCAGTGTGACCTCATCGGCATCGTCCTCCCAGACGAAGTCGTTGCCGTAGGTCCGGTGTGCGGCACGGACCAGGTGCTCGCTCGCTCGTTGCAGACGCCTGGCACGCATCTTGGCCCTCTTGCTCTTCTGGTCAGCACCCGCCAGCACCGTGCTGATCAGCCCGTCCACGGCTGTTGCGAATGCGTTCAACCGTGGCAGGTCCATCTTGGTCACCCGCCACAGGCCGGTGTCACGCCTCTCGTACTCAATCTCCCTACCCGTGTCGTCGACGTGGATGTCGGGGACCACGGGCACGGTGCCAGCGTGGAGGTCTGCTCGGCGTTCTCGTTCGACGATGAACCAGGCGTTCATACGGAGCATGTTGCTGCTCCACAACAGCAAGGTCAGCAGCGGTCGCCAGTGCAGCAGTTCGGGCCGGGTGTGCATCCCCATCAGAGGGAAGCGGTAGCCATTGACCAACGCCCTTTCATTGACCGTGCGTTGGAGGACGAGCGCCCCGTCCAGAACGCTCTCGGCAGCGGGCGCTTCCTCAACAGAGCCGGTAATAGAGTGCAGCGGCGGGCGCAGGTGTCGCAGTTCGTCACGCCGGAGGGTGCGGAGGGTGTACTCACCGAGCGGGATGTCTGTGCCGGCCGGGGCCTGGCCATCAAGGAACAGCCAGTCTTCAGAGGCCGGCCGGGGCGCAGTGCAAAAAGTAGAGAAGCGCGCCGCCACCTGATCATCGTCGATGTCCGCACCGTGGCCGACGGCGTGGGCCACTCGGCTCAGCCCGCTCAGGTACAGCAGAGTTTCATCCCGCAGGCTACCGTCCGCGGCATACAAGTCGTCGCGCCTTTCCGGCGGGGCCAGCGCGGACACACAGTTCCTCACGCATGGCCAGGCCGGGAGGCCGGCGAGGGGCCGCCAGTCCGACTCGTGTGTTCCCAGTGCGCTGGCCTCGCGTACCTGAGTCAGCCACCTCGTCAACTCCACTCGCAGTTGCGAAGTTTGGTCCATCTGCATCTGGCTGACTGTAGCGGGGTGCACCGTGGAGCAGGATGGTTCCCAAGCACTAGTACTGCAACGGTGCTTGCCGTGACTGATGGCCAGGTCAGGGGCTGTGTCCGCGTCGTTTGTAGTGGCTGGTGCGGGCCTGGTGCTGTCGTC
>NZ_JBWKIF010000032.1:0-60293 GCF_056432865.1 Streptomyces sp. NPDC044921
GGGGGGGGGCTGGGCCGGCGCCGGGGCGGGGGCGGTGGGGGGGTGGGGCCGGCGCGGGGGCCGGGGGGGGGGGCCGGGGGCCCCCCCCGCGAAGGGGGAAGCCTGGCCCGGAACGGGATCGAGGGCCGCGGCCGACCCCCACAGTCGGCCGCGGCCCTCGGTGTACGCCCTCCTCGGCCTCAGCCGGAGGGCTCGTCCGGCACCGGGTTCTCGGTCGGTCCCGTACCCGAGCTCGGTGCCCCTTGCCGGCCCGTCCCCGCCTCGTCGGTGTCGGGGACGTCTCCGGCCGGCTCGTCGGACCCGCCGGCCCGGTCCTCGTCGTCGTCCTTGCCGGTACCCGTGAAGCGCGGTGCGACCTCCCACGGGTCCTCGCCGGCATCGGCCTGCTGGTCCGGCATGTCCCGCGGAACGGGATCACCGTTCTCGCCGGGTGCGTCGAGGCGGTGGTCGGTCACGGCGTACTCCCTTCGGTCGTCGGGCGCCTCGCGAGTACCTCCGCGGTGATCGGCGAAACCTCAGCGCGGCACCCGCTCCTGCAGCGCCGTGTGCCACGCCGGGAGCGGGGACTGCGGGGCCGGGTCGGGACGCCGGCCGCCGCGCGCGAAGAAGTCGGCGAGCGGCAGGATCGCGGCGCCGACCGTGACCGCGTCAGGCCCGAGCCGGCCGAGGTCGACGGTCACCTTCCCGGCCGGGTGGCGCAGCGCGTAGGACAGGGCGTGGCGGCGTACGGCGGGCAGGAAGCGGGAGCCGAGCGCCAGGCCCGCCCAGCCGCCGATGAGGATGCGCTCGGGCTGGAAGAGGTTGATCAGGTCGGACAGGCCCGCGCCCAGGTATTCGGCGGTCTCCTCCAGGACGGCCAGCGCGACGGGGTCGGACGCACCTCCCTCGGGCGGGTAGGCCGCGGCGAGCATCGCGGTGAGGGCGGTCTCCTCGTCGGTGCCCTCCGGGACGCGGCCGCCCTCCTCCCGCCAGCGGGCGAGCAGCGACTCGGCGCCCGCGTAGGCCTCCAGGCAGCCCAGCGCCCCGCACCGGCAGCGGCGGCCCCGCACCCGTACGGTCAGGTGCCCCCATTCGACCGCCCGGCCCTGGTCGGCGTCGGGGGTGACGAGGCTGGCGCCGACGCCGGAGCCGAAGAGGACCACGACGGCGTTGCGGGCGCCGCGGCCGGCGCCGAACCACATCTCGGCCTGGCCCAGGGTCTTGGCGCCGTTGTCGATGACGTACGGCACGGTGTCCGGCAGCGGGGAACCGGTGCGCAGCAGCGCCTCCAGCGGGACGGCGTCCCAGCCGATGGTCTGCCCATGCACCAGCGCGCCGCGGTCGGGGGTGCGCTCGACGATGCCGGGGACGCCGATGCCGACGCCGAGGAGCCGCTCGGGCGCGAGTCCGGCCGCGTCGAGCACCTCGGCGATGCCGTGGCGGATGTGGTCGACGATCACCTCGACCTCGTACCGCTGCGGGGTGAGCGGGCGCTCGGCGCGGGCCAGCTCGGTGAGGGTCAGGTCGAACAGCTCGACCCGGACCCGGGTCTCGCCGACGTCGACGCCGATCATGTGGCCGCTGGCGGGTGCCACGCGCAGCAGGGTGCGGGGACGGCCGCCGTCGGAGTCGACGCTCCCGGCCTCCTCGACCAGCCCGTCGGCGATCAGGTCGGCGACGACGTTGCTGACCGAGCCCGAGCTCAGACCGGTCGCCGGGCCGAGTTCGAAGCGGCTGAGCGGGCCGTCGAAGTAGAGCCGCTGCAGCACGGCCGTGCGGTTGGCCCGTCTGAGGTCGCGTACCGTGCGCCCGTTCCGCCCCGCCATGTGGCTCCTTCCGGCATCCCCTGTCCGGCCTGCAACATACCGTTGGGGCCGGGCGTGGCGCGACATTCCTCCAACCCTTATTTCACGATGTGAGCTAACCGACGGCCCCGGCGGCCCCCGCGATCTCGTCCAGGGCCGCGAGGAGGGCCGGCGCGACCGTCTCCCCCACCCGCCGCCGCTGCTCGCCGCCGACCGCGCGCGGCACTGTCTCGGTGAGCATGATCAGGTACAGGTAGGCGCGGTACAGGGCGAGGCGGAGGCGGGCGGGTCCGTCGAACACGGCCCGGCCGCCCGCCTCCCGGTAGCCCGCCAGGAACGCCTCGTCCTCCCTGATGTCGCCCAGCAGGGCCAGGGAGACGAAGTCGGCCAGGGGGTCGCCCCAGAACATGCGCTCGCCGTCGATCAGGCCGCCGATCCGGGCCCGCCCGGCCGAGCGGTCGACGAGGACGTTGCCCCGCCACAGGTCGAAGTGGACCAGGCACGGGACGGTGACCGCGTCCAGGGCGCCGTACGCGGACGCGGCCGTGCGGGCGACCGCGTCGACGGGCCGGGGCAACCAGGCCCCGTAGCGCCGGGCGTCGTCGAGCACGGCGTCGAACATCGCCGCGAACGCGGTCCGCCAGTCGGGGGCGAGCGGGCCGAGGGCGCCCGAGGGGTAGCCGTGGCCGGGGCCCGTCACGCGGTGCAGCAGGGCCACCTGGCGTCCCAGCTCCGCGCGCAGGGCGGCGTGTTCCGCGTCGGTGAGCGTGTCGTCCCACGGCTCGCCCGGGCAGGCCGTCATCAGCAGGAAGCCCTCGCCCCCGGACACCACCCGGGGCACGGTGACCCCGGCGCGGGCGGCCGAGCGGAAGAACCCGGCCTCCGAGACCAGCAGCCCGCGCTCGTGCCGCAGGCCGGGGACGGCGGCGCCGGGCGGGATCTTCAGCACGTAGCGGCTGCCGTCGGTCAGGCCCAGTTCCTCGACGGTGTTGTACGTGCCCCCGGCCATCGGGGCGAGGTGGGCGAGGCGGCCCGGGTCGAGGCCCGCCTCCTGAAGGACGTGCCGGGCCCGCTCCCAGGAGTCCACCACCGTGTGCCCACCCCTCCCCCGTGCCGGCGTCAGCCGGCGGCGTACACGTCCTCGGTGTAGCGCCCGTCCGCGATCAGTCCGTCGAGCCACTGCCCGGCGGCCGTGTCGTCGGCGTCCGGTGTGTGCTTGCGGAACAGCGTACGGAACGCCTCCCGCACCCCGGGCGCCATTCGGGAACCGTCCCCGCACACGTAGACGCGCGCTCCGGCGGTGAGCAGGGACCAGACCTCCTCGGCCTCGGCGGCGACGCGGTGCTGCACGAACCGCACCTCCCCCTCGGGGGCCTGGCTGAAGGCGGGGCGCAGGGAGACGGCCCCGGCGGCCTCGGCGGCGCGCAGTTCCTCCGCGTGCAGGAAGTCGGCGTCGGGGGCGTCGCAGCCGAAGTAGCACACGGCGGGGGCGAGTTGGGCGCCCGCCGCGAGGGCCACCGCGCGGTCGGCGACGACACCGCGGAACGGGGCGAGGCCCGTGCCCGCGGCGACCATGACGATCGGTGTGGTGGAGGTGGCGTCGATACGGAAGGCCTCCCGGCACGGCTGGACGCGCGCGTACACCGTGTCGCCGGGCCGCAGCGAGGCGAGGTGACCGGAGCCGGTGCCCTGGTGGACGCCCCGGCCGGAGCGGGCCGGGGCCCTCAGCAGCGAGACCATCAGGTCCACGTGACCGGGGTCGACGGCCGGCGACGAGGAGATGGAGTAGTGGCGCGGGCGCAGCGGCGTGAGCAGGTCGAGCAGTTGCGGCCAGCCCAGCCCCCCCCCCCCCCCCCCCCCCCCGCAGCGCCGGGTGATCCTCCAGGATCTCCACGAGGGTGCGCGGGTCGTCGGTGAGGGAGGCCAGGGCCGCGCGTTCCGGCGGGCACGGGTTGGCGGCGGCGAGCGCGGCCAGCTGCCCGGCGCTCGGGCGCTCCTGCAACTCGACGTGGTGGGTGAGGAGCCGGCGCACCGTCAGGGGGCGGTCCACGGCGATGCCGTCGCGGCGCGGGCGGGCGCGGATGTCCAGGACGGTGTCGAGGTCGGCGCCGAGTGCGGCGGCGGCGCGGGTGACGAGGTCCGGGGCGTTGGCGGGCAGCACGGTGAGGTGGTCGGCGGTGCGGTAGGTGACGCCGTCGGGCAGGGCGACGCGGAGGAACCGCTTGCGGCGCGGGTGGCCGGGCGCGGTGAGGTCGTGGGCCTCGGTGACCCGCATGGGGACGAGGCCGTGCCGTTCGGCGAGGGCGTCCAGCGGGCCGCCGGTCAGGGTGCGGACCTCGTAGGCGGCGGTGGGCGCGGCGTGCTGCGGCGCGGTGGCGTCCGGGTCGCCGTACCGCTCCAGGAGGGCGGTGCGCAGAGCGGCCGTGAACTGCCGTACGGTGCCGGCCAGGTCGCCGGAGGCGTCGGCGGCGGCGCGCCGCAGCAGGCGGGTGGCGCCGCGCTCGGCGAGCCGTTCGTCGATCCGGGTGGGGACGTGCTGGTAGGTGGCGGACCAATTGCGGTCACCGACGCCGAGCACCGCGTACGTCACGCCCGACAGGTCGTGGTCCTCCTCCAGCCGGGCGGCGAAGGCGGTGGCGTCGTCGGTGGGGCGGCCGTTGTAGGAGGCGGCCGTGATGACGACGGGCCGGTCGGCGGGCAGCCCCTGCGCGTAGGCGTCCAGGGGCGCCACCTCGGTCGCGCAGCCGAGGGCGGCGGCCTCGTCGGCCAGCCGGGCGGCGAAGTCGCGGCAGGTGCCGTAGTTGCTGCCGTGCAGGAAGAGGGCGGCGGTGCCGGGGCGGACGCGGGCGGGCAGGCCCTGCGGCTCGGAGGCGGGGGTCCGCCCGGCCGGACGGGCGCCGGGCAGCGGCGCGTGGCTGCGGTCGGCCGGTGTGCGCGGGGTGAGGGCCAGGGTGAAGCCGTCCGGCTTGAGGGTGAGGGTCTCCTTGACGCTGAGGCGGTAGCCGGCGTGGTCGTGCAGCCGGTAGCGGTGGACGAGCATGGCGAGCAGCATCGTCGCCTCGTGCAGGGCGAACTGCCGTCCGATGCAGGCCCGTTCACCGGTGCCGAAGGGCTTGAAGGCGTGCACCGGACGCCGGGCCTCCGCCTCGGGCGTGAAGCGGGAGGGGTCGAACAGCTCGGGGTTGTCGCCCCAGACCGGCTGCCGGTGCAGCATCGGCGTGAGGACCAGGGCGGCCTGTCCGGCGCGCAGCGGGACGCGGCCGCCGAGCAGGGTGTCCTCACGGGCCTGCCGGGCGAACACGGCGGCCGTGGGCCACAGCCGGAGGGCCTCGTTGAGGACCTGGCGGGTGTAGGTGAGCCGGCCCACCTCGTCGTACGTCGGCTCGGGGTCGTCCCGGCCGCCCCAGAGGGCGTCGGCCTCGCGCCGCACCAGGTCGAGCGCCGTCGGGTGCTTGGCGAGGTAGTACAGCGCGAAGGACAGGGCTCCGGAGGTGGTCTCGTGGCCGGCGATCAGGAAGGTGATGACCTGGTTGCGGATGTTGGCCGTGTCGAGCGTGGTGCCGTCGGCCGGGTGCCGGGCGGTCAGCATCAGGCCGAGCAGGTCGCCGGCGTCGCTCTGGTCGGTTCCGGCGCGGGCGGCGATGACGTCGTCGACGACCCGGGCGAGGTGGGCGGAGTCGTCCCGGAAGGCCGCGTCCGCGGCCGAGTGGTCCTCGCCCGGGACGCGGGCGAGGCGGGTCATGCTCCACTCCAGGCAGCGGACCATCGACTCCACGAAGGGGTGCGGCTCGGCCCGCTCGAAGGAGCCGAAGTCGTAGCCGAAGCCGGCCAGGCCGATGGTGTCGAGCGTCATGCGGGTCATGTCGTCGGGGACGTTCACCGGCCGCCCGGCGCGGGCGTCGCGGTCCCAGGAGGCGATGAGCCGGCGGGCCACCCTCAGCATGACGGGGTGGTAGGTGCGCATCGAGCCCAGCGCGAAGGCGGGCATGAGGATGTCGTGCGCCTTGGCCCAGTTGGGTTCGTCGTTGTAGGCGGTGAACAGGCCGTCGGCGGCGAACTCGCGGACGTTCTCCAGACCGGGGCCGATGTGCTTGGCGAACCGCTCCTCGTCGGCGAGTTCGGCCACGAGGTCGGGGTCGCCCACGAACAGGGTGTCCCGTCCGTGCAGCCGCCGGACGAACACGGGCCCGTGCTCGCGCATGAGGTCCATGGCCTGCTGGACGGGCGTGCCCCCGGGGCCCGTGGCGGAGATGTCCGCGACGGGGGCGCCGGGGAAGGAGTCTGCGGTGGGGGGAGTCTGTCCGGTGGGGGGCATGACGCGACAACTGCCTTTCGCGGTACGGAAGTACTGCTTCCAGCGTGGTCCACGGGCCCCGGCGGCCGGGTTCACCGCGCTACATGATTGTGTAGGACGAGCAGACGCGTCGCCCTTGCGCGGGGGCGGCCCGGCGTGGCAGGAGGGGTTCGTGGACCTGGCCCGGCTGGAGGCCGTGCGGTGGCGCAACCGCGCCCTGCTCCTCTTCGACCGGGTCGCGATGCCGGTCGCGGTGTGCGACGTGTACGGCGCGGTACTGCTCGCCAATCCGGCGATGGCGGCCGAGTGCGGCGCGACGCCGGGGCAGTTGCGCGGCCGTGACGTGCTGGACCTGTTCAGCCCGCGGGAGGCGACGCAGGTGGAGCGGATCGCCCAGGCGCTGCGGCTGCGGCACCGCTCGCGCTACCAGGTGTCGGTGCGCTGGCCTGCGCCCGGCGGCGCCGAGCGGTACGGGGAGCTGACGGCCGACCCGGTCAGCGACACGGTCGAGGAGACTCCGGCCCTGCTGGTGATGCTGCGGGTGGACGGCGAGCGCGCACCCCGCAGCGCGCCGCCCGCGGGGCAGGCCCGGGTCACGGCGGCGGAGGCGCGGATCCTGGCCCTGCTGGCCGCCGGCGCCACCACGGCCCGGGCCGCCCGCGAGACCGGCCTGACCGCCGACGGAGTGACCTACCACCTGCGCCGTCTGTCCTCCCGCTGGCAGGCGGCCAACCGCACGGAACTGGTGGCCCGGGCCTACGCGTTGGGGGTGCTGGTGCCGGGGGTCTGGCCGCCGGAGGCGGCGGTCGTGGAGTAGGTGGCCGTGGAGCTTAGGGCGCCGGGCGGCGCGGCGTCCGGCGGCTCCGCCGGCAGGCTCCTGGCCGTGCCCGCGCCCTCCGGGGCGCCGAAACGGGGGAGGACGTGCCAGACCTTCTTCAGATCCTGGAGGTCGAAGCGGCCGGCGCGGGCGGCGTCGCCGACGGCCCGCGGATCGACCACGCCGTCCCGGGCGATCCGGGCGCCGAGTTCGGCGTACTCGGGCCTCGGTAGTCCGCGGGGCGGCGCAGCCCGGCCACGGTGAGACGGTAGCCGGGGTGCCACTCCACCGGGCAGGGCAGCCGCCGGGCCGCCGTCTCCACGGGCGTGCCGCGGTAGCAGGCGTCCGGCACGAGGGCCTCGACGTCCCGGTCGAGGACGACGCCGCCGTGCACGTGGGCCTCGACGTAGTCGTCGAGGGCGTCCCGCTCACCGGCCTCGCCGAGCGCGATCAGCGGCATGCCGGCCGCGACGCCGAAGTCGGCCGGTTCGGCGGCGCTGCCGGGATGGCAGAACGTGGCACGCGCCAGTGTCGCGGCGCGCAGCCGGAAGTGCGCGGAGCCGAAGGGGGGCGCGGCGCCGATCACCTGTCCGCGGACGTTCAGGGCGCCGTACACGGGCCGTTCCCGGCCGGGCGCCCCGTCGTACGCCCCGCCGAAGATCCCGCTCTCCCAGCGCCGGCGGTCGCCCCCGGGACGGGCGGTGAGGCCGCGGTTGCCGGTGCCCGTGACGAACTGCGAGTGGTAGGCGCCGTCCCGGACGAAGCCCCGCCAGGAGCGGACCGGCGGACGTGGACCGGTCCGGGTGGAAGTTGAGCGTGATGCGCAGCCGGGGGTCGACGGCGGGCCCCGCCGAGCGGGCCGCCACATGGCGCAGCGCCGCCCGGGCGCGCGGGGACGACCTCACGGAAATCCATTGGCTCCCCCTCGTCGGTGACACCTACCCTTGCCCGGAAACCTAGGACCCCTAGGTTCGGGAAACGACCACCAGGAGCCTCCCATGAGACCACTCACCGAGCAGGACATCCGCACCTCCTTCATCAACTGCTCCAAGGGAGAGGCCAAGCGGCTGGCCGTGCCCCGGGATCTCGCCGAGCGCCCCTGGGACGATCTCGACTTCCTCGGGTGGCGCGATCCCGGCGCGCCCGACCGCAGCTATCTGGTGACCGAGCGGGACGGACGGCTCGTGGGCGTGACGATGCGGTTCCAGGCCGCGCAGCGGGGTTTCCTGCACCGCAGCATGTGCTCGCTGTGCCTGACCACCCACCCGCGCGGCGGCGTCTCGCTGATGACGGCGCCCAAGGCCGGTGCGGCGGGCCGTGAGGGCAACACCGTCGGGGCGTACATGTGCACCGACCTCGCCTGCTCCCTGTACCTGCGCGGCAAGAAGGAGCCGGAGTCCGGGGCCCGGTTCGAGGAGAGCCTCACCCTTCAGGAGCAGATCGAGCGGACCAGGGGCAACCTGGCCGCCTTCCTCGACAAGCTCACCATGTGATCTTCGTCGTGATCGCTCTCGTTCGCCCGTGGTACCCGACGGCACTAACGTCCTTCATGGACGCGTTCGACGCCGGAGGAACGCCGGAGGAAGGGGAACGGCCCGAGGATGCGACAGGCACGTGAGTGGACGGTGCAGGCCGGCAGGATTCTGCGCAAGCGCCGTGATCCCGTGGTCGTCCAGACGCTGCGATCGGCGTTCGCGGCGACGATCGCCTACGTGATCGCGCTCCGGCTGAGCCCCGAGAAGGCACCGCTCACCGCTCCCCTGACAGCCCTGCTGGTCGTCCAGGTGACGCTGTACGCCACGCTCACCAACGGCTTCCGGCGGGTGAACGCGGTGGTGACCGGGGTGCTCGTCGCCATCGCGTTCAGCCTGCTGGTGGGCCTGACCTGGTGGAGCCTGGCGCTGCTGCTCGTGGCCTCACTGGTCGTGGGACGACTGGTCCGGGTCGAGGAGTACGTGCCCGAGGTCGCCATCAGCGCCATGCTGGTCCTCGGGGTCACCACGGTCGGCGACACCGCCTGGGCCCGGGTGCTGGAGACGCTGATCGGCGCCGTGGTCGGGCTCGGCTGCAACCTGCTGCTGGCACCCCCGGTGTGGGTGGAGGAGGCGGGCGCGTCGATCGAGGGCCTGGCCCGCCGGCTGCGTCAGCTGATGCTCCGCATGGGCGAGGAGGCCGCCGGCGCGCCGCCCGTGGACCGGGCCGCGGAGCGGCTGCACGAGGCGCGGCGCCTGGACCACGACATCGTCGAGGTGGACGCCGCCCTCCGGCAGGCCGAGGACAGCCTGCGGCTCAACCCGCGCGTGCGGGAGGGCCTGCTGCACCGGGTGGTGCTGCGCACCGGCCTGGACACGCTGGAGATCTGCACGGTCGTCCTGCGCGTGCTCGCCCGCTCCCTCACCGACCTCGCCAAGGAGCGCGAGCCGCAGCCGCTGTTCGAGCCCGAGACGGGCGCCGTGCTGGAGCAGCTGCTGTCGCAGATCGCCGACGCCGTGGTCAGCTTCGCGGTCCTGGTGACGACCCACCTGAGCGCGAGCGCCGAGTCCGCGGAGGAACGTCTCGCCGCCGAGCTGCGCTCCGCCGCGGCCACCCGCGACAAGCTCGCCGTGCTGCTGCGCCAGGAGGCCGAGCGCGACAAGGGGAACTGGCAGCTGCCGGGCGCCGTCCTGGCGGAGGTCAACCGGATCCTCGACGAGCTGGACACCGAGCACCGCACCAAGCGCCTGTTCGAGGAGCTGGACCGGGTGTCGGCGGAACAGCGCGCCCGGATGCCGCGGCTGACCCGCCTGCGGGAGCGCCTGGGCGTTCAGGAACAGCTGTGGCGGAACCGCGCGGGGTTCGGCGGGCGTTCTCGCTGAGGGAAGCCGGCGAGGGGCCGGCGCCGAGGCGAGGGGGCGGGCCGATGGCCGACACGACCGTGCGGATCGACGGGAACACGCTGCGGCTGCCGGGCGGTGTGGCCGTGCGGTTCATCCGCACCCTGCGCCTGCCGGAGACGGGCACGCATCCGCTGCCGCCGGGCCTGGGCGAGTTCCCGGTCCGGCGGGTGGCGGACCACGCGGACCGGATCCCCGAGGAGATGCGGGCGCGCGGCGGTGTGATGCTGCCGGTGTACCTGCGCGAGGCGATGTGGCTGAACTTCTCGGGCACGGCGGAGCCGGCGGCGCTGCAGGTCGGCGTCGGCAAGGTGTGCGCGGTCTCGGGCCGGCCGTGGAGCGACGCGCTGACCCGTGACCCGCAGAACTACGTGGTGCTGCCCCGCCAGCCCTGGCTGGACGGCATCAACTCCGGCACGGGCACGGTGCGGCAGTTCGTGGCCGTCCCGCTCGGCCTGGGTGCCACGGTCGAGGGCCAGGTCACGGGCGAGGAGGTGTGGGGCGGCGTCCAGCTGCGGTCCTTCCCGCTGAACGACGAGGAGCTGGCGACGTGGCGCGCCCAGCAGCGGCGGCTGGAGCGGGCCCGGTCGGCGGCCGCGCCGAGCGGTTACGGCGCCTTGATGGCGGGCGGGCCCGCCGGCCCGCCCGGGGGCTTCGGCGCGGCGGCGCCCGGGGCGGCACCGCCCTCGACCGGCGGTTTCGGCGTCCCCCCGATGCCGATGGCGGCGGCGCCCGCCCCCGGCTCCCCTCCGTCCGCGCCCGCAGCGGCCCCGACCGCCGGTGCCGCCCCGGTGAGCCCGCGCCGCGCGGCCGCCGCGATGGGCCTCGGCGTCGGCGGCTCCATGCGGCAGGAGGTCTACGCGGACGACCGCCCGCTCACCGACTGGTCCGAGCAGCCCGCCGGGCGGGTGTTCGTGCACCTGGTGACGCCGCCGGAGTGGCACCGCATCACCGGCGAGGCCCCGCCGCCCTCCCCGGTGGACCGGGCCGCGTACACCCGCGCGGGCCTGCCCTGGTTCGACTACTACGACCAGGACGCCGAGGACCTGTCGGCCCCGGACGCGCTGCAGGCCGTCAAGCCCGTCGGCGACTGGCTCGGCGACGACCACGAGCCCTGGCAGCAGCCCGCGCCGGGGCAGGTGCGGCCGCTCAAGGACGCTCCGGGCGAGCCCGTGGAGGACGGCGACTGGTAGCCGCGACGGGCGGGTTGCGCGGCGCCCGGGCCGTTGTTTGCACCCGACAGGTGATCCAGGTCAAGGTGGCTGTCCGCGCCGGGGACGAGTGAGGACCTGTTGGAGGGGCGACATGGACAGTGGCTGGAGCAGGCGCCGGTTCGTCGGCGCACTGGCCGGCGGGGCCGCCGCGGCGGCACTGCCGGCCTGTGACGACGCGCCGGCGCCCGGGACGGCTCCGACGACCTCGCCCGCCACGGGCGCGAGCCCGTCCGGCGAGGCCCGCCGCCCCTCCGGACCCCGCCCCCTCTACCTGGGCACGTACACCTCCGTCGAGGGCGGCGGCAAGGGCATCGGCCTGGCGACGTACGACCCGGCGACGGGCCGGATCACCGGCACGGGCACCGTCACCGGCGTCGGCGACCCGTCGTACCTCGCGCTCCACCCGGACCGGCGCACGCTCTACGCGGTGGACGAGCGCGAGGACGGCGCCGTGACGGCCGTGCGGCTGTCCGACCGCAAGGTGCTGGGCAGCCGGAGCACCGGCGGGGCGGCGCCCTGCCATCTGTCGGTGCATCCGGGGGGCCGCTGGCTGCTCAGCGCGAACTACGGTTCGGGCAGCGTGGCCGTGCATCCCATCGACGCCACGGGGGCGCTGGGCGAGCGCACCGACCTGGTCCGGCACTCCAGCCCGCAGCCCGGACCGGGCCAGGACGGGCCGCACGCCCACCAGGTCGTCACCAGTCCCGACGGGCGCCATGTGCTCGCCGTCGACCTGGGCACGGACACCGTGTACACCTACCGGCTGGACGAGAAGGCCGGCACGCTCACCGAGGTCGCCCGGGCGCGGACCCGGCCGGGCGCCGGTCCCCGGCACCTCACCTTCCATCCGGGCGGCCGCCACGCCTACCTCGCCGACGAGGCCGGCAACACGGTCACCGTCTGTGCCTACGACCCGGCCTCCGGGCGGCTGCGCGTCGGCGCGGGGCAGCCGACGGGCACGGGTCCGAGCACGAACTATCCCGCGCAGCTCCTGGTGACCGGCGACGGCCGGTACGCGTACCTCGCCAACCGGGGCCACGACAGCCTCACGCGTTATGCGATCGAGGCGGACGGAGCCCGCCTGAGGCTGCTGGACACCGTGCCCGTGGCAGGGGACTTCCCGCGCCAGATCGCCTTCTCCCCCGAGGGCACGCTGCTGTTCGCGGCGAACCAGAAGTCCTCCAGCGTCACGGTCTTCCGCGTCGACGGGGAGAGCGGCGCCCTGCGGGCCACGGGCGAATCGTTCCCCTCACCGGTCGCCGTCTGTGCGCTGCCGCTGTAGCGCCCGGGGGCAGGAGGCGGCGGCCGCCTGGCCGAGCAGCACGTGCATCCGCTCGGTGAGCTGCGCGACGTCGTCGGCGGGCCGGTGGAAGGCCAGGCGTACGTCGCCGTGGGCGCGGGCGCGTTCGATGCGCAGCGTCAGCCCGTGCCGGTCGACGGCGAGCGGCTGGACGCGGACCGCGCCGTGCAGGCTGTCCGGCTCGACGAGCCGGGTGAGCCGCTCGACCGCGTCCGCGTGGCAGTCGGCGAGGTGGGTCAGCAGGCGGGCCTCGGCCGTGGTGAGCGGGTCCGGTTCGGCCGCGGCGAACTCGTCGAGGTCCACGACCACGGCTCCCGACGGCCGGCGCAGCACCACACGCGTGGGGGTGAAGGCCAGCCGGTCCTCCTCGACGGCGAACCAGCCGGCGAGCCACAGCCGGGCGCGGATCCGGCTGCGCACCGGGACCGGGGCGACGTCGGCGAACTCCAGCACCGCGGACGGTTCGCCTCGGGGCGCACAGATCGCGGCCCCGAGCAGGGCGCTGTCCTCGGGCACGGTCACCCTCACCCGGCCGTCCTCGGCCACCGTGTGCGCGCCGACCAGCTCCTCCCGCGTGCCCTCCGCGGTCACCGAGCAGGACCACGCGGCGGCGAGCACCGAGCGCGCCCGCTCCGCGGCGGCGGGGGCCGCCGTCCAGCTGCTGCCGTCACCCATCCCAGACCTCCTTTAGGTAAGCCTTACCTAACCTATCGAAGATCGAGGTGTGCGCCAACCAGGGCAGGTGTTCTTTACGGAGCCTTTTCAGGGCGCGAGGACGCCCAGCAGAGCGCGGGCGCACAGGTCGCGCACCTGATCCCGGCTCAACTCGGCGTCGCGCAGCCACTCCAGGCACACGGACGTGGTGAAGGCGAGCCACCCGCGCACCGCCAGCCGCACCTCGGGGCGCTCCTCGAAGGCGGGACCGAACTCGGGGTCCGCGGCGAGGGCGGCGAGGATCTGCCGCTCCTGCGCGGCCAGGGCCCGCTGGTAGACGCGCCGCACCGCCTGGTCCCCGGCCGCGTCGGCGCGGTGGAAGGCCCGGTAGCCGTGGGCGTGCGCCCGCACGTACTCCAAGAAGGTGTCCAGGCCGGCCGCGAGCTGGGCGCGCACCGGGACACCGGGCACCGCCGCCGTCATGCGCAGCATCCGCTCGCTCTCGCGCTCGACGACCGCCGCGAAGAAGTCCCGCTTGGTCGGGAAGTAGTGGTACAGCAGCCCGCGCGACACCCCGGCGATCTCGGCGACCTGCTCGATCCACACGTCGTCGTAGGGGCTGTCCGAGAACAGCCGCGCCCCCACCGACAGCAGCTGCTCCCGGCGCTCCTCGGTGCTGAGCCGGCGGCGCGTGCGCCCGCCCTGGTTCGCGGCCATGCCCGCACTTTACTTGACGCCGGTTCAACAACGGGACCAGACTGAACCGCGCTGTTGAACCCACGTACAACACGCGCCAAGCCGCCGCTGGATCAAGGGAGATCGCGTCATGACGGAGGCGCCGACACGGCCGGAGCAGCCCAAGGGTTTCCGCGGTGCCGAGCTGGGCTGGCCGGAGCTGGACCGCATCCCGCACCCCCCGCACCGGATCCCGCTGCTCGGGGACGTGGTGGGCGTGAACCGGCGCACTCCGCTGCAGGACTCGCTCCGGTACGCCCGTCAACTGGGTCCGGTCTTCCGGCGCAAGGCCTTCGGCAAGGAGTTCGTGTTCGTCTGGGGCGCCCGGCACACGGCCGACCTCGCGGACGAGTCGCGGTTCGCCAAGCACGTGGGGCTCGGCGTCGCCAATCTGCGGCCGGTCGCCGGGGACGGCCTGTTCACGGCGTACAACCACGAGCCGAACTGGCAGCTGGCGCACGACGTCCTCGCCCCGGGGTTCAGCCGGGAGGCCATGGCCGGCTACCACCCGATGATGCTGTCCGTGGCACGGCGGCTGACGGAGCACTGGGACCGGGCGGCAGCGGCGGGGCGGACCGTGGACGTGCCGGGCGACATGACCAAACTGACGCTGGAGACGATCGCGCGCACCGGTTTCGGGCACGACTTCGGCTCGTTCGAACGCACCCGGCCACACCCCTTCGTGACCGCGATGGTCGGCACCCTGACCTACGCGCAGCGGCTCAACACGGTGCCGTTCCCGCTGGCCCCGCTGCTGCTGCGCGGCGCGAGCCGGCGCAACGCGGCCGACATCGCCTACCTCGACCGCACGGTCGACGAACTGGTCCGGGCCCGGCGCGCCGGGGGCGGAGGGGACGGGGACCTGCTCGACCGGATGCTCCTGACGGCCCACCCCGAGACCGGGGAGCGGCTGACGGACCGCAACGTGCGCCGCCAGGTCATCACGTTCCTGGTGGCCGGCCACGAGACGACGTCCGGCGCGCTCTCCTTCGCCCTGCACTACCTCTCCCGCCACCCCGAGGCCGCGGCCCGGGCCCGCGCCGAGGTGGACCGGGTCTGGGCGGACGCGGAGCAACCGGCCTACGAACAGGTGGCCCGGCTGCGCTACGTCCGCCGGGTGCTGGACGAGTCGCTGCGCCTGTGGCCCACCGCGCCGGCCTTCGCCCGGGAGGCCCGGGAGGACACCGTGCTGGCCGGGGAGCACCCGATGCGGCGCGGGGCGTGGGCGCTGGTGCTGACGCCGATGCTGCACCGGGACCCCGAGGTGTGGGGTCCGGACGCCGAGCGGTTCGACCCGGACCGCTTCGAGGCAGCGGCGGTACGGTCCCGGGCCCCGCACACGTTCAAGCCGTTCGGGACGGGGGCGCGGGCGTGCATCGGGCGCCAGTTCGCCCTGCACGAGGCGACGCTGGTGCTCGGCCTGCTGCTGCGCCGCTACGAGCTGCGGCCCGACCCCGCCTACCGGCTGCGGGTCACGGAACGTCTGACGCTGATGCCGCAGGGCCTGCGGCTGCGCCCGGAGCGTCGCACACCGGTGCCGGAACCGGCCTCAGAGCTGCGCCGTCCAGTGCCGGGGGCGGGTGACTGACGCGGGCAGGCGGGTGCCGGCGCCGCCCCGCGCCGCGTTGAGCTGCGGCTGGGTGAGGAAGAAGGCCCCGGTCAGGTCGGCGTCCGTGAGGTCCGTGTCGCGCAGGTCCGCGCCGATCAGGTCGGCCCCGCGCAGATCCGCGCCGGTGAGGTCGGCGGCGATCAGGCAGGCGCCGCGGAGCGTGGCACCGCGCAGGTCGGCGCCCTTGACGCGGGCGCCCACGAGGTCCGCGCCCCTGCGGTCCTTCCCGCGGCCCTTGGTGCCGGCCCGGGCCAGCTCACTGGTCCGCAGCAGCAGGACGTTGACCTCCTGGCGGTGGGCCGCCACGTCCAGGGCGGCCAGCCGCGCGGGGGTGCCGCCGGCCAGTTCCTCCGTCCGCTCCAGCGCCGTGCGCAGCTCGCCGTGGAGGGGCCGGGCGGCGGGCAGGGTGAGCGCCTCGGTCAGGTACCACAGCAGTTCGTGCAGCTGACGGACGACCGGGAACACGTCGAACATGCGGCGGGCGTGCCCGGGCGGCCCGGTCCGCCAGTCCCGCCCTTCGAAGGTGACCTGCGAGACCCGCTGCCCGGCGCCGAAGCAGTCGTAGACCGTGCAGCCGGTGAATCCTTTCTGCCGCAGTGTGGCGTGGATGCCGCAGCGGTGGTCGTCCCGGAGGTTGCGGCAGGGCGTGCCGGCGTCCTTGGAGACGGCGAAGTCGGCCGAGGCGGCGAAGGGCAGGGCGACGCAGCAGAGCCCGAAGCACCGCTCGCACGCGCCGCGCAGGTCCGCTCGCGCGGCTTGGTGATCTCGCATGCCGTTCAGCATACGGACGACAGCCCGGGGTCCGGTGGCCGCGGTGGCCCGGCTCGGTCCGCGCGCCCGGGTGCCTCCAGGCGTGCCAGCCGCTCGGGGTCGGCCAGGATGTACAGGGCGGTGACGCGGCCGCCGGCGAGCGTGACGCCCATGACCGAACGCAGGCGTCCGCCCGGCGCGTTGACCACCCCGACCGAGCCGTTGACCAAGACCAGCTCCGCGTCCTGCGAGAACCGGGCGAACATGAGCGCCTGCTCCGCGACCGCCTTCGCCCCCTGGACGACCTTGGACACGGCCGCCCCGCGCAGCAGCGCACCCGAGTCGGCCCGCAGCACCACGTCCGGGTGGAGCAGCGCCAGCAGCGCCTCGAAGTCGCCGGCACGGGAGGCGGCCAGGAAGGCGTGGAGCACCTCCTTCTGCCGTCCGAGGTCGGGTTCCGCCGAGGGCGTGGCACCGCGCACCCGGCGCCGGGCTCGGCTGGCGAGCTGCCGGGTCGCGGCCGGGCTGCGCTCCACGACGGGCGCGATGTCGTCGAACGGCACGGCGAACAGGTCGTGCAGCACGAACGCGAGCCGCTCGTCGGGCGCCAGGTTCTCCAGGACGACGAGCAGGGCCAGGCCCACCGAGTCGGCCTGGAGCACCTCTTCCGCCGGGTCGAGCTGCGGCAGGGGCCTGAGCACGGGGTCCGGGACGAACGTGCCCAGCGTGTCGTCCATCGGTTCCTCGCGGCGTGCGGCGCGCGAGCGGAGCAGATCGAGGCAGACCCGGCCGGTCACGGTGGTGAGCCAGCCGCCGAGGTTCCGGATGCCGTCCGCGTCGGCACGGCCGAGTCTCAGCCAGGTCTCCTGCACGGCGTCCTCCGCCTCGCTGAGCGAGCCCAGCATGCGGTACGCGACGCCTCTCAGCCGGCCCCGGTGCTCCTCGAACCGGCCGGCCAGTTCCTCACTGCCCGTCATGCTCTCCCCCGTGATGGCCGTCTCAGATCATCTGCTGAACAGTTCGAACGCCACCGCCGGCCGGCCCCCGAACCGCTCCCCCATCGCCTCGGCGTGCTGCGTCAGGAAGCCGCGCACGTACGTCTCGGGGTCCTCGTCGGTCAGTACCTCGATGTAGGTGCGGTGCTCCAGCAGCGAGCGCACCGCGCGCTCCATGCCGGGTGCCGCGTCCACGGCGTGGGTGGGTGAGCTGGATCCGGCGACGGCGACCCAGCGCACGCCGTCCCAGGGTTCGAGGCCGCGCTCGGTGAGTTCCGGGAAGATCCAGCGGTTGCCGGCGTCGCCGGCCGCGTCGAGCGTGGCCCGGCCGACGGCCACGTGGTCCGGGGTGTTCCAGGCGACGCCGCCCCAGGTGTCCCGGTGGTTGAGGGTGATGACCAGCTCGGGCCGGTGCCGGCGGATGGCGGCGGCGATGTCGCGGCGCAGGGCGGTGCCGTACTCGATGACACCGTCCCTGTGGTCGAGGAACTCGACCTCGCTCACGCCGACCACCGCCGCGCTCGCCCGCTGCTCCCGCTCGCGCAGCGGGCCGCACTGCTCGGGGGCGAGGGTGTCGATGCCGGCCTCGCCGCGGGTGGCGAGGACGTAGGCGACCTCGCGGCCCGCGTCGGTCCAGGCGGCGATGGCCGCGGAACAGCCGTACTCGAGGTCGTCCGGGTGGGCGACGACCGCGAGGGCGCGCCGCCAGTCCTCCGGCATGGGCTGGAGTTGAGTGCTCGTCGGCTCCGTCATGCCGGCAGACTAGTCCGCGGCACCGGCATCACGCCTCGTCACGCGCGAGGGCCAGCAACCGGTCAAGGACCCGGGGGCCGCCGGTGCGCACGCCGTCGTGCTCGTACTCGTCCGTGACCCAGGTGCGCAGGCCGCGGATCGTCCCGGCGGTGCGCAGGGAGTGGGCGGTGTCGACGTACATGTCGTCGTGGTAGACGGCGGCGGCCACCGGTACGTCGTTGGCGGCGAGGCGCGCGGGGTCGTACAGCGGTGTCCAGTCGGTGCGGGCGGCGAGCAGGTCGGCGGTCTCGCGCAGCGGGCGCAGGGCCGGGTCGCACGCGAACATCCAGGGATGAATCGATTCGCCGGTGAACAGCAGCGGTTCGTCGCCCGCGAGCGCCTTGGCGGCGTCGAACTGCGGGAACTCCGCGCGGACCCGCTCGGCCGACCAGGCGGTGGGCCGGGCGTCCTGGCCGTAGATCGACTCGTGGATCAGGGCGTACAGCGGGTGGCGGGCGTAGGAGAGCATGCCCTGCGCCTGCTCCTGGAAGGCGTCGGAGAGGGTGAGGCCCCGCGGGGTGCGGACGAAGGCGTCCTCCAGGAGATAGTGGAGGCGGTGGGTGCCGTCGCCGGTGCCGAGGAGGATGCCGAGGGACTGGAAGGCCTCCACGGTGAGCCGGTAGCCGCTCGGCAGGACCACGTCGTGGGTGAGCAGGTGGTCGGCGATGCGCCGGGCGCGTTCGACGTCCTGCGGGTAACGGGCGTAGTGGGCGGCGACCTTGCGCTCGATCCGCGGGAAGGCGACCCGGTAGACGTCGTCGGCGTGGGCGTCCAGCGAGGGCAGCCCGCCGGTGATCACGGCGGTGGCCAGGCCCTCGGGGGCGAGGGAGAGGTACGTGGTCGCGCAGAAGCCGCCGAAGCTCTGGCCGAGGACGGTCCAGGGCGCCCCGCCGGTGACCTCGGCCCGCACGGCCTCGCAGTCGCGGACGATGGAGTCGGCGCGGAAGCGGGTGAGGTAGTCGGCCTGCTCGGCGGGGCCGCCGCGCAACGGGAGCGTCTGCCGGTTGGCGGGCGTGGAGTGGCCGGTGCCGCGCTGGTCCAGCAGGAGCACGCGGTACTCCTTCAGCGCCCTGCCCAGCCAGCCGGGCCGGCCGACGGAGCGGTCGGCGCCGAAGCCCGGCCCGCCCTGGAGGTAGAGCAGCCAGGGCAGCTCCTGGCGGGCCTTGTCGCCGGCGACGACCTCACGGGCGTACAGCTCGATCGTCTCGCCCCCGGGGCGGTCGTGGTCGAGGGGCACCGTGAAGCGCCGGTCGGTGAGGACGACTCCGGGCTGGCGGTAGCTGAGGATCAACAGGGCTCCCGGGACGGACGGATGCTCGGACCGCGTCCCAGTCCATCACAGGGATCGTCCGGGTGTGCGGCCTTCGATCATGGAACCCTGCTGAACGGCCGTTCAGCCTCAGCGGGCGGCCAGGCTGGAGCGGCGGACCACGAGCTCGGGCTGGAGCACGACCCGCCGGTGCTCGTGCGGCCGGGCGGCGCCCTCCTCCTCCGTCTCCTCCAGGAGCAGGTCGGCCGCCATGGCGCCCATGGTGACGGCGGGCTGGCGGACCGAGGTGAGCGGGACGGCCGCGGCGGCCGCGAACTCGATGTCGTCGTAGCCGACGATGGCGAGGTCGTCGGGGACGCGCACCCCGGCCGCGTACATGGCCTGGAGCACGCCGAGGGCGAGCAGGTCGTTGGCGCAGAACACGGCGGTGGGCCGGTCGGCGAGCCCGAGCAGGCGGGCCCCGGCGTCGCGGCCGGCAGCGACGTCCAGCCGTTCGGTGGGCAGCTCGCGCAGCGCGTCCGGGCCGAGCCCGGCCTCGGCGAGCGCTTCGAGGGCGCCGGTGCGCCGGTCGCGGACCTGGTTGAGGCCGGGCGGGCCGCTGACGTAGGCCAGGGAGCGGTGCCCGGCGTCGACGAGGTGGCGTACCGCGAGGGCGCCGCCCGCCACGTCGTCGACGGAGACCGAGCACTCGGTGGTGCCCTCGGCGACCCGGTCGACCAGCACGAACGGGATGCCGTGCCGGCGGAACGCCGCGATGTTGCGGCCGGTCGCGTCGGCCGGGGTGAGCAGCACGCCGCGCACCCGCTGCTCGGCGAAGAGCGACAGGTACTCGGCCTCCTCGCCCGGGTTCTGGGCGCTGTTGCAGACCATGACGCCGAGCCCGGCCTTCCGGGCGGCGCGCTCGGCGCCGCGCGCGACGTCGACGAAGAAGGGGTTGCCCATGTCGAGCACGAGCAGCCCCATGATGCGGCTGCGGCCGGCGCGCAGCTGGCGCGCGGACTCGCTGCGGACGTAGCCGAGCCGGTCTATCGCGGACAGCACGCGGGCCCGGGTCTCGGTGGCGACCGTGTCCGGGCGGTTGATCACGTTCGACACGGTGCCGACGGAGACTCCGGCGGCGCGGGCGACGTCCTTGATACCCACCGACTGGGCCATCGGGCAGGGACCTCCAGAGGGAGACGAGGGGGCGGCGGCCGGGGCGGCCTCACACTACCGGCACACCGCCCCGGGAACCGGTCGCGGTCAGGCGGGCAGCCGGAAGTCGGCGACGTGCAGCGCCGAGGGTGTCGTGCCGCTGGACTTCTCCTGGTACATGAAGGACAGCACCCCGTCCTGCGCGACGCGGGTCTCGTCGATGACGACCTCGCCGAAGGCGTTGAGGCCGCTGCCGTCGAACAGGATCCTCCAGTCGGTGTACCCGGAGGCCGCCGAGGCACCGGCGATGCGGCCGAAGGGGAAGATCGCGTAGGCGTTGTCGTACCTGTCCAGGATCAGCTTGGTGCGCTGGCTGGAGTTGAGCGGGACCGGTATCTCCGTCTTCTGCCAGGTGCCGGAGGCGTTCCTGCGGACGTGGAAGGCGCGGCCGTTCCTGGTCCGGTCGGAGACGTAGTTCGTGGTGCACTGCCCGAAGCGGCCGGGGACGTAGGAGATGATCGCGTGTGGCCGTCCCGCGGAGTCGGTGAACTGGCTCTCCTGGTTCATCAGGGAGTGGTCCGGGTTGAGCGGGTCGACGACCAGGCCGGCGTCGGTGACGGACACCTTGTCGGAGCCGCCGGTGGTGCCCACGACGGCGCCGGCGTTGTTGCGCCAGGTGCGGCCGCGGTCGTCGGAGTAGACGTAGCCGGTGTCGTGGTTGGTGATGCCGCCGCTGCTGCACATCACGGCGCCGTTCTGCTCGCGCCAGGTGAAGAAGGAGTGCAGCCGGCCGCCCCGGTCGTAGTCGATGCCGTGCAGGTACATGTTGCGGGCGGTGGAGGAGCCGTGCTCGCTGGTGTAGGTGCCGGTGGAGCTCGTCCACTCCCCCAGGTTGGTCCACCTGGTGCCGTCGTACTCGGCGAGGGCGTTGCGGCCGTTGCCGGAGACGGCGACGCGGTAGCTGAGCTGGAGCCTGCCCTCCGGTGTGGAGATGAACTGCGGGTAGGTGAACTGCGAGGTCAGCGCCAGGCCGTCCAGAGTGGACTGGGGTGCGCCGAAGCGGCTCGCGGTCCAGCTCAGCCCTGCGGGGTCGTCCATCAGCCCGGCGGCCGACTTGACGTAGGTGAAGCCGTCGCTGTGGGAGTCCATGTTGAGGTGCAGCCGGCCGTCGACCTTGGAGACGCCCATGGAGATGACGTTGTGGGAGTCGTTGTAGCGCAGGGTGTGGCCGGCCTTCACCGTCGCCCAGGTGCTCGATCCGAGAGCGCGGCGGCCGACGACGGCGTTGCGGTCGGCGGTGTACCAGACGGCGTACTGGTAGCCCTTGTAGGTCAGCAGGCCGTTCTTCTGGAACGCGTTGTTGTTGACCAGTCCGTCGTAGGAGACGAAGTAGAGGGCCTGGCTGTCGAGGGTGGTGGTGCCGGTCCGGGTGACCGACGGGCCCGGGTCGGCGGCCCGGGCCGTGCCGGAGGCGAGGGCGGGCGTCACCACGGCCCCGGCGAGGGTGGCGGCCAGCAACGTACGTCTGCGCATCTCATGAACTCCATCGTTCAGGCGAGGTGGAACACTTCCGTGAGCGGTTTCATGGCCTCGTCGGGCCGGGCGCCGTCCAGCGACTCGAAGAACGGCGCCATCTCCCTCTGCCAGCGGGCGTTGACGTCGGTGGCTTCCATACCGGCCCGGGCCGCGGCGAAGTCCTCGGTCTCCAGGTAGCCGACGAGCAGTCCGTCCTCGCGCAGGAAGAGCGAGTAGTTGTGCCAGCCGGTCTCCGACAGGGCCCGCAGCATCTCCGGCCACACGGCGGCGTGCCGCTCGCGGTACTCGTCGAGGCGGTCCGCCCGGACCTTGAGCAGGAAGCACACGCGCTGCATCAACGATCCTCCGGTTATGACTAGAAGTTGAACTGGTCGATGTTCTTGGCGTCGAACACGGTCGGCTTGCCGAGGCTGATCACGCCGTCCTCGCCGATGGTGTACTCGCCCATGGCGCCGGCCTTGAAGGTCTCGCCCTCCTTGCCGGTGATCTGCCCGGAGGACAGGGCGACGGCGGTCCGTGCGGCCAGTTCGCCGAGCTTGGCGGGGTCCCACAGCTCGAACGCCTCGACGGTGCCGTTCTTGACGTACTTGCGCATGTCGTTGGGGGTGCCGAGGCCGGTCAGCTTGACCTTGCCCTTGTACTTGGAGCCCGACAGGTACTGGGCGGCGGCCTTGATGCCCACGGTGGTCGGGGAGATGATGCCCTTGAGGTTCGGGTACTCCTGGAGCAGGCCCTGGGTCTGCTGGAAGGACTGCTGGGCGTCGTCGTTGCCGTACGCGACCTTCACCAGCTTCATGTTCTTGTACTCGGGCTTCTTCAGCTCGTCCTTCATGAAGTCGATCCAGGTGTTCTGGTTCGTCGCCGTCTGCGCGGCGGACAGGATCGCGATCTCGCCCTTGTAGTCGATCTGCTGGGCGAGCAGCTGCACCTCGGTGCGGCCGAGGTCCTCGGCGGAGGCCTGGGAGACGAAGGCGTTGCGGCAGTCGGGGGTGGTGTCGGAGTCGTAGGTGACGACCTTGATGCCGTTCTTCATGGCCTGCTTCAGCGCGGTGCACAGGGCGCCCGGGTCCTGCGCGGACACGGCCATCGCGTCGACCTGCTGCTGGGTGAGCGTGTTGACGTAGGAGACCTGCCCGGCGGTGTCGGTCGCGCTGGACGGCCCGACCTCCTTGTAGCGGGAACCCAGTTCCTTCAGGGCCTTCTCGCCGCCCTTGTCGGCGGTGGTGAAGTAGGGGTTGTTGACCTGCTTGGGCAGGAAGCCGACGGTCAGGCCCTTCTTCAGCTCGGCGTCGGGGTCGGCCTTGCCGGCGGTGGCGGCGGAACCGCCCTCGTTCGCGACGTCCTTCTTGGTGGTGCCGCCGCCGCAGGCGGTGAGCGCCAGGGCGAGCGAGGTGGCGGTGGCGAGCGCCGCGCAGCTGCGGCGGAGGGTCGTCTTGCGCATGGCTGTCGTCCTTTACGAGGAAGGGCTGGTTATGAGGTGGGAGTCGAGGAGGCGGCTCTGCGGCCCGCCCTCGCTGTGGAGATCTGCCGTACGACCCGGGGGCCGAGCACGGAGAGAACGAGCAGGACGCCGGTGACGACGATCTGCGACTGCGCCGAGACGTCCTGGAGGCTCATCACGTTCTGCAGCGCCCCCAGCAGGAACACCCCGGCGATCGCGCCGCCCAGCGTGCCCTTGCCGCCGTCGAAGTCGATACCGCCGAGCAACACGGCCGCCACGACGGACAGTTCCAGACCGGTGGCGTTGTCGTAGCGGGCGCTGGCGTAGTGCAGCGCCCAGAAGACGCCGGTCAGCGAGGCCATCAGACCGGTCAGTGTGAACAGGATCAGCTTCTGCCGCCTGACCCGGATCCCGGCGAAGCGGGCGGCCTCCTCGCTCGCCCCTGTCGCGAACAGCGACCGCCCGAACGGCGTGGCGTGCAGCGCGATGACGGCGATGGCGAGCAGGACGAGGAACGGCAGGAAGGCGTACGGGACGAAGGTGTTCCCGATGCGCCCGGCCGCGAAGTCCAGGTACTGGGTGGGGAAGTCGGTCACCGCGTCGGAGCCGAGCACGATCTGCGCGATGCCCCGGTAGGCGGCCAGCGTGCCGATCGTGACGGCCAGCGACGGCAGCCCCAGCCGCGTCACCAGCAGCCCGTTGACCAGCCCGCACGCCACGCCCAGCAGCAGGCAGATCGGGATGATCGTCTCGATGGCCATGCCCTGGTTCCACAAGGCGCCCATCACCGCTCCGGACAGGCCGGCCGTGGAGGCGACCGACAGGTCGATCTCACCGGAGACGACCAGCAGGGTCATCGGCAGCGCGATCAGCGCGATGGGCAGCGTGTTGCCGATCAGGAACGACAGGTTGAGCGCGTTGCCGAACCCGTCGACGAAGCCGAAGGAGAACAGCAGGACCACGACGAGGAGGGCGCCGACGACCGTGTCCCAGCGGACCGCTCGGCTCAGGGAGATGTCAGCCATGGCGGGCGTTCCTCTTCTTCAGGGCGGAGGCCACGCGCAGCGCGACGATCCGGTCGACCGCGATGGCGAGGATGAGCAGGATGCCGTTGATGGCGAGCACCCAGACGGAGCTGACGCCGAGGGCGGGCAGCACGCTGTTGACGGAGGTCAGCAGCAGCGCGCCGAGGGCCGCGCCGTAGACGCTGCCGGAGCCGCCGGTGAAGACGACACCGCCGACCACGACCGCGCTGACGACGGTCAGTTCGTAGCCGGTGCCGGTGCCGGAGTCGACGTTGCCGAAGCGGGCGAGGTACATGGCGCCGGCGAGTCCGGCGAGGGCGCCGCAGAAGGTGTACGCGGCGAGGATCCGCTTGCGCACGGGGATGCCGGCGAGGCGTGCGGCCTCCGGGTTGGAGCCGAGGGCGTACAGCTCGCGGCCGCTGCCGAAGTGCTTGAGGTAGTAGGCGGTGGCGACGAGGACCGCCAGGGCGATCAGGGCCAGGTACGGCACCGCGGAGATGCCGCCGGAGCCGAAGTCGACGAATCCGCCGGGCAGGTCGGCCGCGGTGATCTGGCGGGATCCGACCCAGATGGAGTCGATGCCGCGGATGATGTACAGCGTGCCGAGGGTCACCACGAGCGCGGGCACCTGGCCGAGGCTGACGAGCAGTCCGTTGAGCAGACCGAAGCCGACGCCGAGCAGGACCGCCAGGGCGATCGCGACGACCGGGTTGCCGCCGCCCTGGAGGTAGGTGCCGGCGGCGAAGGCGCTGATGCCGAGCGTGGAGCCGACGGACAGGTCGACGTTGCGGGTGATGACGACGAGGGACTGGCCGGTGGCGACCAGGACGAGGATCGTCGCGTTCAGCAGCAGGTCCTTGATGCCCTGCTCGGAGAGGAACTCGCTGTTGCCGGCCTGGGTGACGGCGATCATCACCAGGAAGACGACGAGGATGGCGAGTTCGCGCATCTTGAAGACGCGGTCGACCAGGCGGGTGCCGCTCGACTGGGGCACGTCGGCCACGGAGGCCTCCTGCGGGGTCACGACCGTCATGCGGCGGCCCTCCCGGTGGCTGCGGCCATCACGGTTTCCTCGGTGGCGTCGGAGCGCGGGATCTCGGCGGTGAGGCGGCCCTCGTGCATCACCAGCACGCGGTCGGCCATGCCGAGGATCTCGGGCAGGTCGGAGGAGATCATCAGGACGGCCACGCCGTCGGCGGCCAGTTGGGACAGCAGCCGGTGCACCTCGGCCTTGGTGCCGACGTCGATGCCACGGGTCGGCTCGTCGACGATCAGCACCTTCGGGCCGGTGGCGAGCCATTTGGCGAGCACGACCTTCTGCTGGTTGCCGCCGGAGAGCGTGTTGACCGTGTCGGCGATCCGGGCGTACTTCACCTGGAGTTTGACGGCCCAGTCCAGGGAGCGGCTGCGTTCGGCGCCTCGGTCCATGAGCCCGGCCTTCACGGTCGTGCGCAGTCCGGTGAGGCCGATGTTGCGCTCGATGGACATGTCCATCACCAGGCCCTGGGCGCGGCGGTCCTCCGGGACCAGGGCGAGACCGGCGGCCATGGCCGTGGAGGGAGCTCCGTTGACCAAGGGCCTGCCCTGGACGGTCACTTCACCGGCGTCCCAGCGGTCGATGCCGAAGACGGCCCGGGCGACCTCCGTGCGCCCGGCGCCGACCAGGCCCGCGAGACCGACGATCTCGCCGTGCCGGACGTCGAAGGAGACGTCGGTGAAGACGCCCTCGCGCGTCAGCCGGCGCACGCTCAGGGCGACCTCGCCCGGCTCGACTTCCTGCTTCGGGTACAGCTCGTCGAGGTCGCGGCCCACCATGCGGCGCACGAGGTCGTCCTCGGTCATGCCCGCCAGGGGCTCGCTGGCGATCCAGGCGCCGTCGCGCAGGGTGGTGACCCGCTGGCTGATCTCGAAGATCTCCTCCAGCCGGTGGGAGATGAACAGCACGGCGGCGCCCTGTTCGCGCAGGGTGCGCACGACGCCGAAGAGGCGGGCGACCTCGCTGCCGGTGAGGGCGGCGGTCGGCTCGTCCATGATCAGGACGCGGGCGTCGAAGGAGAGGGCCTTGGCGATCTCGACGATCTGCTGGTCCGCGATGGACAGGCCGCGCGCGGGACGGTCGGGATCGAGTTCCACGCCGAGGCGCTTCATCAGCTCGGCGGTCGCGTGGTGTGTGGCCTTGTGGTCGATCCGGCCGAGCGCGCGGCGCGGCTGGCGGCCCATGTAGATGTTCTCGGCGATCGACAGGTCGGGGAAGAGCGTGGGCTCCTGGTAGATCACGGCGATGCCGGCGTCGCGGGCGTCGCCGGGCCCGTGGAAGGCGACGGGCGCACCGTCGAGCAGCACCTGGCCGGCGTCCGGCCGGTGCACTCCGGCGAGCGTCTTGATGAGGGTCGACTTGCCGGCACCGTTCTCTCCGGCCAGGGCGTGCACCTCCCCGGGGAACAGCTCCAGGGAGACGTCCCGCAGGGCGCGGACCGCCCCGAAGGACTTGGAGACGTCCCTCAGCGCCAGGACCGGGGCCGTACCCGTGGTGGACGGGTGGGTCATTGGGGGCTCCTCGACGACGCCGGCGGGACGGCCTCGCGGCGTCGTGGGCGTCGTGAAAGGTTTCAACTGGATTGCCGGGACGTTAGGCGTGCGGCGCATGTCACGTCAATGGGTTCCGGTCGAAAAAGTTTCGGCCCGGGAAGGTCACGCCCTGGTCACGGGAAAACGTCTTCACCGCAGGGGTTGACACCCCTTCGGGGGGCCCATAGCTTCGCGTCCTGAATCGTTTCATTCAGTGGTCGTCACGCGTGGCCGTCGCGACCCGATGTCTCAGGAGTTCTGACGTGACCGAGCTCGCCGCGGCGAAGGCCGCTCTCCAGACACAGGCCGTCGAGACGCCGTCGTGGGCGTACGGGAACTCCGGCACGCGGTTCAAGGTGTTCGCCCAGCCGGGCGTTCCGCGCACGCCGCAGGAGAAGCTGGACGACGCGGCGAAGGTCCACCAGTTCACGGGCGTCGCCCCGACGGTCGCGCTGCACATCCCGTGGGACAGGGTCGACGACTACGCGGCGCTGGCGAAGCACGCCGAGGACCGGGGCGTGCGGCTCGGGGCGATCAACTCCAACACCTTCCAGGACGACGACTACAAGCTGGGCAGCATCTGCCACCCGGACGCCGCGGTGCGGCGCAAGGCCGTGGACCATCTGCTGGAGTGCGTCGACATCATGGACGCGACCGGGTCCACGGACCTGAAGCTGTGGTTCGCCGACGGGACGAACTATCCCGGCCAGGACGACATCCGCAGCCGCCAGGACCGGCTGGCCGAGGGACTGGCCGAGGTGTACGAGCGGCTCGGGGACGGGCAGCGGATGCTGCTGGAGTACAAGTTCTTCGAGCCGGCGTTCTACACGACGGACGTGCCGGACTGGGGCACCGCCTACGCCCACTGCCTGAAGCTCGGACCCAAGGCCCGGGTCGTCGTCGACACGGGGCACCACGCGCCCGGGACCAACATCGAGTTCATCGTGGCGACGCTGCTGCGCGAGGGCAAGCTCGGCGGTTTCGACTTCAACTCGCGGTTCTACGCGGACGACGACCTCATGGTCGGGGCGGCCGATCCGTTCCAGCTGTTCCGGATCATGTACGAGGTGGTGCGCGGCGGCGGGTTCTCGCCCGAGGTCGCGTTCATGCTCGACCAGTGCCACAACATCGAGGCGAAGATCCCGGCGATCATCCGGTCGGTGATGAACGTGCAGGAGGCCACGGCGAAGGCGCTGCTGGTCGACGGGGACGCGCTGGCGGCGGCGCAGCGGGCGGGGGACGTGCTGGAGGCGAACGCCGTGCTGATGGACGCGTACAACACGGACGTGCGGCCGCTGCTGCGGGAGGTGCGCGAGGAGATGGGGCTGGACCCCGAGCCGCTCGCCGCGTACCGGCGGTCCGGGTGGGCCGAGAAGATCGTCGCCGAGCGGGTGGGCGGGCAGCAGGCGGGGTGGGGTGCGTAGGCGTCCGCCGAGTTCCGTGATCCGCGGAGTGCGGGTCGCGTGTGGTCGACCGCGCCGTTCCCCGCGCCCCTGAAAAGAAGGCACCTCACCCCCTCCCTCTGGAAAAGGAACTGTTCATGGCTGTTCATCCCGAAGCCGACGCCCTGCTCGCCCGGTCGCACCGGCTGGGGGCCGATCCACGGAACACCAACTACGCGGGGGGCAACGCCTCCGCCAAGGGTGTCGGGACCGACCCCGTCACCGGCGGGGACGTCGAGCTGATGTGGGTCAAGGGGTCCGGCGGGGACCTCGGGACGCTGACCGAGGCGGGGCTGGCCGTGCTGCGGCTGGACCGGATGCGGGCGCTCGTCGACGTGTATCCGGGGGTGGAGCGCGAGGACGAGATGGTCGCCGCGTTCGACTACTGCCTGCACGGCAAGGGCGGGGCGGCGCCGTCCATCGACACCGCCATGCACGGGCTGGTGGAGGCCGCGCACGTCGACCACCTCCACCCGGACTCCGGGATCGCGCTCGCCTGCGCGGCCGACGGGGAGAAGCTGACCGCCGAGTGCTTCGGGGACAGCGTGGTGTGGGTGCCGTGGCGGCGGCCCGGGTTCCAGCTCGGGCTGGACATCGCCGCCGTGAAGAAGGCCAACCCCCAGGCGATCGGCTGCGTCCTCGGCGGGCACGGGATCACGGCCTGGGGGGACACCTCCGAGGAGTGCGAGCGCAACTCGCTGCACATCATCCGGACCGCGGAGCGGTTCCTCGCCGAGCGGGGCAAGGCGGAGCCCTTCGGGCCGGTGATCGAGGGGTACGCGGCGCTGGGCGCCGCCGAGCGGCGGGAGCGGGCCGCCGCCCTCGCGCCGCACGTGCGCGCCCTCGCCTCGCAGGACCGGCCCCAGGTGGGGCACTTCGACGACTCCGAGGTCGTCCTGGACTTCCTCGCGAGCGCCGAGCACCCGCGGCTCGCCGCGCTCGGCACCTCCTGCCCCGACCACTTCCTGCGCACCAAGGTCCGGCCCCTGGTGCTGGACCTGCCGCCGACCGCCCCGCTCGACGAGGCGCTCGCGCGGCTGAAGGAGCTGCACGCCGGGTACCGCGAGGAGTACGCCGCCTACTACCGGCGGCACGCCGAGCCGGACTCCCCCGCCATGCGCGGCGCCGACCCGGCGATCGTGCTGGTCCCCGGGGTCGGCATGTTCTCCTTCGGCAAGGACAAGCAGACCGCCCGGGTCGCGGGCGAGTTCTACGTCAACGCCATCAACGTGATGCGCGGGGCGGAGGCCGTGTCCACGTACGCGCCGATCGAGGAGTCGGAGAAGTTCCGCATCGAGTACTGGGCGCTGGAGGAGGCCAAGCTCCGGCGGATGCCGAAGCCCAAGGCGCTCGCCACCCGGGTCGCGCTGGTGACCGGGGCCGGCAGCGGGATCGGCAAGGCCATCGCGCACCGGCTCGTGGCGGAGGGCGCGTGCGTGGTCGTCGCCGACCTGAACACGGCAAACGCCGAGGCCGTCGCCGAGGAGCTGGGCGGCCCCGACAAGGCCGTCGCCGTGACGGTCGACGTGACGCAGGAGGAGCAGATCGCCGAGGCCTTCCGGGCGGCGGTGCTCGCCTTCGGCGGTGTCGATCTCGTGGTCAACAACGCGGGCATCTCCATCTCCAAGCCGCTGCTGGAGACCTCCGCGAAGGACTGGGACCTGCAGCACGACATCATGGCGCGCGGGTCCTTCCTGGTGTCGCGGGAGGCGGCGCGGGTGATGATCGCGCAGGGGCTGGGCGGGGACATCGTCTACATCGCCTCGAAGAACGCCGTGTTCGCCGGGCCCAACAACATCGCCTACTCGGCCACCAAGGCCGACCAGGCCCACCAGGTGCGGCTGCTCGCCGCCGAGCTGGGCGAGCACGGGATCCGCGTCAACGGCGTCAACCCCGACGGCGTCGTGCGCGGGTCGGGGATCTTCGCCGGAGGGTGGGGCGCCCAGCGGGCCGCCGTGTACGGGGTCGAGGAGGAGAAGCTGGGCGAGTTCTACGCGCAGCGGACCATCCTCAAACGCGAGGTGCTCCCCGAGCACGTGGCCAACGCCGTCTTCGCGCTGACCGGCGGGGACCTCACCCACACGACCGGCCTGCACGTCCCCGTGGACGCCGGTGTCGCGGCCGCCTTCCTGCGGTGAGCGCGGACGTGAGGGCGTACGCCGCCGTCGACCTCGGCGCGTCCAGCGGGCGCGTGATGGTCGGCCGCGTCGGTCCGGACAGCCTGGAGCTCACCGAGGCGCACCGCTTCCCGAACCGGCCCGTGCGGGTGCCCGAGGGGCTGCGGTGGGACGTCCTCGCGCTGTACGCCGGAGTCCTGGAGGGGCTGAGGGCGGCCGGGCAGGTCGACTCCGTCGGCATCGACAGCTGGGCCGTCGACTACGGGCTGCTGGACGCCGACGGGGCGCTGCTCGGCAACCCCGTGCACTACCGGGACGCGCGGACCGAGGGCGTCCCCGAGAAGGTGTGGGCGAGCGTGCCCGCGCGGGAGCTGTACGCCGCCACCGGGTTGCAGTACGCGCCCTTCAACACCCTGTACCAGCTGACCGCAGCCCGCTCCACGGCCCAACTCGCGCAGGCGAAGCGGCTGTTGCTGATGCCGGATCTGCTGACGTACTGGCTCACCGGCGAGCAGGGCACCGAGCTGACCAACGCCTCGACCACCCAGCTGATCGACCCGCGCACCCGGGACTGGGCCTACGGCCTCGCCGGGCGCCTCGGGATCGACCTCGGGCTGTTCGCGCCGCTGCGCCGGCCCGGGGACCCGGCGGGGGTGCTGCGGCCCGAGGTCCTTCAGGAGACGGGGCTGGCCGGTCCCGTGCCGGTGACGGCCGTCGGCTCGCACGACACGGCGTCGGCGGTCGCCGCCGTCCCCGCGGCCGGCGAGCGGTTCGCCTACATCTGCACCGGCACGTGGTCGCTGGCCGGTCTGGAGCTGGACGCGCCGGTCCTCACCGAGGAGAGCCGGGCGGCCAACTTCACCAACGAGCTGGGGCTGGACGGCACCGTCCGGTACCTGCGCAACATCATGGGGCTGTGGCTGCTCCAGGAGTGCGTGCGGGCCTGGGGCGACCCGGACCTGGGCGGGCTGCTGCTGGAGGCGTCCAAGGCGCAGGCGCTGCGGTCGGTCGTGGACGCGGGCGACGCCGCGTTCCTCGCGCCGGGGCGCATGCCCGAGCGGATCGCCGAGGCGTGCCGGGCCTCGGGACAGCCGGTGCCCCGGACCCCGGGCGAGGTGACGCGCTGCATCCTCGACTCCCTCGCCCTGGCCCACCGCGAGGCGGTCCACGACGCGCAGCGGCTGGCCGGGCACCCGGTCGACGTCGTCCACGTGGTGGGCGGCGGCACGCGCAACGCGCTGCTGTGCCAGCTGACCGCCGACGCCTGCGGGCTGCCGGTGGTGGCCGGGCCGACCGAGGCGGCCGCCCTGGGGAACGTGCTCGTGCAGGCACGGGCACACGGACTGGTCGGCGACCTGGCCGGAACGCGGCGACTGCTCGCCCGGACGCAGCCGCTCACCCGGTACGAACCGCGCGGCGGCACCGAGCGGTGGCGCGCCGCGCGGGACCGGCTCGCCGGGGCCTGACGGCCTCCCCCGGGCCGTGCGCCCGGACTACCCTGCACTCATCCGATGATCGACCCCGAGGAGCCGCGATGCGTGTCGCCCTGTTCCTGACCTGCGTCAACGACACGCTGTATCCGGACACCGGCCGCGCCGTGGTGAAGCTGCTGACCAGACTGGGCGTCGAGGTCGACTTCCCGATGGCGCAGACCTGCTGCGGGCAGGCGCACTACAACACCGGCTACCGCCACGAGGCCGAGCCGCTCGCCCGGCACTTCTCCGATGTCTTCGGCGGGTACGAGGCGATCGTGACGCCCTCCGGGTCCTGCGGGGCGATGGTGCGGGAGCTGTACCCGCGCATGGGCGAGCGGGCCCGGGCCGAGGGGCGCGGGGGCGCCCTGGCGGCCACGCTGGCGCCGGTGGTGCCCAAGACGTACGAGCTCACCGAGTTCCTGGTGGACGTGCTGGGCGTGACGGACGTCGGGGCGTACTACCCGCACAAGGTGACCTACCACCCCACCTGCCACGGGCTGCGCGGACTGGGCCTGGGCGAGCGGCCCCTGCGGCTGCTGCGGGCCGTGAAGGGGCTGGAACTGGCCGAGCTGCCCGGGGCCGACGAGTGCTGCGGGTTCGGCGGCACCTTCGCGCTGAAGAACGCCGACGTCTCGGCGGCGATGGGCGCGGACAAGGTGCGCAACGCCGAGTCGACGGGCGCCGAGGTGCTGTGCGCGGCCGACAACTCCTGCCTGATGCACCTCGGCGGCACGATGGCCCGGCTGCGGACCGGCATGCGGCCGGTGCACCTCGCGGAGATCCTGGCGAGCACGGAGGAGGAACCGGCCCTATGAGCGGAACGTTCGTCGGGATGCCTGCGTTTCCCCCACCCGCCCCCCTGCGTTCCCACAGGCCGCGCGGGAGGCCGTCGGCAACGCGACCCTGCGCGGCAATCTGCGGCACGCCACGCACACCATCCGCGCCAAGCGCGCGAAGGCCGTGGCGGAGGTGTCCGACTGGGCCGAGCTGCGCGAGGCGGGCAAGCGCATCAAGGACCACACGCTGCGCCATCTCGACCGCTACCTCGTGCAGTTGGAGGAGTCGGTCACGGCCGCCGGCGGCGTCGTGCACTGGGCCGCCGACGCGGCCGAGGCCAACGAGATCGTCACCCAGCTCGTGAAGATGACCGGCGAGTCCGAGGTCGTCAAGGTCAAGTCGATGGCCACGCAGGAGATCGGGCTGAACGAGGCGCTTCAGGCCGCGGGCATCCGCGCCTACGAGACCGATCTCGCCGAGCTGATCGTGCAGTTGGGCAAGGACCGCCCCTCGCACATCCTGGTGCCGGCCATCCACCGCAACCGGGGCGAGATCCGCGACATCTTCGCCCGGGAGATGAGCGCGTGGGGCCGCCCCGCCCCCGAGGGCCTGACCGACACGCCCGCCGAACTCGCCGAGGCGGCCCGGCTGCACCTGCGGGAGAAGTTCCTGCGGGCCAAGGTCGGCGTCTCCGGCGCCAACTTCATGGTCGCCGAGACGGGCACGCTCGTGGTCGTGGAGTCCGAGGGGAACGGACGGATGTGCCTGACCCTGCCCGAGACCCTGATCTCCGTCGTCGGCATCGAGAAGATCGTGCCGACCTGGCGGGACCTGGAGGTGTTCCTGCAGACCCTCCCCCGCTCCTCGACGGCCGAGCGCATGAACCCCTACACCTCCACCTGGACCGGCACGAGGGACGACGACGGGCCGAGCACCTTCCACCTGGTGCTGCTGGACAACGGCCGCACCGACACCCTCGCCGACGAGGTCGGCCGGCAGGCCCTGCGCTGCATCCGCTGCTCGGCGTGCCTGAACGTGTGCCCGGTGTACGAGCGGGCCGGCGGCCACGCCTACGGTTCGGTGTATCCGGGCCCGATCGGCGCGATCCTCAGCCCCCAACTGCGCGGCACGGGCAGCGAGATCGACGCCTCGCTGCCGTACGCGTCCTCGCTGTGCGGGGCGTGCTACGAGGTGTGCCCGGTCGCCATCGACATCCCCGAGGTGCTGGTGCACCTGCGGGAGCGGGTCGTCGAGGGCGGTGAGGTCACCCGGGAGGGCAACCGGGTGGTGCTGCGGCCGGCGAAGGGCCATGCCGCGGAGCGGGCGGCGATGCGCGCGGCCCGCTGGGCGTTCACGCACCCGGGCGCCCTGCGCACCGGCCAGCGCGCCGCCTCCCGGACCCGCCGCTTCCATCCCCGTACCCTGCCGGGCCCCGGCCGGGCGTGGAGCGGGTCCCGGGAGCTGCCGCCGGTGCCGGCCGAGCCGTTCCGGGACTGGTGGCAGCGCACGCGCGGCGGGAAGGACGGGGCGAAGTGAACAGCAGGGAACGGATCCTGGGCCGGGTGCGGCGGGCGCTCGCGGACGCGCCCGCCGACGAGACGCCGATCGCGCGGGACTACCTGCGCGAGCACGGGACGCGGACCGTCGCGGAGACGGTGGAGCTGCTCGCCGAGAACCTGGCCGACTACCGGGCGATCGTGCACCGCACGGACGAGGCCGGACTGGCCGGGCTGATCGCGGGGCTGCTGGAGCAGCACGGATCGGCCTCCGTGCTGGTGCCGCCGGGGCTGGACGAGGGGTGGCTGGCGGCGACCGGGGTGACGCGCGTGGCCGACCGGGCCGAGAGCACCGCGGACGAACTCGACCGGGTGGACAGCGTCGTGACGGCCTGTGCGGTGGCGATCGCCGAGACCGGGACGATCGTGCTGGACGGCTCGCCCGACCAGGGGCGGCGCCGGATCACGCTCGTGCCGGACCATCACGTCTGTGTGGTCCGGGTGCCGGAGCAAGTCGTGTCGTCCGTGCCGCAGGGGCTCGAACGCCTCGACCCGGCGCGCCCGTTGACCTGGATCTCCGGCCCTTCGGCGACCAGTGACATCGAGCTGGACCGGGTCGAGGGGGTGCACGGACCGCGCACGCTGGAGGTGATCCTGGTGGGCCGGGCGTGACTCAGGGCAGGATCGAGTCGACGTAGCCGCCGTCGACGCGCAGGGCGCCGCCCGTGGTCGCCGAGGCCTGGTCGGAGGCGAGGTAGACGACCATGTGGGCGATCTCCTCCGGCTCGATCAGCCGCTGCAGCAGCGACTGCGGCCGGTGCTGCCGCATGAAGGCGCGCTGGGCCTCGTCCCAGGGCAGGTCGCGGTCCACGAGCTGGTAGACGAAGTCCTCCACGCCGCCCGTGTGGGTCGGCCCGGCGATGACGGAGTTGACCGTGACGCCGGTCCCGGCGGCCTGCTTGGCGAAGCCCCGGCTCACGGCGAGCAGGGCGGTCTTGGACATGCCGTAGTGGATCATCTCGGCGGGGACGACGACCGCCGAGTCGCTGGCGATGTTCTGGACGCGGCCCCAGCCGCGTTCGGTCATGCCGGGCAGGACGAGCCGGGTCAGGCGCACCGCGGACAGCACGTTCACCTCGAAGTAGCGCAGCCACTCCTCGTCGCTGATCTCCAGGGGGTCGGCGGACTCGAAGATGCCGAGGTTGTTGACGAGGATGTCCACCTGCCCCAGGGTGTCCACCGCCTGCCGGGCGCCCTCGTCGCCGGTCACGTCGGCGGCGACGGGCACCAGGTCGGCACCGGGGGCCTCGCCCCGCAGGCGTTCCACGGCCTCCTCCACCCGCGCGGGCGAACGGCCGTTGACGCCCACCCGGGCGCCCGCCCGGGCCAGGCCCGTGGCGATGGCGGCGCCGATGCCCTGCGTGGAGCCGGTGACGAGAGCGGTGCGGCCCTTCAGATCGATCTGCATGCCGAGTCAGCCCTTTCCGTTCGGGGGTGATCGAGTACCCGGGGGGTGTCGCTGAGTACACCCCGCGATACGGGTTCTGCGGCCAGTGCGGTCACGCCCCCCTCCTCCGTAGCGTCGAGGGCGAGACACAGGGCGTGTCGGACGAAGGGGGACGACGAGATGATCCGCACCGGCCCACGGCAGCACCAGGACCCCGAGCCCGCCGCGGAGGCGCTGCGGCTGGTCGAGGTCACCAAGACGTACGGGAGCGCCGGCAGCGCCGTGACCGCCCTGGACGGGGTGACGCTCGGGCTCGGGCGCGGCACGTTCACGGCGGTCATGGGACCGTCCGGTTCCGGCAAGTCGACGCTGCTGCAGTGCGCGGCGGGCCTGGACCGGCCCGACAGCGGGATCGTCCGGGTGGACGGCACCGAGCTGACGGGCGGCGGCGAGGCCGAGCTGACGAAGTTCCGGCGCGGCCGGATCGGCTTCGTGTTCCAGCAGTACAACCTGCTGGAGACGCTGACCGTCGCGCAGAACACGGTGCTGCCGCTGAAGCTGGCCGGGCGGCGCGTGGACCGGCGGCGGGTGCGCGAGGTGCTGACGTCCCTGGGGCTCGGTGACCGGCTCGGGCACCGGCCGGACCAGCTCTCCGGCGGCCAGCGCCAGCGGGTGGCGATCGCCCGGGCCCTGGTCACCGAGCCGCGGGTGGTCTTCGCCGACGAGCCGACGGGCGCCCTGGACTCGCGCAGCGCGCGGGACGTGCTCGATCTGCTGCGGCAGGCGGTGCGGGTGCACGGCCGCACGGTGGTGATGGTGACGCACGACCCGGTCGCCGCCTCCTACGCCGACACCGTGCTGTTCCTCGCGGACGGCCGCCTGGCGGGCCGGCTCGACGCCCCGACGGCGGACGCGGTCGCCGAGCGGCTGGCGCACCTGGGCGACGACGTGGCCGCGGGGGTGTGAGGGATGTTCGTGCTGGCCATGCGCTCGGTCCGGCAGCGGCCCGGGCGGTTCCTCGCGACGCTGCTGTCCGCGTTCCTGGGCGCGGCGATCATCATGACGTTCAACTCGATGCACGACACGGCGGGGCAGCCGGGCGTGGATCCGGTCAGCGCGCAGACCCTCTCCACGGCGGCGGGCGTGGTCGGCGGGTACGGCACCGCGCTGGTGTTCTTCGCGATCGCCTCGACGCTGACGGTGAACGTGCGGCAGCGGGCCGCCGAGATGGAGCTGCTGCGCCGCTCGGGGGCGACTCCGGCGCAGCTCCAACGGATGGTCGTGGGCGAGGCGGTGGCGGTGGCCCTGGTGGGGGCCGTGCCGGCGATCGGCCCGGCGATGCTCGGCGGACGGGCGCTGCTGGCGGTGTTCCAGGACAGCGGCCAGGTCGCGCGGTCGGTCGGGTACTCCTTCGGGACGGTGGCCTGCGCGACCGGTTTCGGCATCACGCTGCTCGCCGCCGCGGGCGCCGCGTTCCTCGCGGTGCGGCGCGCGACGGCGGGCGGCGGGAAGCGGCCGGGCCGGGCCCGGAGGGTCCTGGCCTACGCGGCACTGGTGGCCGGTGCCATCGCCGTGAGCTCGACGTTCGTGTTCTCGGCGACGGACGCCGCGCTGATGGCGCCGCCCGCCTACGGGGCGATCCTGCTGTCCGTCGGATGCGCGCTGCGCGCGCCGGGGCTGCTGTCGGCGGTGCTGGACCGGCTCCCGCTCGGCGGGGCGAGCGGCTGGCTGGCGGTGCGGAACCTGCGCGTGCGGGCCGCGGAACTCGCCGGGATCCTGATGTCGCTGATCCTGTTCACGGCCGTCGCCACGGCGACGCTGACCATGCAGGCGGTGGAGAGCGACGCCGTGGCGGCCTCGGGCGCGGTGAAGTCGGTCGACGCGAAGAACCTGGAGACGCTCAACTTCACGGTCGTCGGCATCATCGTGGTCTTCGTCTGCGTCATGCTCGTCAACTCCCTGTACGCGGCGACGTCGTACCGCGGGCGGGAGTTCGGGCAGCAGCGCCTCGCCGGGGCGACGCCCCGGCAGGTGCTGGGCATGGTGGCGGCCGAAGGGCTGGTCCTGATGGTGACCGGCGTCTGCTGCGGCACGCTGGCGGCGCTGGCGGGGGTCGTGCCGTTCACGATGGTGCGCACCGACGGGGTGCTGCCCGGGCAGATGCTCGGTGTGTGGCTCGCGGTCGTGGCGGTCGCGGCGGCGGTGACGGCCGGCACGGGTCTGGCGACGGCCCGCCGGGTGCTGCGCACTCCGGCGGTGCGGGCGGTGACGTCGGCGGCGTGACGCGCGGGTCGGGGGCGGTCGCCGCGGCGGCCGCCCCTCACCGCGTCCCGGACGCGTCCAGCAGCGCGGCCGCGGTCGTCGTCGTCAGGCCGTCCAGGGTCTCGATCCCGGCGCCGGCCCGGGCGCTGGCGCCGTCGAAGACCAGCATCAGCTGGCGGGCGAGCAGCTCCGGGTCGCGGGCTCCGCCCTCCTCGGCCCGGGTGCGGAAGTAGTCGCGCATCCATTCCTTCGCCCCGCGGGCGACCGCGCTCGCCGGGTGCTCGGGGTCCTTCAGCTCGACGAGTGCGGCGAGGTAGGGGCAGCCCTGGTAGTCCGGGTCGGTCGCGCCCTTCTCCAGCCGCTCGAAGACGTCCAGGATCCGCTCGCGCGGGGTCCGCTCGGGTTCCCGCGCGTCGGGCGCGAGCCGCGCGGCGTACTCCGGCAGCCGCCGGGCCAGGCTCGCCGCGAGGACCTCGTCCTTGCTGGCGAACAGCTGGTACATGGACCGCTTGGAGACCCCGGCGCTCCGGCACAGCGTCTCGACCCCGATGGAGACGCCTTCGCGGTAGAACAGCTCGGACGCCGCGTCGAGGAGCCGGTCCCTGGTGGACGCCTTGTCGGTGGTGGCCATACCGGTGAGGTTACCGCGCCGCTGCCCCGGAGGAAACCGATCGGTTTTACCCCTGTTCCGCGGTGCCGCCCCCGTGACAGCATCGCTGAACAAGCGCTTGGACAGGCGCTCGGATCGCCCTGACCGTCCTGCCCGCCGCCCCGCCCTGGAGGCTCCGGTGTTCACCTCCGTCGACGACGTCTCCGCCCGTCTGGCCACGACCGGCTATCTCGCCTCGCCCGCGGTCGCCACGACCGTCTTCCTCGCCGACCGTCTCGGCAAGCCGCTGCTGGTGGAGGGCCCGGCCGGCGTCGGCAAGACCGAGCTCGCCAAGGCCGTCGCCGAGGTCGCCGGGGCGCGGCTCGTCCGCCTCCAGTGCTACGAGGGCGTCGACGAGTCCCGGGCGCTGTACGAGTGGAACCACGCCAAGCAGCTGCTGCGCATCAGCGCCGGCCGGGACGAGACCTGGGACGAGACCCGCACGGACATCTTCGGCGAGGAGTTCCTGCTCACCCGGCCGCTGCTGACGGCCATCCGGGGCGACGACCCGAAGGTGCTGCTGATCGACGAGACCGACAAGGCGGACGTCGAGGTGGAGGGCCTGCTGCTGGAAGTGCTCAGCGACTTCCAGGTCACCGTCCCGGAGCTGGGCACGATCACCGCGACGCGCCGCCCCTTCGTGGTCCTGACCTCCAACGCGAGCCGCGAGCTGTCCGAGGCGCTGCGCCGCCGCTGCCTGTTCCTGCACATCGGTTTCCCGGAGGAGGAGCTGGAGCGCCGGATCGTACGGCTGAGGGTGCCGGGGCTCGACGAGGCGCTGGCCCGTTCCGTCGTGCGGGTCGTGGGCGCGCTGCGGGCGATGGACCTGCGCAAGGTGCCCTCGGTCGCCGAGACCATCGACTGGGCGCGCACGCTGCTCGCGCTCGGTGCCGGCACGCTGGACGAGACGGTCGTGCGGGCCACCCTCGGCGTGCTCCTCAAGCACCAGGACGACGTCCTGAAGGCGTCCGCCAAGCTCGACCTGGACGCGCTGTGACCACGGCGGAGGGCGTCGCCGAGCGGCTGACGTCCCTGGTCGGGGCGCTGCGCGCGCACGGTGTGCGGATCGGCACGGGTGAGACGGTGGACGCGGCGCGGGCCATCGGGGAACTCGGCCTGGCCGACCGGGACCTGCTGCGCGAGGGGCTCGCCGCGACCCTGCTGCACGGGACCGGGCAGCGGGAGGTGTTCGATCCGGTCTTCGACCTGTACTTCCCGCGCGGGGTCGGCAGCGCGGAGCAGGAGCCGGCCGGGCGGCAGGAGCTGCGCGACCGGCTGGCGGCCGCGCTGGCCGCCGACGACCGGGCGATGCTGGGCCGGCTGGCGATCGAGGCGGTCGACGGCTTCGGCGGTTACGGCTCCTCGCCGGAGTCGGACGGCTGGTCGTCGTACCAGACGCTGGAACGGCTGCGGCCGCAGACCCTGATGGCCCGGGTCCGGGACGAGGTGCGCGCGGGGGGCGGGAGTTCCGGTTTCACGGACCGGCTGCTGGAGGACGAGGTGCGGCGGCGCATCGAGGCCTTCCGGGCGCTGGTGGCGGCGGAGGCGCGGCGCCGGGTCGCCGAGCGGCGCGGCCGGGACGAGATCGCCCGGCGGGCGGTCGCCCCGACGGCCGACCGGGTCGACTTCCTCTTCGCGGGCAGGGACACCCTGGCGGAACTGCGCCGGACGGTGCGGCCGCTCGCCCGCAAGCTCGCCACCCGGCTGGCGGCCCGACGCCGCCGCGCGGCCCGGGGCACGATCGACCTGCGGCGCACGCTGCGCGGTTCGCTGTCGACGGGTGGGGTGCCGGTGAAGCCGGTGCTGCGCCGACGGCGTCCGGCCCGGCCCGAGCTGGTGCTGCTGTGCGACGTGTCGGGCTCGGTGTCCGGGTTCTCGGACTTCACGATGCTGCTGGTACAGGCGCTGCACGACCAGTTCAGCAAGGTGCGCGTGTTCGCCTTCGTCAACCGGATCGACGAGGTGACCGGGCTGCTGGAGCACGGCGGGGCCGATCCGGAGGGGCTGGGCGCCCGCATCCGGGACCAGGCGGCGATCACCGGCTGGCACGGCAGCAGCGACTACGGCACGGCCCTCGGCGAGTTCGCGGAGCGCTACGCCGACGCGGCCGGTCCGCGCACGACCGTGTTCGTCCTCGGGGACGCCCGCACGAACGGCGGCGACCCCAATCTGCCGGCCGCGCGGCACATCGCCGGACGCGCCCGCCGCGTCTACTGGCTGAACCCGGAGCAGCGTTCCCGCTGGGGCACCGGCGACTCGGTCGCGCCCGCCTACGCCGAGCTGGTCGAGATGCACGAGTGCCGCACCGCCCGGCAGCTGAGCGCGCTGGTGGCGCGGCTGCTGCCGGTGTGATCAGGCGGCGAGCTGCGGGTACAGGGCGGACGGGTCGGCCGCCAGCCCGGCCTTGACCTGGCGCGAGACGTCGTCGGCGAGGACCTCGTAGGCGCCGGAGGCGACGCCGTCGAGCGCCTGGGCCGCGACGCTCCCGGCCGTGGACTTCGGGGCGTCGACGCCGACGGTCATGTCGGTGTCGACGTAGCCGACGTGCAGGCCGGTGACGTCGATGCCGCGCGGCTTGAGGTCGAGGCGCAGTGAGTTGGTCTGCGACCAGAAGGCCGCCTTGGAGGCGCTGTAGGACCCGGCGAGGCCGATCCACGACAGCACGGAGTGGACGTTGAGGATGTGGCCGCCGCCGTTGCGCTCGATGACGGGGACGAAGGCCCGGGTGACCAGGAGCGGCCCGTAGAAGTTGGTCTCGAACTCGCGGCGCACGTCCTCCACCGGCGAGTCCAGGAAGTTCGCCTTCACCGAGGCACCGGCGTTGTTGATCAGCAGGGTGACGTCCTGGGCACGCTCGGCCGCGGCGGCGACGGAGGCGGGGTCGGTGACCTCCAGGGCGAGCGGCACGGCCTCGGGGTGGGTGACGGTACGCGGGTCGCGGGCGGTGGCGTACACCTTCTTCGCGCCCCGCTCGTACAGGCCCGCGACCAGGGCGCGGCCGATGCCGCGGCTGCCGCCGGTGACCAGGGCGACGGAACCTTCGATGGCGGTCATGGGAGTCTCCCTCACATTGCCTCGATGGGAAACCGATCGGTTTCCCATGCCCGGAAGCGTAAACCGATCGGTTTCCCAGGGCAAGGGCGGAGCCCGGCCGAGGGACCGGACCGCGGGGCGGGGAGCGCGCGAGAAGGCGGCCGTCACCGTGTGACGGCCGCCTTCTCGGCAGGGGACGGACCTCAGTCCTTCTTGGCGTACTCCTTGGCCATGCTGCCCGCGAAGTCGTACACCACGCACTGCTCGTCGCCGACGACCCAGGCGTCGTGCCCGGGCGGGCAGACGAACACGTCCCCGGGTCCCACCTCGCTCTCCGCGCCGTCGTCCATGCGGATGTGCATACGGCCCGAGACGACATAGCCGTTGTGGTGGATCCGGCAGCTGTCCGTCCCGGCGATCGGGGCCACCGACTCCGACCAGCGCCAGCCCGGTTCGAACGTGGCCACGGCGAAGTCCAGTCCGGTCAGGTGGACGGCTTCGAGGTGGCCTCGGGGGTAGTCACGCCGCTCGTCCGGCTTGTCGAGCGTCTTCACCTCAAGCATGACGCTCCTCCTCGGTCAGGGGTTTGCCTCCATCGTCCGTCCGGCCGTCGCGCGACGCCATTCAGGCAGCGCCCGGCCCGCACAGCGCCGCGAAGCGTTCCGCGTCCACGTTGCCACCGGAGAGGATCACGCCGACCCGCGGGGGCAGCGGGCCCACCCGTCCGGTGAGGAGGGCGGCCAGGGGCGTGGCGCCGCTCGGCTCGAGGACGATCTTCAGGCGCTCGAAGGCGAACCTCATCGCCTCCCGGATCTCGTCGTCGCCGACCAGCGCGATCGCGTCGACGAGCCGCCTGTTGACGGAGAAGGTCAGCTCCCCGGGCGTGTGCAGGGCCTGGCCGTCGGCGATGGTGTGCGGGACCGGGATGCTGACGCGCCGCCCGGCCTGGAGCGAGCGCCGGGTGTCGTCCCCGGCTTCCGGCTCGACGCCGATCATCCGGATGCCCGGGTGCAGGGCCTTGGCGGCCGTGGCACTGCCTGCCATCAGCCCGCCGCCGCCGACCGGCGTCAGCAGCGCACCCAACTCCCCCGCCTCTTCCAGGAGTTCGAGAGCGGCCGTGCCCTGCCCGGCCATGACGTGCGGATGCTCGTAGGGCGGGATGAGGGCGAGGCCCCGCTCGGCGGCGAGGGCCTCGGCGACGGCGACGCGGTCGCCGGTGTAGCGGTCGTACGTGACGATCTCGGCGCCGTAGCCGGCGGTGGCCGCGCGCTTGGACGGCGGGGCGTCCTCGGGCATGACGATCACGGCGGTGGAGCCGAGCTCGCGGGCGGCCAGGGCGACGGCCTGGGCGTGGTTGCCGGAGGAGTAGGCGGCGACGCCCCGGGACAGCTGCTCGGGGGTCAGGCGGGAGACGGCGTTGTAGGCGCCTCGGAACTTGAAGGCGCCGGCGCGCTGGAAGTTCTCGCACTTGAGGTGGACCTCGGCGCCGACCAGCGCGTCGAGCGTGCGCGAGCGCAGGACGGGCGTGCGGTGGGCGACGCCCTTGAGCCGGGCGGCGGCGTCCCGGACGTCGTCGACGGTGACCGGTGGGGTGGTGGTCGTCACGAGTGCTCTCCAGGGGAGGTGTCGCGGGCCGCCCGGGCCCGGGCGAGGTAGTGGTAGGCGGAGGCGCGGGAGATGCCGAGCCGGGCGGCGACCTGCTCGACCGCGCCGCGCACGGCGAAGACACCCCGCGCGTCCAGCCCGTCGAACAGTTCCAGGCGCTCCTCGCGGCCGAGTTCGGGCCAGCTGCCCCGCTGCCGGGTGTGGTGGGCGTCGACGAGGGCGTCGACCACGGAGTCGATGTCGTTGCCGAAGGTGGTGACCGGCAGCTCGGCCGGGGCGGAGCCGGCTCCGGCGAGGGCGCCGAGCAGGTCGTGGACCTTCGTGATCGCGCTGACGTCCACGTTGACGCAGAGGGCGCCGAAGACGGCTCCGGCCGAGTCGCGCAGCACCATCGTGGAGGACTTCACGACCGTCCCGTTCCGGGCGCGGGTGACGTAGTTCAGCTCGTCGGCCGCCTCGTCGCCGTGCGCGAGGACGCGCATGCCGATCTCGCTCATCGCACCGCCCACCGTCCGGCCGGTCACCGATCCGGCCACGGCGACCACCGACTTCCCGGGGTCCCGGTAGTCGTGCAGCACGACCTCGCAGACCGGGCCGAAGGTCGCGGCGATGCCGTGCACCACCGGCGTCAGCGCGGCGAGGATCGCGTCGCGTTCGGCGTCCGGCGCGGTGGCCATGCCATCTCCTCTCACCGGGTCCTTCCCGGACCTCTCACCGACCCCCACTCTAGACCAGGAGTCCAGCTCCTGGATAGACCGTCCAGCCATACCCAACACCTGGCAATGGTTCTCACATGACTTCGACCAGGAACCGCTCTTGACATTCATTGTCATCTAGCGTGGCGCTGCCGACCGACCCCACCGCGCACGTCCGCCCTGGAGGAGCCATGCCCCTGTCCCCGACCCATCGCCTGGCACTGCTGGCCGGCGCGTCCCTGGCCCTGCTCGCCGGCTGCGGCAGTGCGCCGGACCCGGCCGGCGGCAGGGGCGCACCGGACCGTGTGGCGGTGGTGGCCTCCACGAACGTCTACGGCGACATCGCCCGGCACATCGGCGGCGACCGGGTCGACGTCACGTCCGTCATCAGCGACCCCGACCAGGACCCGCACTCCTACGAGGCCGATCCGCACAATCAACTGGCCCTGTCCCGGGCCGAGATCGTCATTAAGAACGGCGGCGGCTACGACGACTTCGTCGACCGCATGCTCCGGGCCGGCCGCAACGGCTCCGCGCGGGTGGTCGACGCGGTGAAGGTGTCCCGCAGAACCGCGCCCCCGGGCGGCGAGCTCAACGAACACGTCTGGTACGACTTCCCCACCGTCGCCAAGGTCGCCGACCGGATATCCGCCGCCCTCGCCCAGGCCGACCCGGACCACGCGGGCACCTTCGCGAAGAACGCCGCGGCCTTCGAGGCCGGGCTCACCTCCCTGGAGGCCGGGGAGGCGCGGATCAGGAGGCAGCACGCCGGCGAGGGCATCGCGATCACCGAACCGGTGCCGCTGTACCTGACGGAGGCGAGCGGTCTGGTCGACAGGACGCCTCCGGCGTTCAGCGAGGCCGTCGAGGAGGGCGACGACGTCTCCCCGCGCGTCCTGCGCGAGAGCCTGGCCCTCTTCGGCGAGGGGAGGGTGAAGGCACTCGTCTACAACGAGCAGACCTCCGGCCCGCAGACCGAGAAGGCCAAGGAGGCGGCCGAGGCGGCCGGCGTCCCGGTGGTGCCGGTGACCGAGACCCTGCCCCGGGGCGAGGACTACCTCCGGTGGATGACCGCCAACCTCCACGCGCTCGCCGGCGCGCTGGACCGGTGACCGCCGTATCCGGGCCGGACGCGCCGCCCGTGGTCCGGCTGCGCGGCGCCGCCCTGTCCTACGGCGAGCGCCGGGTGTGGAGCGGCCTCGACCTCGACGTGCGGCCCGGGGAGTTCCTGGCCGTGCTCGGCCCGAACGGCGCGGGCAAGACGAGTTTCGTGCGGGCCCTGCTGGGACTGCGGCCGCTGTCCGCCGGGACGCTGACCGTCCTGGACCGGCCGGCGCGCGAGGCCGCCCGGCACATCGGCTACGTCCCGCAGCAGGCGGCGCTGTCCGCGCAGGCCCTGTTGCGGGCCCGGGACCTGGTGCGGTTCGGCATCGACGGGCACCGCTTCGGCCCGCGGCCGCGCCGCGCCGGGGTCCGCCGCCGCGTGGACGAGATCCTGGAGTCGGTCGGCGCCTCGGCCTACGCCGACGTCCCGCTCGGCATGCTCTCCGGCGGTGAACGCCAGCGGGTGCGCATCGGGCAGGCACTGGCCACCGACCCGCGGATCCTGCTGTGCGACGAGCCGCTGCTCTCGCTCGACCTGCACCACCAGCGGGCCGTCACCGGTCTGGTCGACGCCCGGCGCCGCTCCCACGGCACGGCGGTGGTCTTCGTGACGCACGAGATCAACCCGGTGCTGGGGATGGCCGACCGGGTGCTGTACCTGGCCCGCGGCGGCCATCGCGTCGGCAGCCCGGACGAGGTGCTGACCTCCGCGTCGCTGTCCCGCCTCTACGGCACCCCGGTCGACGTCGTCCGCGTCCGGGGCAGGGTGCTGGTCGTGGGAGCACCCGACGGGGGTGCCACGCCGCCGCACCACCCCGAGCGGGCGCACCGGACGGGCGGGGTGCGCGCATGACACACACCGCATACGCCGACGCCGTCTGGCACCAGCTCTTCGACTTCACCGACTACGGCGCGCTGCTGTCCCTGGTCCGCAACTCGCTCGTCGCCGGTGCGGCGCTCGGGCTCGTGGGCGGGCTGGCCGGGGTCTTCGTGCTGATGCGGGACCTGCCGTTCGCGGTGCACGGCATCAGCGAACTGTCCTTCGCTGGTGCGGCGGCCGCGCTGCTGGCGGGGGCGAACGTCGTGGCGGGCTCGATCACCGGTTCGCTGCTCGCGGCCGGGGTCATCGGGGCGCTGGGGACGCGGGCCCGGGACCGGAACTCGGTGATCGGCATCCTCATGCCGTTCGGGCTGGGGCTCGGGGTGCTCTGCCTCGCCCTGTACCACGGCCGGGCGGCGAACAAGTTCGGACTGCTGACGGGACAGATCGTCGCCGTGGACACCCCGCAGATGTCGTGGCTGCTCGGCACGGCCGCGCTGGTGCTGACCGCGCTGGCGTTCCTGTGGCGCCCGCTCGCCTTCGCCAGCGCCGACCCGGACGTGGCGGAGGCGCGCGGGGTGCCGGTGCGGGGGCTGTCCTTCGCGTTCATGCTGCTGCTGGGGCTCGCGGTGGCCCTGTCGGTGCAGGTCGTCGGGGCGCTGCTGGTGCTGTCCCTGGTCGTCACACCGGCGGCGGCCGCGGCCCGCGTGACCGCCTCACCGGTCCTGCTGCCCGCGCTGAGCGTGCTGTTCGCCGTGGTGTCGATCGAGGGCGGCATCCTGCTCGCCCTGGGCGGCAGCGTCCCGATCAGCCCCTACGTCACCACGATCTCCTTCACCGTCTACGCGCTGTGCCGGGTGACGGGCCGGTACCGCAGGCGGCGCTGGGGGGCGAGGCGGACAGTGCCGCGACCGGCCCGGGGGTGACGCGGCGTTCGCCGACCACCCGCCCGTCGCACACCGCGGTGCGGCGGGCACGGCCGCGGGCGCGCGAATCGGGATTCCTCCTCGAAGGGCCCGGAACACGGGACCGCGGCCGGACCGTCCGGAGCTGCGGGGCCGGGGCGCGCGGCCTGACGGCGGCGGGGTGGGCGGGAGCGGGCGCGCGGCCTGACGGGGCCGGGTAGCCGGGAAGGGGGCGCGCGGCCGGGCGGGGCCAGGCGGCCGGGGCGAGGCGCGCCGCCTGACGAGTCAGTGGGCGCGGACTGGCGGGGCGGCAGGGGCCGGTCGAAGCGCACCGCCTGACGGGACGAAGCACGCCGCCTGTCGGCTCAGGGCGCGTGGCCGGGCGGAGCGGGGCGGCAAGGGTGGGGCGCGCGAACTGACGGGCCAAGGCAGCGGGGACGAAGCGCACCGCCTGACCGGGCGAAGCGCCCCGCCTGCCACGAGGGCGGCCGGGGCCAAGCGCGCCGCCGGGGCGGTCGGGGCGTGCGGCAGGGTCGTTGGGGCCGCTGCCCGTCGGGGGGACCGGCGGGCAGCGGCGGGGCGGGCGGGTCAGGCCGCGGCCAGCGCGGGCGCCGTGGGTTCCTCCGCCTCGGCGAGCTGCGCCAGGAGCGTCGCCCGGGCGCGGGCCACCCGGGAGCGGACGGTGCCGACGGGGCACCCGCTCAGCGCGGCGGCCTCCGCGTACGGCAGCCCGAGCAGCTGGGTAAGGACGAACGCCTCGCGCCGCTCGTCGGGCAGCGCGGCCAGCAGCTCCCGCAGAGCCACACCGTCCTCGAAGCCGGGCAGGCCGCGCGGCTGGGCGAGTTCGGCCGCCGGTTCCCAGTCCGGCAGGTCGGCCGGGCGGGGTCGTACGGCGGTGTACCGGATGCTGTCGGCGACGGCGCGCCGGGCGATGGCCAGCAGCCAGGTGCGGGCCGAGGAGCGGCCCTCGAACCGGTGCAGACTGCCGAGCGCCCGCAGGAACGTGTCCTGCGCCAGGTCGTCCACGGCCTGGGGATCCGCGCACTGATGGGCGACGTACCGGATGACGTCGCGGTGCAGGGCGCGCACGAACCGCTCCACGGCGGCGGCGTCACCGCCGCGGGCGGCCAGCGCCCAGGCGGTTATCGACGCGTCGGCCGAAGCCGTTCTCTCGTGTGCGAGGGGCAGGGCAGGAGTGATCACCTGAAGTCCTTCTCGGGGTGTCCGGGACCGCGGGCGGGCGGGCACGGCGGCACACGGGTGCCGGGGCGTGCGCGCGGGGCCGCGCTGTCCGGTGAGCTGAGTGGGGACACGGCCGTGCCGCCGGGGCCGCCCGCCGAGGGCAGGGGTGACCGGCCGGGGCAGTGGCGTACCGGGGTACGGCCGTGACCGGGGCGCGCAGGGCTGCCCCGGGAGTGCCGGCTGCCGTCAGGCGGCAGCGGTCCCCACGGGCGGCCCGCGAGAGGTGATCGCGTGGACGAGGAGGAGCAGGCGCGGGGCGCGGTCGGACGACGGCCGTCGTACACACGCGACAGGGGGCGGCGGCGCGGGCCGGGCGAGCAGCAGCCGCAGCGGCGCGGCCAGCCGGCTGCCCACGGCGCGCAGGAGCCGGAAGGCGGCACGCTCGCCGTGCCCCAGCCACAGTCCGCAGAACAGGGCGGCCAGCAGGTGGGCGGCGAGCATGCCGAGAGAGGAGTCACCGCCGAGGGTGTGCCCCATGTCGCCCATGTGTCCCGGATGCCCCAAGTGCTCCGCGCCGGGGTGCGTGTGCACGGGCATGGACGCGGACAGGGAGGCGGGCGCGGACTCCATGGGGCTCATGCCGTGCGCCGGCGGCGGCCCGCCCGCGGCCTGCGGCGCGAGCGAGAAGGCCGAGTGCAGTGCCGCCTGGACCACCACGGCCACGGCGACGACGAACCGGAGTCCGCGCTCGCGGCCGGCCAGGCACCAGCCCGCGGCGCCGGTCCCGCCCCAGCCGGCCAGCAGGACCGGCACGGGCACGTGATCGCCGGACATCATGACGTGCCCCAGGGCGGCGAGCACGACACAGACGGCCGCGAACACCGCGGCCCGTATCGCGCGCACACCCCACCCAGCCGTCATGGCGCCTCATCCTCGCATTCCGGCTCCGCGTGAACACCCACCAGTACGGACGCCGCCGGGGCCGGACACTCAATCGACCAACTGTGAACCACGTCACAGGGGTTCGTCCAGGGATCCGGGGGGCAGTGACGGACCAGGGCACGAGGCGGGAGGCGCGGATGTTCGTGGTGTTGTGGTCCGGGTGGGGCATCCTCGTCCTGCCGCTGGCCGGCGCCGGCGTCGCGGTGGGGATCGCGCTGGGCCGGCTGCTCGGCGGGTCGCCGCTCGCCCAGGACATCGGGCTCGTCGTCGGCTGCCTGGTGGCGGCGGCGCTCATCCGGGTCGTCGGCGTGAGACTCAACGAGTTCCGGGAGGACCACAGGTTCTTCAACGTGCCCATGCAGCACTGGGCGTGGGGCGGCGTGCTGTTCGCGGTGGCGGGTGTCGCCATCATGGTGTTCCGCTGACGGGGGCGGCGCCCGTGCCCCGGCCGGTCCGCTTAGGGTGCTCGGCATGACGACGAATCCGGCGGAGCAGGCACGGCAGGCGGACCAGGTGGAGCAGAGGGACCAGGATGAGCGGGCGCGGCCGACCGGCCGGGCGGCACAGGCCTATCTCTGCGAGTTGTTCTCCCTGGCGGGCCGGGTCGCGGTGGTGACCGGCGGCAGTTCCGGCATCGGCCGGGCCATCGCCGGCGCCCTCGCGCGCGCCGGGGCGAGCGTCGTGGTGGTGGCCCGTACGGAGGCCGCCCTGAAGGCGACGGCCGGGGAACTGGCGGCCGAGGGCTGCCGCGCGGCCTGGGTCAGCGCGGACCTGGGCACGCGGGAGGGGGTGCGGACGGCCGCCGAGCGAGCGGTCGAGGCGTTCGGCGAGCCCGACATCCTGGTCAACTGCGCCGGGATCAACCTCCGTCCGCACCTGGACGAGCTCACCGAGGACGTGTGGGACGCCACGATGGCCGTCAACCTGGAGGCCCCCTTCCTGCTGGGACAGCGCTTCGGCCCCGGCATGGCGAAGCGCGGGTACGGGCGGATCCTGAACATCAGCTCGCAGCAGGCGCACCGGGCGTTCGTGCAGAGCGGTGCCTACGGCGCGTCCAAGGGCGGACTGGAGGCGCTGACCCGCTCCCAGGCCGAGGCGTGGTCGCCGCGCGGCGTCACCTGCAACGTCCTGGTGCCCGGCTTCGTCATGACCCCGCTCAACGCACGGCTGTCGTCGGAACCGGAGACGGTGGCCGCTCTCGCCGCGCGCACGTTCGTCGGGCGCAACGGCCTGGCCGAGGACTTCGCGGGCGCGGCGGTCTTCCTGGCGGGCCCGGCGTCGGCCTACATCACCGGGCAGTCCCTCTTCGTGGACGGCGGCCTGTCCGTCCACTGAGACCCCCGGCGGCGCCCAGGCGACCCCATTCCCCGCCGGTCGTCACGCCGTCCACGGTCCTTGACTGGCTGCGCCCCCACCCGTCCGGCGGCGGCTGTCGCTCCGACGGGCGCCCGTCGGTGCCCGGTGTCAGGCTGGGCGGAGGATCTGCGAAAGGGAAGCATCGCCATGATCACCACGGAGTACGCCCCCGGTTCCCCCTGCTGGCTCGACCTCGGCGCTCCGGACGTCCGGGCCGCCGCGGCCTTCTACGGTGCCGTGCTCGGGTGGGAGTACGAGTCCATGGGCGGGAGCGAGGACTTCGAAGGCGGCATGTTCCGCAAGGACGGCAAGGTCGTCGCCGGTCTCGGCAGGCTCACCGAGGAGGGCGCCCGCTCGGCCTGGATGCTCTACTACCGGGTCACCGACGCGGACGCGGCGGCCCAGGCCGTGCGACAGGCGGGCGGCACGGTCCGGGTGGCGCCGACGGACCTCGCGGAGTGGGGCAGGATGGCGCAGTTCAGCGACCCGCTGGGCGGGCAGTTCGCCGTCTGGCAGCCGGGCACGAGCGCGGGCCTGGAGCTGGTGGACCAGCCGGGCTCGCTGTCCTGGACGGAGCTGTACACGAGCGACGCCGCCGCCGCGAAGGAGTTCTACGGCGGCCTCTTCGGCTGGCGGTTCAGTGACATGCCGATGCCGGGCGGGACAGGCACGTACACCCTGATCACCCCGGCGGGGCTCCCCGAGGAGCGCATGCACGGCGGCCTCGTGGAGGTCGGCGGGGACGTCCTCGCGCTCGCGGGTGGCCGGCCGTACTGGCACCCGGTGTTCGCCGTGGAGGACTGCGACGCGGCGGTGGCCGGGGTCGAGGAGAACGGCGGCAGCGTCCAGATGGGCCCCGAGGACGTGGAGGGCGTGGGCCGTCTCGCCGTCTGCCTCGACCGGGCGAACGCGGACTTCGTGCTGCTCACTCCGTCCGGGATGTGAGCGCCGCCTCCCGCAGGCCCTGGCCCCGGGCGTGCGGGGACCGCTCGGAGCACTCCCGCACTACTTGCATATGATGCGCAAATGCGCGACTACATCATCAGGGAAGCCACGCCGGACGACGTCGACGGGGCCCGGGTGGTGATGCTGGACGCGGTGTACCGGGACTTCGGGACGGGCTACGTGCCGCACTGGCACGCCGACATCATCGATCCGGTGTCGTTCTATCTCACCCCTGCCCGGCACACGCTCCTGGTCGCGGTGGACGGCGGGGACGGCACGGTGGCGGCCACGGCCGCGCTGGACGCGCGCGGCCCGGCGCATCCGCCCAACCCGCGCTGGCTGGCCGAGCGGTTCCCGTCCGGTCAGACCGCGCAGCTGCGCCGGGTGTACGTGCGGCCCGAGCACCGAAGGCGGGGACTGGCCCGGCGGCTGGTGGCGGGTCTGCTGGACTTCGCGCGCGCCGACGGCGGCTACCGGTCGGTGTACCTGCACACCTATCCGGACTCCCCGGGCGCGATGGGCCTGTGGCGGACGCTGGGCAAGGTGCTGTGCGACGAGCGGGAGGACGTGCCCGGCGGGGGCAGCGGGGCCGTGCACTTCGAGATCCCCTTCGCATGACGGTCCGCCGCCCGACAGCCCTCCGCACGACGGTCCACCGCCCGACAGCCCTCCGTATGCCGTTCGTGGCCACGGCCTTCGCCGGTGCGAGGCGGCTGCGCGTCCTCGCGCGCGGCGGCGGCCCCACGCTGCTGTGGCGGGCCGTGCTCACCGCCGCCCTCGTGGGCGGGATCGGCCTGCTGCCGTGGCTGTCGCGCACCGACCCGGCGCTCACGGTCCTCAAGGCCCGGTCGGCGGAGCGCGACCCGACCCCCGCCACGCTGAGCGCCGTCCGGGACGAACTGGGCCTGGACGACGGCCCCGTGCGGCTGCTCGGCCGCTGGCTGGGCGGGCTGCTGCACGGGGACGCGGGCACCTCGTGGGTGTCCGGCTCCGAGGTGCTGCCCGGGGTCGTGCAAGGTCTCGGCGTGTCGCTGCTGCTGATGTCGGGGGCGCTCGCCGTCGCCGCCCTCACGGCCGCGGCGGTGTGTGCCCGCACGCTCCGGCTCGGTGCGCGGCGGCGGCTCGGCGCGCTCCGGCCCGGCGGTACGGCGGCGGCCGTACTGGCCGCGCTGCCCGAGTTCCTGGTCGCCTCGGTGCTGGCCTCGGTGATCGGGGTGCAGCTGGGCTGGCTGCCCGCCCTGGGCTGGTACGGGCCGCAGTGGATGGTGCTGCCCTCGCTGGCCCTCGGCCTGCCCGCCGGGGCGGTCCTCGGACGGATGCTGGACGACCTGCTGCCCGGCGCGTTCGCCGAGCCGTGGGCGCTGGCGGCCGCCGCACGCGGCGTCCCGCCGGTGTCGGTGGCGCGGCAGGCGGTGCGCCGCTGCGTGCCGGCCCTGCTGCCGAACCTGAGCCTGTTCGTGGTCGGTCTGACCGGCGGCTCGGTCGCCGTCGAGCAGATCTTCGACATCCCGGGCCTCGGCCGGCTCACCCTGCACGCCGCCCTGGCCCAGGACCTGCCCGTGCTGCAGACCGGCACCCTCACCCTGGTCCTGCTGGCGGCCGCCGCCACGTTCCTCGCCCGGCTCGCGGCCCGGCTGCTGACCGGCCCCGCCCTGCGGGACGGCGCCCTGCACTCCCTGCACCGGCCCGCCCCGCCCGCGCCCCGCTCCCTCCCCCTGCTCCACGGTGCGGTGCTGACCGGTGTGATCGCGCTGGGCCTGCCGCGCGACCCGCTCGCCCTGGACCCCTTCGCCCGGCTCCGGGCGCCGTCCCCCGCCCACCCCTTCGGCACGGACGCGCTGGGCCGGGACGTGCTCGCCCGGGTCGCCCACGGGGCGCTGACCACCCTCGCCGTCGCCCTCGCCGTGAGCGCCGCCGCCCTGGCCGCCGGGCTGCTGCTCGGGCTGCTGCCGCGGCTGTCCGGGCCGATGGCCGACACGGTCAGCGCCGTGCCGCCCGTGCTGGCCGGTCTGCTCACCGCCGGGGTGGCGGGCGGTGGTCCGTGGACCCCCGCCGTCGCCGTCGGCGTCGTCGCCTGGGCACCACTGGCCGCCCACACCTCCGCGCTGCTGCGTCAGGAGCGCGCCACCACCCACCTGGCCGCCACGCGTGCGCTGGGCGCCGGCCGCTGGTACCTGCTGCGGCGCGAACTGCTGCCGGCGGTGCTGGGGCCGGTCACCCGGCACGCCCTGCTGCGACTGCCCGGCATCGCGCTGGGCCTGGCCGCGCTCGGGTTCCTCGGACTGGGCGCCCAGCCGCCGTCGCCCGAGTGGGGCCTGCTGCTCTCCGAGAACCAGGCCTACGCCGAACGCGCCCCCTGGGCCGTCCTCTTCCCCGCGGCCGCGCTCGCCCTGCTGGGGGCGCTGGCCGTCACGGCCGCCGGGGGCGTACGCCTGCCCGGGAGGCGCGGGCGCCCCGGCGGGCCGCCCGGTCCGCCTCCGCGGCGCACCGCACCCCGGGTGCCACAGCGGCACGCGAGCCGCCCCGACCGCCTCCTGGCCCCCGTGTCCGCCTCACCGACCTCACCGACAGAAGAACGATGACCGACCTCATCTCCCGTGTCCTGGCCCGCCGGGCCGCCCGTGTGCCCCGTGGCGCCATGACCGACGGCGAGCCGCCCCGGGCGCCGCGCGAGAGCACCCGGCGGCTCTGGAAGGACCTGTCCGGGCTGCTGCGGCTGCTGATCCTGACCCAGCTCGCCTTCAACCTGGGCTTCTACGCCGTGCTGCCGTTCCTCGCCGAGCACCTCGGCACCGCGATCGGCATGGCGGGCTGGCTGGTCGGGTTCGTGCTCGGGCTGCGCACCTTCAGCCAGCAGGGCCTGTTCGTGGTCGGGGGGTGGCTCGTGGACCGGTGGGGCGTGCGGCCGGTCGTGCTGGCCGGCTGCGCGCTGCGGATCGCCGGGTTCGCCTGGCTCGGGTACGCGGAGGCGACCTGGGCCGTCATCGGGGCGGTGCTGGTGATCGGCTTCGCCGCCGCCCTGTTCTCCCCCGCCGTGGAGTCCGAGGTGGCCCGCCAGGCGGTCGTCTGGGAGGCGGACGGGCACGGACCGCGCACCCGTGTGCTGGCGCTGTTCAGCGTGGCGGGACAGGTGGGCGCCTTCGCCGGGCCGCTGCTCGGCGCGCTGCTGCTCGCCGTCGGCTTCCGTACGGCCTGCCTCGCCGGCGCGGCGGTCTTCGTGCTGGTCCTCGCCGGGCACCTGCGGCTGATGCCGCAGCACATCCCCGGCCGGGTCCGCGTCCGGCAGCGCGGCGGAGCCCGCGTCCTGCGCAACCGCCGTTTCCTGGCGCTGTGCTGTGCGTACGGCACGTACCTGCTGGGCTACAACCAGCTGTATCTGGCCCTGCCGGACGAGGTGCAGCGCGCGGCGGGTTCGCAGGCGCCGCTGTCCTGGCTGTTCGCCCTGTCGTCGGTCCTCGTCGTGTGCGCGCAGCTCCCGGTGACCCGCTGGGCGGGCGACCGGCTCGACCTGCGCCGCTCCATGGCCGCCGGACTGCTGCTGATCGCGGCCGGTTTCGCGGTGGTGGCCGCCGCGCGCCCGGCCGGGTGGACGGGCACCGCCGGGCTGCTGCCGGCCGCGGGCTTCGTCGTGCTGCTCACCGTGGGGCAGATGCTCGTGGTACCCGCCGCCCGCGCCTGGGTGCCCGACCTCGCCGAAGACGGCCGGATCGGCCTGTACATGGGGGCGCTGTCCTCCGTCTCCGGCCTGATCGTGCTGGCCGGCAGCGCGGCCACCGGCTCCCTGCTCGACCTGGGGCTGCCGGCCGCCGTGCCGTGGCTGGTCCTGGCGGCCGTACCGGCCCTGGCGGTGGCGCTGCTGCCGCACCGGGACGCCGAGGGGGAACGGGAGGCCGGGGAGGAACGGGAGGCCGGGGAGAAGGGAACGGCTCCGGCGGGCTGATCCGGCCTCCGGCGGGCACGCCCGCGGACGCGCCACCCGGAGTGCGGCCCCGCGTGCGCCCCGGGTCTGCGACCTGTTTCCGGGGCCGTACCGCCCGGGCTCACCGCCGCGGCGCATAATGATCATCCGGCGCCAGTATCCTGGGTCGGCTGTGGCACCCCCCACCAATCCCCGCCCGGACGCGGGGAGTTCGGGCTGCGGCGACGAGCTTCCCACTGCATGAGACGAGGACGAGTGCTGCTAGCGGGCCGCTACCGGCTGGATGTTGAGATCGGGCGCGGTGGAATGGGAGAGGTCTGGCGGGCGTACGACGAGACGCTCGCCAGAGCGGTGGCCGTCAAGCTGCTGCTGCCCCAGGACACCGACGCCACGGCGGCCTCCCGGTTCCGCCTGGAGGCCCAGACCGCCGGGCGTCTCAACCACCCGAACCTGGTCGGCGTGCTCGACTTCGGTGAGTACGACAACCGGCTGTACCTGGTGATGGAACTCGTCGACGGCGACAGCCTCGCCGGGGTGCTGGCCGCGTCGGGCGCACTCCCGGCGGGCCGGGTGGCCGACCTCGCCGCCCAGGCCGCCGCGGGACTCGCCGCCGCGCACGCGCAGGGCATCGTCCACCGCGACATCAAGCCCGCCAACCTGCTGCTGGACGCCCACGGGACGCTGAAGATCGGGGACTTCGGCATCGCCCGCTTCCTCGACGACCCCGGGGCCGCGCTCACCGCCACCGGGCAGATCGTCGGCACCGGCCTCTACCTCGCGCCCGAGCGCGCGCTGGGCAAGCCCGCCGGCCCCGCGTCCGACATGTACTCCCTGGGGTGCGTGCTCTACCAGTTGCTCAGCGGCCGCCCGCCGTTCCAGGCCGACACCGCCGTCGCGCTCCTGCACCAGCATCTGGACGCCGCCCCGGTGCCGCCCCGCGAACTCGGCGTGGCCGGTCTCCCGCCGGCGTTCGAGAACTACCTGCTGGGGCTGCTCGCCAAGCAGCCCGAGGACCGGCCGTCGGCCCAGCAGGCCGCCGAGTGGTTCGCCGCCGGTGCCTGGCAGGGGCGGCCCGAGCCGCTGCCGGAGGCCACGCAGCCGGCGCCCTCCCCGGTGCCGTCCCCGGGGACGGCGGGCTTCGCGCCGGCCGGGGCCGGCGCCCCGGTCACCTACGCGCTGCCCACGGGGGCGCGCACCGCCCCGGGCGGGCGGGCCCGCCGCGCGGCGCCGCGGGGCGGCTCCGGCAACCGGTCGCGGCTGGGCGTCACGGCCGCCGCCGCGGCCCTCTTCCTCGCCGCGATGTACCTCGGCATGGTGTGGTTCTCACCCGACGACACCACGACGAAGAGCACCGAACCCGACGCCTCGCCGTCGGCGAGCAGCCCGGCCTCGCCCTCGGAGCCGGGGGCGTCCGCCGACCCGCCGGCCTCCACCGCGCAGACCGGCGAGACGTCGACGGTCGGCACCGTGGCCGATGTCGTCCCGTCCTCGGCGGCACCCACCACCCCGGCCCCGGCCGGACCGCCGCCCGGTCCGTCGAGCCCGGCGCCGGAGACGGGCGGGGACGGCACGGAGCAGGTGGAGCAGCCGCAGCAGCGGCCTCCGCAGGTCCCGGTGGACGACGGAGGCGACGAGGACGACGAGGGCGAGGACTGAGCGATTCTGCGCCGGTGTGCGAGCGGGCGCCCCCTCGCGCGCCCCCTGGGGCGGCTTGTCATCGCCCTTACCCCGGCCTTATTGTCACCACGCCTTGGTGAACGGGAAATCCGGTGTGATGCCGGTGCGGCCCTCGCCACTGTGAATCGGGAAGTCCGGCTCCGGCCCTCGCGGGCAGCCACTGGGTCCTCGTGACCCGGGAAGGCGGAGTTCGGGCGGTGGTACCCGTCAGCCAGGAGACCGGCCAAGGCGCGTCAACCATCCACGAGGTGCTGGAGAGGGTCTGCTGAGCCATGCACATAGCCGAGGGTTTCCTGCCTCCGGCGCACGCGGCCGCCTGGGGCGTCGCGTCGGCGCCGTTCGTCGTCCACGGAGTCCGGTCACTCACCCGTGAGGTGCGCGAGCACCCCGAGAGCACCTTGCTGCTCGGTGCCTCCGGTGCCTTCACGTTCGTCCTGTCGGCCCTGAAGCTGCCGTCCGTCACGGGCAGTTGCTCCCACCCCACGGGCACGGGCCTGGGGGCCATCCTGTTCCGGCCGCCCGTCATGGCGGTGCTGGGCACCATCACCCTGCTCTTCCAGGCGCTGCTGCTGGCGCACGGCGGGCTCACCACGCTCGGCGCGAACGTCTTCTCCATGGCGGTCGTCGGGCCCTGGGCCGGTTACGCCGTCTACCGGCTGCTGCGGCGGTACGACGTGCCGCTCATGGTGACGGTGTTCTGCGGGGCGTTCGTCGCCGACCTGTCCACCTACTGCGTCACCAGCGTGCAGCTGGCGCTCGCCTTCCCGGACCCGGGCAGCGGATTCCTGGGCGCGCTCGGCAAGTTCGGCTCCATCTTCGCCGTCACGCAGATCCCGCTCGCCGTCAGCGAGGGGCTGCTGACGGTGCTGGTGATGCGGCTGCTGGTGCAGTCCAGCAAGGGCGAGCTGACCCGGCTGGGCGTGCTGCTGGGCACGAAGGGCTCCCGGACCGGCGCGGAGGCGGTGGCTCGGTGAGCAGGAACACGAGGATCAACCTGCTGTTGCTGCTCGCCGTGGCCGCCCTCGCCGTGCTGCCGCTGGCCCTCGGCCTCGGCGACCACAAGGAGGAGCCGTTCGCGGGCGCCGACGGCGAGGCGGAGTCCGCGATCACCGAGATCGAGCCGGACTACGAGCCGTGGTTCTCGCCGCTGTACGAACCGCCGTCCGGGGAGATCGAGTCGGCCCTGTTCTCCCTCCAGGCGGCGCTCGGCGCCGGTGTCCTCGCCTACTACTTCGGCCTGCGCCGAGGGCGGCGGCAGGGCGAGCGGCGCGCGCTGGAGCGGGAGGCCGGGAGCGCGCCCGCCGACACGGCCGGCAGGTCCCCCGCCGCGGCCGGGAAGCCCGCCGACGGGCAGGACTGAGCCCGGGTGCTGCCGATCGACGCGGCGGCGCACAGCAGCCGCTGGCGCCGCCGCCACCCCGTGGACAAGGCCGTGCTCGGGCTCGGCCTCACCGTGCTCGCGATCTCGTTGCCGCCCTGGCCGGGCGCGGCCCTGGTGCTGGTCACGGCCCTGGTGCTGCTGCTGGGACCGGCGGGCGTGCCGGCCCGGCGGCTGTGGCGGGCCTACCGGGTGCCGCTGGGCTTCTGCGCGACCGGCGCGCTCACGCTGCTCGTCCAGGTCGGCGGGCCGGAGGGTTTCGTCTCCTTCGCCGGTGACGGGCCCGTCCGGGCCGGGGAGTTGCTGCTGCGCACCTCGGCGGCCTCCCTGGGCGTGCTGCTGTTCGCCTTCACCACGCCCATGTCCGACCTGTTGCCGCGCCTGGTCCGGGCGGGGATCCCCGCACCGGTCGTCGATGTCGCACTGGTGACGTACCGGATGAGCTTCCTGCTGCTGGACTCGGTGCGCCGCATCCGGGAGGCGCAGGCCGCGCGCCTCGGCCACACCAGCCGGGCCGCGGAGTGGCGTTCCCTGGCCGGCCTGGGCGCCACCGCGTTCGTCCGGGCCTTCGACCGGGCCGCCCGCCTCCAGGCCGGGCTCGCCGGACGCGGCTACGACGGCACCCTGCGCGTCCTGGTGCCCGAGGCCCGTGTCTCCGCCCGCTTCACGGCCGCCGGCTGCGCCCTGCTCGTGGCGCTGGCCGCCCTCTCCCTGCTCCTGGAAAGGCCGCTGACATGAGCGAGCCCGCCCTCGTCGCCCTGCGGGGCGCGTCCTTCGGCTACGCGGACGGCCCGGTGGTGCTCAGCGGCCTCGACTTCGACGTCCGCGAGGGGCGCGCCCTGGCGCTGCTGGGGCGCAACGGCAGCGGCAAGACGACCCTGATGCGCCTGCTCAGCGGCGGACTGCGGCCGGACGTAGGCCGGTTGACGGTCGACGGGCAGCCGGTGACGTACGACCGCAAGGGCCTGACCCGGCTGCGGACGACCGTGCAACTGGTGGTGCAGGACCCGGACGACCAGCTGTTCGCCGCCTCGGTCGAGCAGGACGTGTCGTTCGGGCCGCTCAACCTGGGCCTGGACCACGCGGAGGTCCGCACCCGGGTGGCCGAGGCGCTGGCCGCGCTGGACATCACCGCTCTGGCCGACCGGCCCACCCACCTGCTCTCCTACGGGCAGCGCAAGCGCACGGCCATCGCGGGTGCGGTCGCCATGCGGCCCCGGGTGCTGATCCTCGACGAGCCGACGGCCGGGCTCGACCCCGACGGCCAGGAACGGCTCCTCGCGACGCTCGGCACGCTCCGGGCCGGCGGCACCACGGTGGTGATGGCCACGCACGACGTCGATCTCGCCCTGTCCTGGGCCGACGACGCGGCCCTCCTCACCCCGTCCGGCGTCCGCACCGGCCCCGCGCCCGCGGTCCTGGCCCGCAGGGACCTCCTGCGCGCGGCGGGGCTGCGGCTGCCGTGGGGCGCCGCAGCCACCGAACTACTGCGCGCCCAGGGCTTGTTGACCGGCGAAGAGCCTGGGCCGCGCACGCCCGACGAACTCGCCGCGCTGGCGGCCCGGCGACCGGGGGCGTGCGGAGCCTGAGCGTCCCGCGCGTCACCGGTCAGTCGAAGTAGGACTGCAGCGTGCCGCGCCGCCGGACGTCGAGGGTCGCGCAGTGGAACGAGCCGCCGAACGGGGCGTAGTGCAGAAGGTCACAGGGGATCGGCTCGAAGCCCCACTTCTCCAGGGCGCGCAGCATGCCGGTGTGGTGCCGCTCGGCGATCACCCGCTTCTCGTCGACCATGAGCACGTTCATGCTGAGCCACTTGCCGCACATCGACGTCACCTTGAGCAGCCGGTCCTTGATCGGGTCCGGCTCGGGGGCGACCAGCACGTCCCAGGAGTCCAGGACGTCCGGCAGCTGGTCGGGGTCGATGTACTCGGGGTTGATCAGCACCTTGCCGGGCGCGAGCAGCACGAACGTGGTGTCGATGTGCATGGGCGTACGGCAGCGGCTGGGGATCTCGTGGATGCGGTATCCGGGGCCGAGGTGGCGGCGCAGCCAGTCGATGCCCATCGCGTTGGTGACGTTGCTGCGCGTGACGAACAGGTCGCGGCCCGCCCGGACGAAGTCCGCCGCGTCGAAGACGGGTTCGAACTCGGTGAGGATGTAGCGCATCGGCTCGCCGGGGCCGGGGACCGTGAAGCCGGGGTCGAACAGCTCGTCCGTCAGCTGGGGCCTGGGCGCCGCGGTCCAGCGTGCTCCGCGGCGGAAGTAGTCCTTGAGGA
>NZ_JBWKIF010000033.1:0-54828 GCF_056432865.1 Streptomyces sp. NPDC044921
GCCCCCCCGCGCCGCGGGGGCTCCCGGCCGCGGGCGGGGGGGGGGGGCCCCGGGGGGGGGGGGGGGGGGGGGGGGGGGGCGCGCCCGGGGGGGGGCCCCCCCCGGGGGGGGGGGCCCCCCCCGCCGCGCTCTCATGTCCCGGCACGTGCTCACCACGTGCCGAGGACGTGCTCAGTGCTTGAAGACGTCCTTCGTCTTCTCCTTGGCCTGACGGGCGTCGCCCTTCGACTGCTGGGCGCGGCCCTCGGCCTCCATGCGCTCGTTGCCCACGGCACGGCCGACCGTCTCCTTGGCCTTGCCCTTGGCCTGCTCGGTCTTCGCCTTGGCCTTCTGCTCTCCAGCCACTTCTCGTTCACTCCCAGTCGTGTGCGACGTCGGGGTCACAGTCCGGGTGACCTTGAATGGGGAGGTCCAAACCTGCCGGGGCGACTACACTGCCGCCCCATGACGTACTTCTTCCACCTCCGCTAGGCACCGTCGGCGAAGCGAGGACCCCCCGTCGCCGACGACGCGGGGCAGCGGAGCGCTGCCCCGAGTGCCGACGTGGAAGAAGATCCCCACCATGCACACGCCCCTCGTGGCGCGCTGCCTCCGCGGCCTGGAGCCGCTGGTCGCCGCCGAGGTCGTCCGGTCCGGTCTCGGCGCGGTCACCGATCTGCGGCACCGCGAAGTCCATTTCCGCACGCACCGGTCCGCGCCACCGCTGCGCACCGCGGACGACGTGTTCCTGCTCGCCGCCCAGCGCCCCGACGTCGGAGCCGCCCGGCAGGCCCCGCTGGAGCTCGCCGCACTCGCCGACGCCACCGGCCTCGACGACCTGCTGCTCCTGCGGCGCGCGGCCACGGCACCCGCCTGCGTCGACGTCTCGGCCTCCTTCCTCGGCCGGCGCGCCTTCACCCGCTACGACGTGGAGGACACCGTGGGCGCGGCCCTGGCGAAGCGGCTCGGCGTCCCGTACCACTCGCGCCGCACGGGCACCGCTCCCCCGCCGGGCTCCTGCGGCTGGCGCGTCACCCTGGACGGCACGCGGGCCACCCTCATGCTGCGTGTCGACGACCGGCCGCTGCACCGCCGGCCCTACAAGCGGCACACCCTGCCGGGCACCCTCCACCCGCCGCTCGCCGCCGCCATGGCGGCGCTGGCCGGGATCCGCCCCGGGCAGGTGGTCCTGGACCCGTGCTGCGGTGCCGGAACCCTGCTGATCGAGGGGGCGTTCGCCCGGCCCGACGCCCGCTTCCTCGGCTTCGACCTGTCGGCGGAGGCGGTCGCGGCGGCCCGGGCCAACGCCGGTGCGCTGCCGGTGTCCGCCGGCCGCTGCGACGCCGGCCGGCTGCCGCTGCCCGACGGGGCCGCCGACCGCGTGCTGTGCAACCCGCCGTGGGGCGCCCAGGTCCCGGCCGGTGGCCTGCTGGCCGGCGCGCCCGGCCGCTGGTGGACGGAACTGCGGCGCGTCCTCTCCCCCGACGGCACGGCCGTCCTGCTGCTGCCCGGGCGCGACGACCTGGCCGCCGCGCTCCGGCACGGCTTCACGCCCGCGTACGCCCAGCGCCTGCGCCTGTCCGGGGCACAGCCGTTCCTCATGCGCCTGACCCCGGCGGACGCCCGCCGGCGCCGTCGCTGACCAACTCCGCCCCGGCCGCCCGCTCGTGGGAACCTTGCCCCGATCATGATCAGCGGAACGGAGCGAGGACACGCCATGACCATCAACCGGCCGGGGCTGCCCGGGGACCTGCCACCGGCCCGGGTGCTGTGGGCGCGCTGGGCACTCATCGCCGCGCTGGAGGCCACCACCGGGGACGAGCGGAAGGCTCACCACCGCACGGGCACCTGGGCCGACGGCGGCGGGCTGCACCTGGTGGAGCCTCGTACCCCGGGGCGAGGGGCGGTGGGTGCTCTACGGCGAGGACGAGTCGAGCGGCTGCAAGTGGCACCACCCCCCGGTCGACCTGCTCGCCGGAGCCCCTTCCTGGCTGCCGCACGAGGAGTTGGGGGACCTGCTCGGCGGTGCGGAACTGGGCTGCGTCTACTGGTACGAGAACGGGTCCTGGGCCCGGGCCCCGTATCCGGACACCCTGGACGACGACGGCCTCGACTGCGGGATGAGCCGTTTCACCGACCGCACGGACGTGCTGCGCACGGTGGCCGACGAGGCGCACGGCGCCACGTCGGCCGCCGACGCGGAGGCCTTGCTGGCCCACGCCGAGAACTACCGGCTGACGCCCGGGTTGCTGCTGTCCCTCACCCGGGGCCCGCACGGGCGGCGGCGGGACCGGCCGGCCATGACCAGGGCGCTGGAGCACGCGGGCCTGGACCGGCCGTGACCGGCGAGGTCAGTGGCAGCATCCGTCACCGGCCGGCGTGACCTCCAGCCGGCAGAAGCAGGACGCCCGGACCGGCACGTCGGCCAGGGCGGTCGCCGTCTTGAGCTGGTGCGCCACGAGCGCCGCCTCCCCCGTCTTGCCGTTGCGCAGCAGGCACTCGTGGAAACCGTGCAGCGCCCACACGTTGTTGGGGTGCTGCAGGGGGCGGGGCAGGGTGTCGTCGAGGCCGAGGTCGGCGCGGTAGACGGCCTCGGCCTCCGCCACCCGGCCCTGTTCCAGCAGCAGGGCGCCGTAGGCGTGGCGGGTGGGCTGCATCCAGCCCCAGGGTTCGTCGTAGGGCAGGTTGTCGTCGAGTTCGATGGAGCGTTCCAGGGCGGCGAAGGCCAGGTGGTGGTTGCCTTTGCGGTATTCCAGTTCCCCGTCGAGCATGGCCGCGGCGATGGCGAGGATGTCGTGGCAGGTGTTGTTGAACAGCATCCGGGTCCCGGGCACGCGCCCCACGGCCTCGTGGAACAGGGCACGTTCGGCCTCCGCCCGGTCGACCTCGCCGGTGGCCGAGAGGGCCACGCCCCGGGCGTAGTGGCGCATGGCGGTGGTCACCGCGTAGAGCTCCGGGTCGGCGGGGGCGGGCAGGCGCAGGATGTCGGCCCAGCGGCCGAAGCGGATCAGGACGTGGACGCGCATGGCCAGGAAGGCCTCCAGCCAGTCGGCCATCGGGGGGCTCTGCACGCGCAGCAGGTCCTCCGGGACGGCGGCCTCCAGCTGGGCGGCGGTGTCGAGGGCGACCTGGGCCTGACCGAGGAACATCGCGCCGTAGATCTTGAAGTGGTAGTTGTGCGCCCGGTAGAGGGTGTAGAAGTTCATCGCGCCGGAGCGGCGGTGGTACTTCTCGTCGGCGGCGATCGCCGCGGAGTTGGCCGCGACGACCTGGCGGTAGTCGCCGCACAGCACGTCCAGGTGCGAGGGCATGTGGAGGAGGTGTCCCGCGTCGGGCACGATGCCGCGCAGCCGGTCGGCGACGGTGAGGGCCCGCTCCGGGGCCGGGGACATCTCCATGAGGTGGATGTACAGGTGCAGCACGCCGGGGTGCCGTGCGCCGGCCTCGGTGGCCAGGGCGCCTTCCAGCACGTCCCGGGCCTCGGGGGTGCGGGCGCCCGCGGCCGGCTGCCCGGTGCTGAGGTCCCACAGCTGCCACGGGGTGAGGTTCATCGCGGCGTCGGCGTGGAGGGTGGCGACGTCCGGGTCGTCGGGTGCCAGCGCGTAGACCGCGCGCATGGCGTCCGCGTAGGGCTCGTTCCACACGGAGCAGTCCTCCACGGCCTCCGGCTGCGGGTAGCGGGCCCGCAGGGCGCCGATCAGGGCCTGCTCGACCGGGGTGGCGCCGCGGGCCTTGTCGTGGGCCCGCTCCACGGCGGCGTGCGTGCGCTCGACCGTCCGCGCCAGTTCCTCGCCGTCGAAGAATTCCCAGGGCTTGTTGTAGTTCGGGCCGAGGGCGTAGGCGATGCCCCAGTACGCCATCGCGCAGTCGGGATCGGCCTCGGCCGCCTTCTCGAAACAGGCGACGGCTTCCTCGTGGTGGAAGGCGTACGTCCACACCAGACCCCGGTCGAACCAGAGTTGGGCCTCGGCGGACGTGGTGGTGACGGGACGGCTGTGGGAACCGAGGTCGTAATAGTCGCCCATGGGTTTCTCCTGGGAGTGCGGCCGGGGCCGCGAGAATAGCGGTTGCGCACCCAGTGCGGGCTTTCGTCCGGTTTTCGTCATTCCAGGTTAGAGGCTCGGGCGGTGGGCCCGGAGGTGCCGGGCGTGATTTCTTCGCGTCCCGGTCAGGCAAGGGCCAGCGGCCGCGGGCCAGGGTCCTGATCATGCCGTTGGCCCAGCGGAGCCCCCGGAGGGTCCGCGGACGGCAGTCGCCGCGCAGGAGGAGCAGCCCGGTTTCGGGGTGCGCCCGTCTTGCGAGGGAACTCGTGGCCGTGCGGCCGCGCCGCCAGGTCCCGCCAGGTCCCTGCCGGGTCGTTCACCGCTGCCGCCGGCGGGGCGGACCGGCAGGGTGACACGCGCCGCGGCGGTCTTGACCGGGGACTGCTCGGACACCGGGGCCCGGCCGGTGACGGTGGTCCCGCCGGCGGCGCGGCCCGGCCGGCGTCGGGCGGGCGACGGCCGGCCGGCGCGTTCCCGTGGTCGGAGGGGGTCCCGCCTCCCGGAGGGAACGGCGGTCCCGCCCGGGGCACCCACACGGCGGCCGATCACTCAGAGTGCGCGAACCATGACACATGGGTCTCACCGGACGGCCCGTGCCGATCATCTTGTCGTTCGATCGTGGGCAGCTTCACCGACGGGCTGGCACCGCCCAACTCCCGCTCCCTAGGATGTACTTCCTGTCCAGCCAGTCCGTTGGCGCGGCACCTTGCAGGGGGAACGATGCACTCCGAGAAGCAGCTGTCCACCGAGATCGACGCGAACGTGCCGACGGCAGCACGCATGTACGACTACTACCTGGGCGGCAAGGACAACTACGCGGCCGACCGCGCCGCGTGCGAGGAACTCGACAAGGTCGTCCCGAGCACGCGCCGTCTGGCCCTGAACAACCGCCGCTTCCTGCAGCGGGTCGTGCGGACCCTCTCCGAGGAGTACGGCATCCGCCAGTACCTGGACCACGGCTCCGGCCTGCCGACGCAGGACAACGTGCACCAGGTCGCCCAGCGCATCGACCCCACCACCCACGTCGTGTACGTCGACAACGACCCGATGGTGCTGGTGCACGGCCGCGCGCTGCTGGAGCAGGACGAGCGCACCACGGTGATCCACGCGGACATGCGCGAGACCGACCTGATCTTCGACCACCCCGACACCCAGCGGCTGATCGACTTCTCCGAGCCGGTGTGCGTGCTGTTCAACTCGGTCTTCCACTGCATCCCGGACAGCGACACCGACGGACCGCTCGCGGTGGCCCGGCGCGTGCGGGAACGGCTCGCACCCGGCAGCTTCATGGTGATGTGCCAGCTGGTCAGCGAGGACCCCGAGGTGCGCGAGTTCGTCACCAACTTCATGGACCAGGCGACGCAGGGCCACTGGGGCCGCGTCCGTGAGCCGAAGGACGTCGAGACGTACTTCGAGGGCCTGGAGATCCTGGAGCCGGGACTGGTGGAGGTGTCCACCTGGCGCCCGGACACGGAGGTGGCTCCGCGTCAGCTCACCCACGAGTGGATCGAATTCGGCGGTGTGGGCCGCCTGCCCCTGGAGAAGTGAGACGGCGGGTGCCGCTCGCGGGAGGACGCGCCTCCCGCGAGCGGCACCCGGGCGTCACGTGTAGCGCTGCTCCATCGTCTGCCGCAGCAGCTCCATGGACTCACGGGGCTTGAGCGCCTCGTCCGCGAGCCGGTCCAGCGCGATCCGGTACTCCTCCGTCTCGTCGCGGTCCTCCAGGAAGTTGGCACTGCGGATGTGCTCCAGGTAGACCACGTCGGGCAGGTCGAGGCCGCCGAAGCGCAGATAGGTCACCGGGATCGCGGGGGCCGAGGCGTTCGTGACGCTCAACGGCACGATCTGCACCGTCACGTTGGGGCGCTGGGCCATCTCGACGAGGTGTGCGAGCTGCTCGCGCATGACCTCCGGGCTGCCCAGGACCCGCAGCAGCACGGACTCGTCGATGATCGCCCACAGCTGCGGGGCCTCGACCCGCGTCAGCAACCGCGCCCGGCGCATGCGCAGTTCGACACGCCGCTCCACCTCGCCCGCCGGGGCGTTGGGCAGGCCCCGCTCGACGACGGCCCTGGTGTAGGCCGGCGTCTGCAGCAGCCCGGGCACGTACTGGATCTCGAAGGTGCGGATGGTGGCCGCGGCCTCCTGGAGTCCGACCAGCCGGTCGAACCACTCGGGCATCAGCCGCTTGTCGTAGCGCTGCCACCAGCCCGGCTCGCCCGCGCGCTGCAGCAGCTTGAGCAGCACCGAGGCCTCGTAGTCGTCGGTGCCGTACAACTGCAGCAGCGCACGGACGTCGCTCTCGGTCGGCGGGCGGCGGCCCTTGCCGGACTCGATGCGGGACAGTTTCGCGGCACTGAACCCGACAGCGCGCGCCGCCTGGTCCTGGGCGAGCCCGGCGTCCTCGCGGAAGCCCGCCAGCTGCACACCGACCAGCATCTTCAGCAAGGTCGGTGCCGGCTCGGGCCTGTCCAGGTAAGGTTCCAGACGGGAGATACGATGCGACGCGGCGGACATCTCGACTCCCAGCAGACCGGCACAAGGGCGATTTACACTATCGCACCCGGCCGGGCCTCTGCGCATCTCACCGCAAGAGCCCCGGTTAAATAGGGAGTTGGGTTCCGCTTCACCGCACCGGGACCCTCCGGCACGAGGCGGTCTCACACCAGGTGGTCGAACTCCCCGTCCTTCGCGCCGGCCAGGAACGCCGCGACCTCCGCGGCCGTGTAGACGAGCGCCGGTCCGTCGGGATCACGGGAGTTGCGCATCGCGATGCCCCCGTCCACGAGAGGGGCGACTTCGACGCAGTTGCCCTCGGCGTTGCTGTGCCGGCTCTTGATCCAGCAGGCGTCCAGCGAACTTGCCTGCACTCCGTTCCGCACTGGTGGCACCGCAGTCTCCTTGCTCTCCGGTCGGACACGTCGTCGGACACGTCCCGGCTTGCGTACCCGCGACGGCTTGAATCTCACGCAATTTCTCGTGCAATTGCACGCGAGCGCCGTCAGCGTGGATAATAGCCCCGGCGTCAACCCCCTTGCTGACGCCCCGTCCTGACGTCGCATCGGGGAGATGCCGTGTCATCACCTGCGCAGCACGTGCTCCGGCCGCCGAGTCAGGCCCCGGCGCACGCGGGCGCACCCGGGGCACTCGACGGCTTCCCGGCCGGTCCCGGTCCGCGCGAAGTACCGCCCTACCGTGTGCCGCCCTCGCTGCCGACGGCGGCTCCCCCGCCGCCGGGGACGGAGCCCGGCCCCGGGTCACCGTCCCCCTCGGTCGCGCTGCACGTCGAGTGCAGCCGGGAAGGGTTCGCCCGGGTCCGCTCCTTCACGCGCCACACCCTGCGCGGCTGGTCGCTCGACCACCGCTGCGACGACACCACGCTCGTCATCACGGAGCTCGCCGCCAACGCCGCCACGCACGCGGCGCACGCGGCACCGGGTGCGCCGCGGATCCGGCTGGGATTCCGCCTGGACCCGGCCCATCTGCTGGTCACCGTCTCCGACCCCGACGACCGCCCGCCCGTGTACGCGCCCGGCGCCGGTTCCGCCCTGCAGGAGCACGGCCGGGGCCTGTGCATCGTCGACGCCCTGTCCGAGGAGTGGGGCTGGACCCCCAGCCCGCCGGCGGGCAAGACGGTCTGGGCGAGGTTGTCGACCTGTCCACCCATCTGACACGACTGCCGCGGAAAGGCCTCACGCCATGCGCAGCGCTTCGACGGAACACCCGGGCAGCGAGCGCCCCCAGCGCCCCGACGTCCCGACCGGACTGGCCCGCAAAGCACCGCTCACGGCACTCGACCGCGTGCCGTGGGGCGACATCCAGGACTCCACCGGTTCGGCGGCGGCCATTCCCGTGCTGCTCAGCGGCATCGCCTGGGGCGACGCCGAAACCGCCCGCTCCGCCCTCGACGACCTGCGGAAACGGATCTGCCAGTTCGGTTTCGTCGTCGAGCAGGCGACCGCGGCCACGGTGCCCTTCCTGTGGGAGCTGGCGAAGCTGCCGCAGGTGACCGTCCGCGCCCAGATCATCCGGCTGCTCAAGAACATCGCCGACGCCCGGCAGTGGGAGACCACGGCCGCCGTCTACCCCAAGCTGCTGAACCACCGGGAGAACCCGGTGGTGTGGGAGCGCGCCGCGCGTCAGGCGGTGCGGGCCCGCAGCGGCGAGCTCGGCGGGCTCCTGGCGGACGAGGACACGGAGATCGCGCGGGCCACGACCGAGCTGGCCCGCTCGCTGGGGGCCTGAGCCCGGCGCACGGTACCGCGGTGGCCCGGCGCCCGCGGCGTTCCGGAGACGTGACGAAACGGTGAGGGCCCCCTGCCACCATGGGTGACGCCCCTCGCCTCCCGGAGCCCGGCAGTGTAGACATGGCACATGGTCCGACTCTTGGGTCGATCCGGGACTCGATCGCCCCTGCGGCCCGGCTCCGCGCCGTCCGCACGGCGGCGGGGGGAGACGGGTCCGTCACGGTGGCATCCGATGGCGGGGCTGCGGTCGGTGCTGGGCGGGCGCAGCGTCGCCGGGCAGGTGTTCCTGCTGGTCGTGGTGATCGTGCTGCTGCTGGTCGTGGCGGCCGTGGTGGCGCTCGTGCTGCAGGTGCGGCACGACACGACCCAGGAGGCCCGCAACCGCTCGCTGGCCGTCGCGGAGGCCTTCGCCAACGCGCCGGGCACGGTCGAGGCGCTGCGGGGCCCCGATCCCACGGCCGTGCTCCAGCCGCGCGCCGAGGCCACCCGGGAGCGGTCGCAGGTCGACTTCGTCGTCGTCATGAACACCGACGGGATCCGCTACACCCACCCGAAGACCGACCGCATCGGCAAGCAGTTCGTCGGCACGATCGCGCCGGCGCTGGCCGGGGAGGCGGTCACCGAGGAGATCGAGGGCACCATCGGGCCCCTCGTCCAGGCCGTGGTGCCGGTGAGGGACCACGGCGGACGGGTCGTGGGACTGGTGTCCGCGGGCATCACGACCAAGAACGTGGGCGGGACGGCCGACCGCCAGCTGCCGCTCGTGCTGTCGGCCGCCGCGGTGGCGCTCGCGCTGGCGACGGCCGGTGCCGCGCTGGTGAGCCGGCGGCTGCTGCGCCAGACCCACGGGCTCGGGCCGCACGAGATGACCCGGATGTACGAACACCACGACGCCGTGCTGCACGCCGTCCGGGAGGGCGTGCTCATCGTCGACGACAAGGGCACCCTCGTCCTCGCCAACGACGAGGCACACCGGCTGCTCGGGCTGCCCGACGACGCCGAGGGCCGGCCCGTGCTCGGCCTGGGCCTCGACCCGGGCACCGCCGACCTGCTCGCCTCGGGCCGCGTCGCCACCGACGAGGTGCACCTGGTCGGTGACCGGCTCCTCGCCGTGAACCAGCGGACCACCGACCGGGCCGGCGTCCCGCCCGGCAGCGTCGCCACGCTGCGCGACTCCACCGAGCTGCGGGCCCTGTCCGGCCGGGCCGAGACGGCACGTGAACGGCTCAACATGCTGTACGACGCCGGGGTGGGCATCGGCACGAGCCTGGACGTCACCCGGACGGCCGAGGAGCTGACCGAGCTGGTCGTGCCCCGGTTCGCCGACTTCGCCACCGTGGACCTGTTCGACGCGGTGCTGGGCGGCGGGCAGCCGGACGCCGCGGCCACCCTCAGCCGCACCGCGCTCACCGGCATCCGCAAGGACGCACCCCTCTATCCCGTCGGCGAGCGGATCCGGTTCGTGGAGTCCTCGCCCCAGGGGCGCAGCCTCGCCACCGGCCGGCCCGTCCTGGAGCCCCGGCTGGGCGAGGCGCCCGGCTGGCAGGCCCAGGACCTGGAGCGCTCGGCGCAGATCGTGGAGTACGGCATCCACTCCCTGATCACCGTGCCGCTGCGGGCCGGCGCACTGGTGCTGGGCGTGGTCAGCTTCTGGCGCTACGAGAAGCCCCAGCCCTTCGACGAGGACGAGCTGGCCCTGGCCGAGGAACTGGTCGCGCGGGCCGCCGTCTCCATCGACAACGCGCGCCGCTACACGCGCGAGCACAGCATGGCGGTGACCCTGCAGCGCAGCCTGCTCCCCCGCAACCTGCCCGAGCAGGACGCGCTGGACATCGCCTACCGTTATCTGCCCGCCCAGGCCGGGGTGGGCGGCGACTGGTTCGACGTGCTGCCGCTGTCCGGGGCCCGGGTCGCGCTCGTGGTCGGGGACGTGGTCGGGCACGGACTGCACGCGGCGGCCACCATGGGACGGCTGCGCACCGCCGTGCACAACTTCTCCTCCCTCGATCTGCCGCCGGACGAACTCATCGCCCTGCTGGACGAGTTGGTCGGCCGGATCGACCAGGACGAGACGGAGGAGGACGGCAGCGCCCCGGTCACCGGCGCGACCTGCCTGTACGCCGTGTACGACCCGGTCACGCGGCGGTGCACCGTCGCCCGGGCCGGGCATCCGCCGCCGGCCCTGGTGCACCCGGACGGCAGCGTCGAGTTCCCCGACGTGCCGGCCGGTCCCCCGCTCGGGCTCGGCGGGCTGCCGTTCGAGACGGCGGAGCTGGAGCTGGCCGAGGGCAGCCGGCTCGTGCTCTACACCGACGGGCTGGTGGAGGACCGGGAGCGGGACATCGACGTCGGCCTGGAGATGCTGCGCGAGGCCCTGGGGCGGGCCGGCGAGTCGCCGGAGGACACCTGCCGGATCGTGCTCGACGCACGGCTCACGGCCCGCTCCAGCGACGACATCGCCCTGATCGTCGCCCGGACGCGGGCGCTCGCCGCGGACCACGTGGCCGAATGGCCGGTGCCGGCCGACCCGGCGGCCGTGGGCGAGGTGCGGGCGGCGGTGAGCCGGCAGCTGGCCGCGTGGGGCCTGGAGGAGCTGACGTTCACCACCGAGCTGATCCTGAGCGAGCTGGTCACCAACGCGCTCCGGTACGGCGGCGGGCCGATCCGGGTCCGGGTGCTGCGCGACCGCAACCTGATCTGCGAGGTGTTCGACAGCAGCAGCACCTCGCCGCACCTGCGGTACGCGACCACGACGGACGAGGGCGGGCGCGGGCTGTTCCTCGTCGCCCAGCTCGCCGAGCGGTGGGGGACGCGCTATCTGCCCGCCGGCAAGGTCATCTGGGCCGAGCAGCCCCTGCCGTGATCCGGCCCGGGCCATAAGCCGGACCGAGGACCACTCATAAAGTAGCCTTATGGGCTCATAGACCAGACCCGCGTACCGGGTAAGGCTTGCCTTAGTTTAGGCTTCCCGTCGAGATCGCTTGTCGCCGCTCGAAGGGAACCTGACCATGCCCCGCCCCCTGCGGGTAGCCATCGTCGGATCCGGCCCCGCCGGGATCTACGCCGCCGACGCCCTGCTGAAGTCCGAGGTGGCCGCCGGACCCGGCGTGTCCATCGACATCTTCGAGCGCATGCCGGCGCCGTTCGGACTGATCCGTTACGGCGTCGCCCCCGACCACCCGCGGATCAAGGGCATCATCACGGCCCTGCACCAGGTACTCGACAAGCCCCAGATCCGGCTGTTCGGCAACGTGGACTACGGCTCCGACATCGGCCTGGACGACCTGCGCGCGTTCTACGACGGCGTGATCTTCGCCACCGGCGCGATGGCGGACCGGTCGATGTCCATCCCCGGCATCGACCTCGACGGCTCGTACGGCGCCGCGGACTTCGTCTCCTGGTACGACGGCCACCCGGACGTGCCGCGCACCTGGCCGCTGGAGGCCGAGAAGGTCGCCGTGCTCGGCGTCGGCAACGTGGCGCTCGACATCGCCCGGGTCCTGGCCAAGACGGCGGACGAGCTGCTGCCGACGGAGATCCCGCCGAACGTCTACGAGGGACTGAAGGCCAACCGGGCCAAGGAGATCCACGTGTTCGGCCGCCGGGGCCCGGCCCAGGCGAAGTTCAGCCCGATGGAACTGCGGGAGCTGGACCACTCGCCGAACATCGAGGTCATCGTCGACCCCGAGGACATCGACTACGACGAGGGTTCGATCGCCACCCGGCGCGGCAACAAGCAGGCCGACATGGTCGCCAAGACCCTGGAGAACTGGGCGATCCGCGACGCCGGCGACCGTCCGCACAAGCTCTTCCTGCACTTCTTCGAGTCGCCGGTGGAGATCCTCGGCGAGGACGGCAAGGTCGTCGGCCTGCGCACCGAGCGCACGGAGCTCGACGGCACGGGCAACGTCAAGGGCACCGGCACCTTCAAGACCTGGGACGTCGGCGCGGTGTACCGCGCCGTCGGCTACCTGTCCGACAAGCTCCCCAAGCTGCCCTGGGACATCGACTCCGGCACCGTCCCGGACCAGGGCGGCCGGGTCATGCAGGAGTCCGGCGAGCACCTGCAGTCGACGTACGTGACCGGCTGGATCCGGCGCGGCCCCGTCGGCCTGATCGGACACACCAAGGGCGACGCCAACGAGACCGTGGCCAACCTGCTGGACGACTACGCGAACGACCGGCTGCACACACCCGCCACCCCCGCCCCCGAGGCGGTGGACGCGTTCCTCGCCGAGCGGAACATCCGCTTCACCACCTGGGACGGCTGGTACAGGCTGGACGCGGCGGAGAAGGCGCTGGGCGAGCCCGAGGGCCGCGAGCGCGTGAAGATCGTCGAGCGTGAGGACATGCTGCGCGCCAGCGGCGCCTGACTCCCGCACACCCGCGAGGCGGATTCGGTGACGAGGTCACCGGATCCGCCCCTTCTGCGTGTTTGAAGCCTGTACGATCCGGATGCTTCACCGAACCGTCACACCGCCTTCATCAGAGGGCCACGCAGGGGGGACGAACGTCCATGCGCATACGCCTTGTCACCACCACCGCCGCCGCGGCCGTCGCGGCCGGAGCGCTCACCGCGCTGACCGCGGTTCCGGCGCAGGCCGCCGAGTACGACTCGGCCCTGAAGATCCGCGGCATCCAGTACGACGCTCCCGGCAGGGACTCCAACCGGTGCTCGGGCGGGAACACCAAGGAGGAGTACCTGACCATCAAGAACTACACCCGGTCCACGACGGTCAACCTCAAGGGGTACGTCGTGAAGGACGCCGCGGGGAACAAGTTCACCTTCACCGCGAACCACACGCTCCAGCCGGGCGACTACGTGAAGCTGCGCGGCGGGAACGGGTCCGACTCCGACGCCGGCAACGTCGTCTACCGCGACAACTGCAACTTCATGTGGAACAACGACAAGGACACGATCTACGTGTACAAGCCGTCCGGCGCCCCCGCCGACGTGCACTCGTACACCAGGAGCGGCTCCGACAAGGACGGCAACGGGTACATCACGTACCACGGCTGAGCCCGGCCGGCCGGGGCCCGCTCAGGGGCTCGGCGCCGTGAGATAGCGCTGCAGCGTCGGGGCCAGCCAGGCGACGATCTCCTCGCGGGCCAGCCCGACGGCGGGCGGGAACCTCAGAACGTAGCGCGTGAGCGCCAGCCCGAGGAGCTGCGCGGCGCACAGTCCGGCCCGCACGGCGGCCTGCTCGGGGTCGGGGCAGACCGCGCGGGCCACCGGGACCAGCTGGTCCCGGAAGACCGACTGCATCCGTTCGGCCCCGGCACTGCCGGCCACTCCGACCCGCAGCAGCGCCGTCAGCACCTCGTTCTCCTCCCACATGGCGAGGAAGTGCGTCACGAGCGCCTGCCCCGCGTCCTCGCGGGGCAGTGCGGCGAGGTCCGGCAGCGACAGGTCGACGGAGACCGCCGCGGCGAACAGGCCCTCCTTGTTGCCGTAGTAGCGCATGACCATGGCGGGATCGATGCGCGCGTCCCTGGCGATCGCGCGGATGGTGGCCCGGTCGTAGCCGTCGGTCGCGAAGCGCTCCCGGGCGGCCGTGAGGATGGCGCTGCGGGTGTCCTCCGAGCGGCGGCGGGTGCCGCCGGGCCCGGGTTCCGCGCTCCTCCTGCTGTGGCTGGCGTTCATGCCGGCCAGCCTAGGCCAACACGTGTTGGCCAACAACTGTTGACCCCGCGGGCCGTGCGGCCTACGTTGGTCAACGAGCGTTGGTCAACGGTCGTTGGCCAACAGGTGTTGGTGACAGGAGGTCATGTCATGCGGACCCAGCCCTCCGTGATCGTGGTCGGTGCCGGCCCCGTCGGCCTTCTCCTGGCCGGCGACCTTGCCGCCGCCGGAGTTCCCGTCACGCTCCTGGAGAAGCGCCCCGACCGGATCAGCAACCTCTCCCGGGCCTTCGTCCTGCACGCCCGCACGCTGGAGCAGCTCGACGCCCGGGGGCTCGCGGACGAACTGGAGTCCGCCGGGCGCCCCTTGGGCAGTCTCCGCCTCTTCGGCCGCCTCGACATCGACCTGGGCTCACTCCCCTCCCGCTTCGACCACCTGCTCGTCATCCCGCAGTACGAGGTCGAGCGGGTCCTCCACCGGCGCGCCGCCGAAGCCGGGGTGGACTTCCACCACGAGACCGAACTGACCGGTCTGACCCAGGACGCGGACGGTGTGACAGTGCGGGCCCGCACGGCCGGCGGGCGGGCGCGGAGCCTGCGGGCCGCCTACGCGGTCGGCACCGACGGCATGCGCAGCGCCGTGCGGGAGGCGGTCGGAGTGCCCTTCCCCGGGCGCTCCGTCATCCGCTCCGTCGTGCTGGCGGACGTCCGGCTGGCGCAGGAGCCGGAGAACCTGCTGACGGCCGACGCCGTCGGCGACGCCTTCGCCTTCCTCGCGCCGTTCGGGGACGGCTACCACCGGGTCATCGCCTGGCACCGCGCCCGTGACGTCCCCGACAGCGAGCCCCTCGGCCTCGACGAGATCAGGGAGGTCACGCGGCTCGCCCTCGGCCGGGACTTCGGCATGCACGACCCGCGGTGGATGTCCCGCTTCCACAGCGACGAACGCCAGGCACCCGCCTACCGCGTGGGCCGTGTCTTCCTCGCCGGGGACGCCGCGCACGTCCACACCCCGGCCGGCGGCCAGGGCATGAACACCGGTCTGCAGGACGCGGCCAACCTCAGCTGGAAGCTGGCCGCGGTCGTCCGGGGCCACGCGGACCCGGCCCTCCTCGACAGCTACCAGTCCGAACGCCACCCGGTGGGCCGGGCCGTGCTGCGCAGCAGCGGCGGCATCGTCCGCCTCGCGATGGCGAACTCCCCCTGGACGCTGGCGCTGCGGGCCGCGGTCACCGGCTTCCTGAACTCGGTCGGCCCGGCACGGCGCAAGGTGATCGGCGAGATCACCGGCCTCGGCTACCGGTATCCGGCGCCCCGCGGAGCCCACCGCCTCACCGGCACGCGCGTCCCGGACGTCGCCCTGGAGGGCGGCCGTCTGTACGAGGCCCTGCGCGGCGGCCGGTTCGTGCTGATCACTCCCGGGGCCTACCGGGACGGTGGCGGCCGCGAGGACCGGCTGGCCGTGGAGCGCTGGCGGAGCGACCGGGGCACGACGGTCCTCGTCCGCCCCGACGGATACGCGGCCTGGGCGGCGGACACGGCGGACACCGCCGCGATCGGGGAGGCGCTCGCCGCGCACGTGGGGACCGGCTGAGGTCACACCTTCCGCTGGGCGTCGATCTCCGCCATCAGCGCCTCCACCCCGGTGCGGATCTCGTCGCGGATCGGGCGGACGGCCTCGACGCCCCTGCCGGCCGGGTCGTCCAGGTCCCAGTCGAGGTACTTCTTGCCGGGGAAGACGGGGCAGACGTCGCCGCAGCCCATGGTGATGACGTGGTCGGACGCCTGGACGGCCTCGGTGGTGAGGAGCTTGGGCGCGGCTCCGGAGAGGTCGATCCCGACTTCCCTCATGGCCTCGGCCGCGGCCGGGTTCACCCGGTCCCCGGGGACGGAGCCGGCGGAGCGGACCTCGATCCGGTCGCCCGCGAGGTGGGCGAGGAATCCAGCGGCCATCTGCGAGCGGCCGGCGTTGTGGACGCAGACGAACAGCACGGAGGCGAGCGGGTCGGAGGACACCGGTTCTTCCTTCGCATGCGGCCCGGGAAGGGCGGGCCGGGCTGGTGTGAGCTGATCTGCTGCCCGGGAGCGGTGCCCGGTCAGACGGTGGTCGCCCGGGCGGCGGGCGCCGTCGTCGACAACCGGCCCATCGCGGCCAGTACGGACGGCTCCACCCGGACGGCTCCACCCGGTAGTACACCCAGGTGCCGCGCCGCTCGGGGCGGTTGGCTGGGAGACCCCGACGTCGGAGATGTCGCACACGCACGCCTCACCGCCCTCGTGCGAGGCCACCGCGGAGAACAGGCGCAGCCGCACCGGATCGCCCAGCGCCTTGAACATGCGCGCGGCCGTCTCGGCCTCCTCGGCGGTGATCGGGCGCTCGTTCAGCGGCGGGCAGCAGGGCGCCGCGGTCCCGTCGGCGGGGTCGAGCAGCGGCAGCGGCTTGGCGGCGTTCGACATGCGGGCCCTACTCCCTGACGCGTGGCGGGAGGATGCGTGACCGGTCGTCCGAGGGGCCGGCGCGGAACTGTCCGCCCTAGGCGCCCGGCAGCCAGCGCGCGAGGTAGGCGCGTAGGCCCGTCAGGTCGGTGCCGCCCGCCACGTAGCCCACGTGTCCGTCGGGCCGTACGAGGGCGTGGGCGACGCCCGCCCACGGGCTGTCCGTGCCGAGGTGGTGCACGTGTACCTGTTCCCGCCCGAACGACGGGTTCGACCAGAGACGGGACGGGCCGGTGAGCAGGAGGTGGTAGCCGGGTGCGGCGGTGCGCCTGTGCAGGCCGCGCGGGACGTCCGGAAGCCGGTCGCCCGCGCGCGGGCCGCCCTCCGGCCGGTCGGGGCCGGTGGTGGAGGCGGGGCTCCGGCGGTGGTGGATGCCGAGTTCGGACACCGTGCGGAACAGGCGTGCCCGCAGGCCGGTCGCGCGCAGGACCAGGGGCGCGGCGCGCGGGGCCAGGTGCCTGCGGGCCAGCCGCAGGACCGGGTGACCGCTCGTACCGGCGGTGAACGCCCGGTCGGTGAGGCGCCGTACGGCCCGCCCCACCGGGGCGCGCTCCGCCTCGTACGTCGCCAGCAGTTCGTCCGGCGCCGCGCCCCGGCACACGTGGGCGAGTTTCAGCCCAGGTTGAGCGCGTCCTGGATGCCGGTGTTCATGCCCTGTCCCCCGGCCGGGCTGTGGATGTGCGCCGCGTCGCCCGCGAGGAAGAACCGGCCCCTGCGGTACTGGGCGGCGCCACGGTTGTGCAGGCGGAAGGATGTCGCCCAGACCGGGTCGCGCAGGGTCAGCCGGCCGGTGGTCCAGTCGTCGGCGACGCGCTGGAGGAGTCCGAGGGTGACCTCTTCGGCCGGCGTCCCCGGCGGCCGCATGGCGATCAGCCGCCAGGTGGCGGGGGTGCCGAGCGGAAAGAAGAACAGCAGGCCGTCGGCGGTCATGAAGGTGTGCGCGGAGCCCGGCTCCAGGCCGTCGGCCTCCAGGTCGGCCAGCAGGAACGTCTGCGGGTAGGCGTGGCCCTCGAAGGCGATGCCCGCCCGGGCGCGCACGGTGCTGTGGGCGCCGTCGCAGCCCACGACATAACGGGCCCGTACGGTCTCCTCGCCCCCGTGCGGGCGTCGCAGCCGGCAGGTGACGTACCCGCCCGCCGGTCGCGCGCCGACCAGTTCGGTGCCCCGCTCCACCGTGACGTCCCGCTCGGCCAGACGGGCCGTCAGCACCGCCTCGGTCTGCGACTGCGGGAGGAACAGCAGGAAGGGGTACGGCGTGTCGTCGCACCCGACATCGAACACCGGGACGTGCAGCACCCGCCCGGGCAGATGGAGACGGAGCCGGACCGTCGGATTGCCCCGGTCGACGAGGTCGTCGGCGACACCGTGGGCGGCCAGCATCTCCAGGGTCCGCGGCTGGACGGCCGGGGCGCGCGACTCCCGCACGCGGTCAGGGGAGCGGTCGACGATCCGGAACGAGGTGTCGTACGCGCGCAGTTGGGTCGCGAGGGCGAGTCCGGTCGGGCCCGCGCCCACGACCAGCACGTCCAGGGGTGCCGTCATGGCACTCACCGTAGACGCGGCACTCCGGTGTGCCGGGGCCCTCCGCCGCGTGTCCGTGGCGGAGGGCCCGTCCCGTGCCGCCGGTTCAGACCTCCAGGTCGGCTTCGATCCTGCGCAGCTGGTGGCGTGCCATCGCGAGGTTGGCCCGGCTCCCGTCGAGCACGAGGTAGAGGAACAGCCCGCTGCCCCCGCGTCCCTTCAGCAGGCGGATGAGGTGGTACTGGGTGTTCAGGGTGATGAGGATGTCCTCGATCTCCTCCTTCAGGCCCAGGTGTTCCATGGTGCGCAGCTTGGACCGGACGACGTCGGTGTTGCCCGCGGCGGCGACCTCCAGGTTGAAGTCCTTGCCACCGCCGAGGGTGCCGAGGGCCATGCCGCTCGTGTAGTCCACGAGGGCGGCGGCCGTGGCTCCGTCGATGGAGGCCAGGCATTCCTTCAGTGCGGTCTCCGTGTTGGCCATGGGATCGGTTCCTTTCCTTGGGTCTTGCCTCGGTCGGTCGGAGGTGCGGAGCGGCTCCGCGGTTCAGGCGCGAGCCGTTCCGGTGCCGGGTGGTTCAGGTGCCGGGTGGTTCAGGTGCCGGGCTGGGGGCGCGGCTGGTGGGCGGGGCGCTGCGGGGTGCGTACCGGCAGCGTCCCGATGGGGCGGACGGCGGTGGCCGGGGGTGCCGCGGTGTGGTGTTCCCCGGTGCCGGGCGCGGGGGCGGACGGCGGCGCCGGCGCGGAACCGGGTGCGGGCGTCGGTCGGTCGGCGTGGCGGCCGGTGCCCGGGCCGACGCGCGCGGCGACGAGGTCGGCGATCCGGGCCCCGCTGCGCCGGCCCTCCAGATGGAGGCGGCCGACGTTGACCCGGTCCTCGGCGAGCAGGGTGAGGACGGCGGTGGCGCCGGCCGCGTACGTGGCGACGTACCCTCCCGAGCCGCGCACCAGCAGTTCGCGGAAGTCGCCGCGGGCGGCGGCGTCGGTCATGCGGTGGGCCACGCCGAGGGCCGCGGCGGTGAGCGCGGCGAGTCCCTCCGGCTCGGTCCCGGGCACGTCGTGGGCGAGGACGAGTCCGTCGACGGTGGCCGCGAGCGCGCCGGTCAGCCGGGGTACGCGGGTGCGCAGCCCGCGCAGTTCGTCCAGGACGTCGGTCTCGACGGCCATGAGCAGTCTCCTTTCGGCACGCTGTCGTCGCGCGCGCATCACAGTGCCTCCAAGGCGTGCAGGAGCCGTCGCAGCAGAGCGGTGTCGGGCTCGTCCGGCCAGGCCGGACGCGGGGCGGGCCCCGGCGCGTCGGACGCGGCCGACGCGTCGGCGGAGGCTCCGGATCCCACCCGTGCCGCCTCGGGAGCGCCGGAATCCGCGAGGGCTGCGGGAGAGCTGGGGTCTGCGGGAGCCGTGGGGGCTGGGGCTGCTGGGGCTGCTGGGGCTGCTGGGGCTGCGGCGGCCGTGCGGGCCGGGGCCGCCGGGACGACCATCCCGGCGGCGGCCAGGCGGCGGAGCTCGACCAGGGTGTGGAAGGTGCGGCAGGCGAGGGCCGTGGCGATCTGGGCGGCGGTGCGGACGCCGTCCACCTGGGCGAGGATCCGGCCGCGGCGGGCGGGCAGGTCCCCGGACCCGGCACCGGGCACCCGGGCGAGTGGTGCCAGGTCCACGGCGCGTTCGGGCCATATGCGGTGCAGCAGTTCGCGGCGGCGCCGGGACTCGCGCAGGACGGTGTCCACCGGTACGGAGCGCACGGCGCCGAGCCAGTGTGCGACTCCGGGGCGGAAGCGCAGCGCCGGCCCGTCGTGGGCGAGGACGAAGTAGGCCGCGTCGAAGAGGGCGCCGAGGTGGCACAACTCCAGTGCCCCGGCGGCGAGATGGCCGCTGTCCACGAGCTGCCGCGCCACTCGGCAGCGCCGGCCCGCCCGGTCGATCGCCTCCCACCAGCCGTCCGGGGCGAGTGCCCCGCTGTGGGTGAGCAGGTCGCCCAGGGCGGGTGTGAGGGCGGACTCGACGTGGACGACGTGCCCGGCGGCCAGGTAGACGATGCCGGCCTCGGTGGACAGGGCGCCGCTCGCGCCCTGCTCGGCCAGGGCGGCGAGTCGGGCCGAGGCCGGTTCGTCGGTGCGGGAGGTGAGGATCTTCGTGATCATCCCAGCACCAGTCTGTCCGCCATCTCGGCCAGCCGTATGCGGGCCAGGGCCAGGTTGCCGTCCGCGCGGTCGAGCCATAAGTGCAGGAACACCGTGCTGTCGAAGGTCGTGGTGACGAATCTCAGCAGGTGGTACGAGTCGGTGTTGGTGAGGATCAAGTCCTGCACGGGTGGCTCCTTGCCGACGGCGCCGTCGGCGTCGCCGACCGGCGGGGCGAGCACGCCGCTCTCCGTGGCGAGCCGGGCGAGTTCGGCCGTCTCCGCCGCCGTCGCCTCCGGGTCGCCGCCCGGGGCGTCGCCCACCGCGCCCAGGGCGAGACCGCTGATCCAGTCGACCACCGACGCCCCTCGGGCGCCGGGCAGCCGCATGGCCTCCAGCAGACTTTCGTCGATTCCGGGCACGCCGAATCCCCTCCCCCTGCACGGCCGTTCCCGCGAACGTGAGCACGACATTACGGTGGGTGCTCGGCCCAGGTGAACGCTTTGGCATTTTCCAAAGGAATGTGCAGGGAAGCGGGCGGGGGGTGAGCGCGGCCGAACGGAAGCGGGCAGGATACGTCGCTCGCCGACGCGGCCGCAGGGCTGCCGGTGATGTGGGTGCGGGCGCGCGGCGCACGCAAAACGCGGCCGGGAAGAAAGGACCCTTCCCGGCCGCGCTCGTGAGGTCTCGCGGTTCAGGCCTCCGCGCGCTTGGGCAGACGCCAGTTGGGGCGCGGGAAATGGCAGGTGTAGCCGTCCGGGTAGCGCTGGAGGTAGTCCTGGTGCTCCGGCTCGGCCTCCCAGAACGCACCGGCCGGCACGACCTCGGTGACCACGGGACCCGGCCACAGCCCGGACGCCTCGACGTCGGCGATGGTGTCCTGCGCGACACGCCGCTGCTCTTCGTCCAGGTAGAAGATGGCGGAGCGGTAGCTGAGCCCGATGTCGTTGCCCTGCCGGTTCCTGGTGGTGGGGTCGTGGATCTGGAAGAAGTACTCCAGGATCGTGCGGTAGTCGGTGGCCGTGGGGTCGAAGACGATCTCGATCGACTCCGCGTGGCGTCCGTGGTCGCGGTAGGTGGGGTTGGGCTTGTCGTCGTCACCGCTGTAACCCACTCGGGTACGCACCACCCCGGGCAGTGACCGGATCAGCTCCTGCATCCCCCAGAAGCAGCCACCCGCCAGCAGCGCCCTCTCCTCGACGTCGCTCATGGCGCTTCCCCTTTCTGTCTGCGTCGATCCACGCGCGTCCAGCCTCGCACATCGGCCGGGAAACCCGGATCGCGCGTCACCTTTCGCCTGGGGGAAGCGGCCGTACCGCACCCCGTCGAGGCAGGAGTCGTGAGCCCCTGAGGGCGCGGCGAGCAGGACCCGCCCCGATGCGGATGGTGGGCGGGCCCTGCTCGTGCGGACCATTGTCGGGACCGCGTACCGGCCGGGCCACGAGTGGGACCCACCGATGTGGGCGCGGCGCGCACACCCCGCGCGCGTGGCGCACACCCCGTACGCCTCCGCCCGCCGCGGGGCGCCGCCGGGTACCGCACCGCGCCTCGTCCGGGACACATGCCGCGGCGCAGCCGGGGTAGGGGCTGCGTGACCCCGGGTCCTACCCACCTGCCTGCGGCGACGATACTGGCAGGCGCCCGTGCCCTCACTCACAGATGGACTCATGCCGACATCCGACACCGCCCGCCCCATGACCCCCGCCACGGTGTGGCTGGCGCGCGGCCGCCATGCCCCGGGCGCCGCGGAAGACGTTCTCCGGCGCTCGCTGCAGCGGCGCAAGGACGACGGGGACATCGACGACTTCCTCGAGCTGCCCGAGGCCGCGGCCGGCCCGGCCGAGCGGGTCTTCGAGGCCCGCTGGCGGGCCGGCGGCGACGTGACGGTGCGCGCCCGGCTGAGCGTGACGGCCGGGGCCGGGGACCGGCGGGAGTGGCTGCTGGTGGCCGAGGCCGAGGAGCCGTGGAGCGACCACTGGCCGTCCCCCGCCGCGCTGTTCTGGCCGGCCGAGCCGGACACCGCCTGGGACGAGGACGCCACCGCCCGCCTGTCCCTCGGGGAGATCAACCCGCTCCCCCGGGACGACAAGGAGGTCCGCCGCCTGCTCAGGAGCGCGGTGCGGGGCGGATGGCACATCCACGTGGTCGTCCACGAGGCGATGACCACCGACGAGCGCGGCCGGGTGCCGCTGGCCCGCTGGCTGCCGCCGGGGCTGCGCCACCGGGTGGTGGAGCACCGGGCCGCCCCGCAGCAGCTGCGGGGCCTGAACTGGGCGCTGCGGGACTCGGGCGCGGAGGTGCCGCGCGGCGGTGCCGTGGTGCTGCCCGGCATCCCGGCGCCGGAGGGCTACGACGCCCGGGACTTCTCCGTGCGGGCGGTCTTCCTCGACGGCTCGGAGCCGTCCGACCTGGTGGACGCGGTCAGGCGGTTCGCCGCGCTGCCCAGGCCCCTGCCCGACGGCGCCGAGCAGGCCCTGGCGGCGCTGCGGGAGGACTGGCACCTGCTGACGCTCCGGGAGGAGCTGGACCGGCAGCGCGGTCTGGTGGCCATGTACGCCGAGGCGCTGGAGGCCATGACGAAGTCGCGCGACCTGTACCGGGAGGCGGCCGAACGCGCTCACGAGGCGCTGGCGGCCTACCAGGAGACTGCGGCGGCCGCTCCCCCGCGCGAGCGGCCGTCCGACGCGCCCGCCGCGTCCCCGCTCCACCAGATCACACGGACGTTCGAGCGCTTCAAGGCGATCCTGCCCGCGGCGCCGTCCCGGGACGGCGCGAGCACCGACGCCCGGCACGTGGGTTCGGAGCGGTAGCGCCTCGGGCGGGAGCGCACGTGTCAGGCGTGGTCTGGTGGATACGCGGTCCCTACGGCACTACGGCCCGCCCGGGAAGGCCTCCACGCATGGGCAACGACCAGCACCGCTCGCGGACGACGCTCCGCGTCAACGGCAAACCCCACACCCTCACCGTCGACCACCGGCGGGTCCTGCTGGACCTCCTGCGCGAGGACCTGGAGCTGACCGGCGCCAAGAAGGGCTGCGACCACGGCCAGTGCGGTGCCTGCACGGTCCTGGTCGACGGGCGGCGCGTCAACAGCTGCCTGCTGTTCGCGGTCGCCCTGGACGGCTGCGAGGTCACCACCGTGGAGGGACTGGCCGGTGACGGGGAGGAACCGCACCCGCTGCAGCGGGCCTTCCTGGAGCGTGACGCCTTCCAGTGCGGCTACTGCACCCCGGGCCAGCTCTGCTCCGCGGCCGGCCTGCTCGACGAGGCGGCGGCCGGCCACCCCTCCCACGTCACCGACCCGGGCGCGCCCTCGGGCGCGCCCGTACCGCTGGACCGCGCGGAGATCCGGGAGCGGCTGAGCGGGAACCTGTGCCGCTGCGGCGCGTATCCGCGCATCGCCGAGGCGGTCGAGGACGTGATCCCGTGAAGGAGTTCGCCTACGTCCGCGCCGGCAGCGTCGAGGAGGCGACCACCGCCTACGCCGCGCACCCCGGTGCCCGCTACCTCGGCGGCGGCACCAACCTGGTCGACCTGATGAAGCTCGGCGTCGAGGCGCCCGCCGCCCTCATCGACGTCACCCGCCTGCCGCTGGACGCGGTGGAGGAGCTGCCGGACGGCGGACTGCGGATCGGGGCGATGGTGCGCAACAGCGACCTCGCGGCCCACCCCCTCGTCCGCGACCGGTACCCGGCGCTGTCCCAGGCGGTCCTCGCGGGCGCCTCCGGGCAGCTGCGCAACGCCGCGACGACCGGCGGGAACCTGCTCCAGCGCACCCGCTGCCCGTACTTCCAGGACCTGTCGAAGCCGTGCAACAAACGCGAGCCGGGCAGCGGCTGCGGCGCGCGCGACGGCGTCCACCGCGACCACGCCGTGCTCGGGCACTCGGCGCACTGCATCGCCACCCACCCCTCCGACATGGCGGTGGCGCTGGCCGCTCTCGACGGGCGTGTCGAGCTGCACGGGCCCGAGGGCGCCCGGAGTGTCGCGGCGGCCGGCTTCCACCGGCTGCCCGGGGACCGGCCCGAGCGGGACACCGAGATCCGGCCGGGCGAGCTGGTCACCGGCGTGGTGCTGCCGGGCACGACGGCCGGGCTGCCGTCGGCGTACCGCAAGGCGCGCGACCGGGCCTCGTACGCCTTCGCGCTCGCGTCCGTCGCGGTCGTGCTGCGGCTGGAGGACGGTGTGACCGGCCATGCGGGGATCGCCTTCGGGGCGCTGGCGCACCGGCCCTGGCGCGCCCGGCGGGCGGAGGAGGCGCTGACCGGCGCGGCTGCGACCACCGCCGCGTTCGAGCACGCCGTCGACCAGGAGCTGTCCGCCGCGCAGCCGCTGCGGGACAACGGCTACAAGGTGCCCCTCGCCCGCAACCTCGCCGTGGACGTGCTGTCCCGGCTCACGGACGCCGCGCTCGCCGGGAGGGCCTCATGACCGCCGGCACGGGCGCTCCCGCCGAACGCCGGGAGGGACGCGAGAAGGTCGGCGGCACCGCCCGCTACGCCGCCGAGTACCACCACCCCGGCCGCGCCCACGCCTGGCCCGTGCCCGCGTCCGTGGCCCGGGGCCGGGTGACCGGCATCGGCACGGCGGCCGCCCTGGCCGTGCCGGGCGTGCTCGACGTCCTCACCCACGAGAACGCCCCGCGGCTGCGGGAGCCGGACGACGCCACGCTCGCCGTGCTGCAGAACCCCCGGGTCCCGCACCGCGGCTGGTTCGTCGCCCTGGTGGTGGCCGAGACGCCGGAGGCGGCCCGGGCGGGCGCCGCCGCCGTCCGCGTCACGTACGACACCGAGGAGCACGATGTCGTCCTGGGCGCGTCGCACCCGGGCCTGTACGTGCCCGAGGAGGCCAACGCCGGTCAGCCGGCCGTGCGCGAACAGGGCGATCCCGACGGCGCCTTCGGCGCTTCGGCCGCCCGGGTCGACGTCGCCTACCGGGTGCCGCCGCTGCACAACCACCCCATGGAACCGCACACCAGCACCGCCCGCTGGGAGGACGGCCGGCTCCTGGTGCACACCTCCAGCCAGGGCGCCCACACCGTACGGGCCGTGCTCGCGGGACTGTTCGGTCTGTCCGAGGAGCGGATCGTGGTCACCGCCGAGCACGTCGGCGGCGGCTTCGGCTCCAAGGGCACACCGCGGCCCGACGTGGTGCTCGCCGCGATGGCCGCCCGGCGGACCGGCAGGCCGGTCACGGTGGCGCTTCCCCGCCGCTTCCTGCCCGCCGTCGTCGGGCACCGCGCCCCCACCCTGCACCGGCTGCGGCTCGGGGCCGACGCGGACGGCCGTCTCGTGTCCCTCACCCACGAGGTCGCCACGCACACCTCGCGCGTCAAGGAGTTCGTCGAACAGGCGGCGGTGCCCGCGCGCGTGATGTACGCCGCCCCGCACCGCCGGACCCTGCACCGGGTCGCGGCACTGGACGTGCCCTCGCCGTCCTGGATGCGGGCGCCGGGCGAGGCACCGGGGATGTACGCGCTGGAGTCCGCCATGGACGAGCTGGCCGGCGAACTCGGCATGGACCCGATCGAACTGCGCGTCCGCAACGAGCCGGACGTCGAGCCCGACAGCGGCAGGCCGTTCAGCAGCCGGCACCTCGTCGAGTGCCTGCGCGAGGGGGCCCGGCGCTTCGGCTGGGAGGGACGCGACCCGCGTCCGCGCTCACGGCGGGACGGGCCCCTGCTGCTGGGGACGGGCGTGGCGGCCGCGACGTACCCCGTCATGGCGAGCCCGTCCACGGCCGAGGCCCGCGCGCTGCCCGACGGGACGTTCCTGGTGCGGATCGACGCCACCGACATCGGAACGGGCGCCCGGACCGTGCTGGCGCAGGTGGGTGCCGACGCCCTGGGGGTGCCGCTGGACCGGGTGCGGATCGAGGTCGGCAGCACCGAGCTGCCGTCGGCGCCGCTGGCCGGCGGCTCGTCCGGCACGGCCTCCTGGGGCTGGGCGGTGCACGAGGCCTGTGCCGGGCTGGCGCGGAGGCTGGCCGAGCACACGGGACCGCTGCCCGAGCGGGGCCTCGACGTCCACGCGGACACCACCGGCACGGCGGACGCCGAGAGCGAATGGGCCCGGCACGCCTTCGGGGCGCATTTCGCCGAGGTCGCCGTGGACACGGTCAGCGGGGAGGTCCGGGTCGGCCGGCTGCTCGGGGTGTACGCCGCCGGGCGCATCCTCAACGCCCGTACCGCGCGCTCGCAGTTCGTCGGCGGCATGACGATGGGGCTCGGCATGGCCCTGACCGAGGGCAGCACGATGGACGCCGCGTTCGGCGACTTCGTGGAGTCGGACCTGGCGTCGTACCACGTGCCCGTGCACGCCGACATCGCCGGGATCGAGGCGCACTGGCTCGACGAGGACGATCCCCGGCTCAATCCGATGGGCAGCAAGGGGATCGGGGAGATCGGCATCGTCGGGACGGCGGCGGCGATCGGCAACGCGGTGCACCACGCCACGGGCGTCCGCTTCCGCGAGCTGCCCCTCACCCCCGACCGGGTGCTGACCGGGCTGCTCGGCCGGCGGACGGCGTAGCACACGGGCCGGACCGGAGCCGCGGCGCGCGGTTCCGGTCCGGTACGAGGCCCACGGGGGTCACTCCGCGGTGCGGGGCGGCTCGGGCGGCGGCACGGCCGCCCACTGCCGGCCGGCGATGGGTGCCAGCACGCGGAAGACCAGCGCGACGAGGGCCAGCAGCGCCGCGCACACCGCGGTCGCGGCGGCGAGCCACGGTGGGGCGAGCGCGAGGTCCACCGCCCGGGACAGCGACGCCGACGGGAAGGAACTCCCGTAGGCCTGGGCGCCGGCCAGCACCGTGGGCACCAGCACCGCCCCGGCGAGCACCACGGCGACGGGGCGCAGGGCCAGCAGCAGCGCCAGCACGGTGCACAGCACCGACAGGCCGAGGGCGAAGGCGTGCAGGCGCAGCGACGCCTCGCCGCGCTCCAGCGGGAAGTGGGCCACCGCGCACACGGCCAGCGCCAGGGCGGCGAGCCAGCCCGACCAGGACACGGACCGGGCGAGCCGGTCGGTGGCGCGGTCCTCCTGCTCGGGCGGGGCGGCGTCGAGTGTCCGGTGGGTCTCGCCGTCCGAAGCGGCGCGCGCCGGGCGGCGCCTGCCCGCGCGGGCCGGCTTCTCGGGCTTGCCGTCGCCGGTCTCGGGGCGCGGGGTGCCGTTCGGCAGGCGGCCGGTGCGGTCCAGGCGTTCCAGGCCCAGGCGGTCGATCAGCTCGACCAGCTCCCCGACCGACCGGCCGGTGGCCGCGGCCCGGAGCGCCTCCTCCCGGACGTGGGGCTCCTGCGGCTCCTTGTGCAGCAGGGTCACCAGCCGGGTCACCTCCTCGACCGGACGGTGGGCTGCCGCGGCCCGGATCGCCTCGTCCGCGCAGTCGGCGTCGCGCGGCGGCTTCGTCAGCATCGCGATCAGCCGGGACACGTCCTCCACGGGCCGGGCCACCCCGGCCGTGCGGAGCGCGTCGACCCGGGCCTGGGTGTGGTCCGCCGACTCCTCCAGCGAGGTGATGAGGTCCACGACCTCCTCCAGCGGCCGGTCGGCCACGGCGGCGTGCACCAGGTCGCTGACCGCGTCGCCGTACGGAGCGCCGCCGGTGCCGGTGCCGGGCTGGAGTTCGACCGGGTTGTCGTCCAGGGAGCGGATGACGAAGGGCCGGGCGGCCGAGGGGTCGCCCTCGTCCGGGCCGGAAGCGGTGGGCCCGCCCGGGCCGACGGCGGACGAAGTGGTGGGTCCGTCCGAACCGGGGGCGGACGAAGCGGCGGGCCCGTCCGAACCGGGGATGGACGAAGCGGCGGGCCGATCCGGCCCGGCAGCGGAGGGCGCGGCGGACCCGTCACGGCCGGACGGAGGCGCCGGAGCCGCGGCGGACGCGGACGCATCGCCTGCGGCGGGCCCGAACCGGCCGGGCGCGGCGGACTCGGGCCGACCGGGCGCGGAAAGTCCGGACTGACCGGGTGCGGCAGAGCCCTGCGGGCCGGACGCGGCGGATCCCTGCTGACCGGGCGCGGCGGGCTCGGGCCGACCGGGCGCGGCAGACGGGTCGGATCCGGCCGACGCGGACGTCCCCTCGTGCCCGGGAGCGACCGGCCGGGCGTCGGCGGGGTCCGTCCAGTCCTGGCCGGGGGCCGTGGGCGGGGCCTCGGCGGGATCCGTCCAGTCCTGGCCGGCGGGAGCGGGCCGCGCCGGCGGGCGGTACGGGTCGGGTGCCGCGGTCGGGGCGGGAGCGTGGCTCGGCCGCTCCGGCACGGCGAAGGGCTGCGGACCCGCCGCGGCCGCCGGGTGGGAACCGGGGGCCGCGGGGCCGGGGCCCGTCGGCGCGGCCTGTGCGGAGCCGTGCGCCTCGTACGAGTCGGCGGCGGGCTGCGTGCTCGTCTGCTCCACCTGGTGCGTGCCGGTGGCGGCCGTTGTCTCGGCGGACGGCTGGGCGGGCCCGTTCGGCTCGTGGGGTATGGCAGGTTCGTTCGAGCGGGGTGATGAAGAGCAGGTGGTCATACTCGCCTCCAGGGGAAGAGTGCGGCCGCTCCTGCGCCCCCCGTCGTGCGACGAGCGACGTTACGCTGACCATTACTAGGCGCCCCCGTCACGCCGTGCCACTCGGGTGAGCCACCGGGATGACGGCGCGCACGGGAAAATCAGCCGACACGGCGACATGTCGGGCCCCGAGCGCAATACAGCCGCCGGAAACGGGAATCCAGAAGGTGACACCCCGGGTCGCGGCACGCCAGGAGGGGGCAGCCCGTGGATACGACCACAACGGTCATCATCGTGGCCGCGGTACTCGCGGCGATCGTCCTGGGCTGCGCCGTCGGCGTCCTCGTCCGTCTCGTGCGGACCCGGCGCGAACTGCGGCGCGCCGGACTGCCCACGGGACCGCGCTGGGTCTTCTGGGGCGCGGTGCTCTATCTCGTGCTGCCCACCGACCTCTTGCCCGACCCGGTGTACCTGGACGACATCGGCGTCCTGCTGCTCGCTCTGCGCACCGTCCGCGGCTCCCTCGGCGAACGGGAGCGCAGCACGGCACCCCCGCCGGCCCGGCAACCGGCGCGATGACTACGGAAAGTAAGGAAACCAACCACCCGTTCGACTCGTATAAGTCTCTGGAAGCCGAAACGAGTCGGCGGACCGGGCGGCCGCGCCCCCGGGCCTCCGTCCGGTCGGCGCAGTACCGACGAGGGAGAGACGATGCAACCGTTCGCGCTCAACTACGCGCGCCCGGCAGTGGAGTTGGACGCTGCCATTCCGTACGTGTACGACGCCGGACTGCAGTTGAACGTGCTCCGCGACGGCCGCGTCGCGGCCTCCGACTTCGCCCTGCTGAGGGAGTTCGGCACCACGACGTCCACCGCCGGTTCCAAGACGCACTTCGACGACTGACCACGGGCCGCCGAAGATGACCGTACTGATCCTCACCTGCGAGGAGGACGTGACCGCGGACATGGTGGTCGTGCACCTGAACGCGACGGGGGTCCCGGTGGTCCGCGTCGACCCGGCCGATCTGACCGGGGGCGTCGCACTGTCCGGGGAGTACGTGCACGGCCGGTTCCGCGGCCATCTGTCCGCCGGGGGGCGGCTGGTGAGCATCGGGGGGCTCCGGTCGGTCTGGGTGCGCCGGCCCGGCACCCCGGCCGCACGGGCGCCCCAGCCGTCCGCCTGGCTGACCGAGGAGGCGGCGCAGGCGCTCTACGGCATGCTGCGCGGTTCGGACGCACGGTGGATGAACCACCCCGACGCGGCCCGCCGGGCCCGGCACAAACCCTGGCAGCTCAGGCTCGCCCAGCGGTGCGGCCTGCCCGTGCCGGCGACGCTCATCACGACGTTTCCGCGCGCCGCCCGCGAGTTCGCCGAGCGCTACCCGGACCTCGTGGTCAAGCCGGTGTCGGGCGCGCATCCGCAGGATCCGCCGCGGGCCGTGCCGACCAGCCGGGTCGCGCCGGACACGGACTTCTCCGCCGTGGCCTTCGGTCCGACGCTGCTGCAGCGGCGGATCGCCAAGCGGGCCGACATCCGGCTCACCGTCGTGGGCGAGCGGATGCTGGCCGCCCGCAAGGCGGCCGCGGCGGACGCGGATCCCGACGAGGTCGACGTGCGGTTCGCCGCGCCCGGTTCACCGTGGCGGCCGGCCGAGGTGCCGCCGCGCGTCGCGGCGGCCGTCCTGTCGTACCTGGCCGAGGCCAAACTGGCCTACGGCGCGTTCGACTTCGTGGAGGACGCGGACGGGACCTGGTGGTTCCTGGAGTGCAACCAGTCGGGGCAGTTCGGGTTCGTCGAGGTGGAGACGGGGCAGCCGATCGCCCGCACCATCGCCGAGTGGCTGGCGCGGCCGGTCCCCGAGCGGCCGTCGCACCTCAACGGCCTCGACTCCACGGTCCGTTGAGCACCGGGCCCGGCACCCGTACCGGGCCCGGTCCCGGGGGCGGCCAGGGGGTCACTGCGGCCGCGGGCCGGGGAGCATCGCCGTGCGCTGCCAGCCGTTGCCCGGGGAGTGCGGACGGTCGTAGCCGAGGGACTGTGAGGGCCGCATGACCAGCTCCAGTTCCCTGCTCACACGTTCGGCCTCGCGGCGCACCTGTGCGGGTACATCGCCGCGCTCCGCGATGAGTCGGTCGTAGATGGGGGAATCCTGGAACACCCGTCAACGTGCCTTTCTGCTCGTCGGCCCCGAGCGGGGGCGAGACTGCGAGTGTAGGCGGCACGGAGTCCCGGAGTGTGAATTCCTTGGGATGACTTGACTCAGACCGGACATCTGTGACAAGCGCGGGAGGGCTCTCAGGCTCCGGTCGTGGAACCGGGCCGGACGATCATCAGGACGGTGACCGTGGCCCACAGAAGGTTGAAGACACCGGTGAACATGGCGAGTTGCACGGTGTTCCGGTGGTCGACGGCCTGCTCGTCCCTGAGTTGACCGAGCAGTTCCTCCTGCCGCGGCAGGACGAAGGCGGCGAGGACGCCCGCGGCCGCGGCGGTCAGGGCGATGGAGGTGACGAGCCACCCGCTGCCCAGGACGCCCATCACGGCCCCGGTGGCCAGGCCCAGGACCGGGACGCTCACTCCGACCGCGGCGTAGACGCGGCAGATGCGGTGGAGCAGCGCGACCGTACCGACCGCCGACGGGTCCACGGCGACGCCGCCCGCCGGGACCGCGCGCCGGGCCGCCGGCGGGAACATGCTGGCCGCGACGGTCACGGGACCGATGGCGACGATGGCGGCCAGGACATGGAGGGACAGCAGGAACTTGGTCACCGGGGCTCTTTCCGTGAGGACGATCAAGGGCCCTCACGCTAGAAAAACCCCGGCCCCGTCGCCCAGGGGCTGGAACGACAGCTTCCAACGGATTCCCGCCAACTCGCTGACCTGCCGCTCCCGCCGCGTACCGCCCGGTTCCCCGGGTCACGGGCCCGGCGGGAATGCGCCTAGGGTGGCGGCCATGCACACAGTGGCGATCCTCGTCCTCGATCACGTGGTGCCGTTCGACATGGCGGCTCCCCAGCAGACGTTCGCCTTGACCCACCTGCCGGACGGGCGGCCGGCCTACCGGGTCCGGCTCTGCTCCGAGACGCCGGAGGTACGCGCGGACGGCGGTTTCACGCTGCGCGTCGAGCAGGGGCTGGAGGCGCTGGCGGAGGCCGACACCGTCATCGTCCCCGGCTGCTCCCCCGAGGCGCCGCCACCGTCCGCCCGCGTGCTGGCGGCCCTGCGGCGGGCGGCCGAGTCCGGTACCCGGATCGCGTCGGTGTGCGTGGGCGCCTTCGTGCTGGCCGAGGCGGGGCTGCTGGACGGGCTGCGCGCCACCACGCACTGGGTGGCCGCGGGCGAACTGGCGCGGCGCTTCCCCGCGGTCGAGGTGGAGCCGGACGTGCTGTACGTGGACAACGGGCAGATCCTCACCTCGGCCGGTGCGGCCGCCGCGCTCGACCTGTGCCTGCACATGATCCGCCGCGACCTGGGCTCGGCTGTGGCGGCGAACATCGCCCGGATGTCGGTGATGCCGCTGGAACGGGAGGGCGGGCAGGCCCAGTTCATCGTGCACGAGCACCCGCCGGTGCCCAGGGGCTCCGCGCTGGAGCCGCTGCTGGAGTGGATCGAGGACCACCTGGCGCACGAGGTCACCTTGGGCGACCTGGCGGCACGCGCCGGGATGAGCGAGCGGACGTTCAGCCGCCGTTTCCGGGAGCAGACCGGCACCACGCCGTTGCAGTGGCTGCTGCGGGCGCGGGTGCGGCGCGCCCAGTACCTGCTGGAGAGCACCGACCACCCGGTCGAGCGGATCGCGCGGCAGGCCGGTTTCGGCTCCCCGACGGCGTTCCGGGAGCGGTTCCGCAAGGTGGTGGGCACCACGCCGTACGCGTACCGCACGGCGTTCCACGGGAGGACCGCTGCTCCGGCGGCCCGTTCCCGGACCGCCGGGGCAGCTCCGGGTACGGGCCCGGGTCCCTGATCTCAGCCGACCAGCTTCAGGCCGTTCTCCCCGTCCGTGTCCGCGGCGGCGGACCGCTCCTTGGTCAGCAGCAGCACGTCCGCCTTGGCGATGGCATCGCTGATGTCGGACGTCCCCATCATCACGCACAGCGTGTAACTGACGTCGTCCAGTTCGCGTGCCGTCGCCGGCGTGTTCCGCTCCGCCTGAGCGATCCTCAGCGACGCGTACCGCGTCAGCAACTCCCTGACGGCCTTCCGGTCCGGTACGAGCACGTAGCGCCCCTCTCTGTGGTTTGCGCTGCGTATGCCCGAACCACGCGGAAACATTCACACCTTTTCCTCAGCGGGGGCGGATGTGACGAAAATTGACCGCCCCCTGATCACGTCAGGCGAGCTGGCCGCTGTGCAGGGCCGTGTACGCCCCGCCCCGGCGCAGCAGCTCCTCGTGGGTGCCGATCTCCTGGACGCGGCCGTCGTCCATCACCACGATCCGGTCGGCGCCCTGGACGGTGGAGAGCCGGTGCGCCACGACGAAGGTGGTCCGGCCGCGCAGCAGCCGGCCCAGGGCCTGCTGGACGAGCGCCTCCGAGCGGGTGTCGAGCGCCGACGTCGCCTCGTCGAGGACCAGCACCCTGGGGTCGCGGATCAGGGCCCGGGCGATGGCGAGCCGCTGGCGCTGCCCCCCGGAGAGCCGGGCGCCGTGCTCGCCGACCAGGGTGTCGAGGCCCCTGGGGAGCCGGTCGACGAACTCCAGCGCGTTGGCGTCGCGCAGGGCCGCCCGCACCGTCTCCTCGTCGGTGTCGTCCATGCCGTAGGCGACGTTCTCGCGGACCGTGCCGTCGAAGAGGATCGACTCCTGCGGCACGACCGACAGGAAGCGGCGGTAGGTGCGCAGGTCGAGGGTGTTCATGTCGGTGCCGTCGAGCAGCAGACGGCCCGAGGTGGGGCGGATGAAGCCGATGACGAGGTTGAGCACGGTGGACTTGCCGGCGCCGGACGCGCCGACCAGGGCCACGGTCTCGCCCGGCCGCACGTCCAGGGTGAGGTCCCGTACGGCCGCGCGGCCGTCGGTTCCGTAGGCGTAGCCGACGTGCTCGAAGGTGACGGCTCCGCGCAGCGCGGTCAGCTCCGCCTTGCCCTGGTTGTCCTCCAGCTCCGGCGCCTGGAGCACCTCGCCCACGGAGCGGACCGACTCCAGGCCCTTGGTGATGACCGGGGCGAGCCCCGCCAGCGTTGTGGTGGAGTTGGTGAGGGTGGTGAGGAACGCGCTGAGCATGACGACGTCGCCGGGGGTGACGCCCCACACACCGTGGTAGGAGACGAGCGCCGCGCCGGCCAGGACCAGCACACCGACGACGTTGAGGACGACCCAGGCCAGGGAGCCGAACCGGCCGTTGACCAGGTCGAGGCGGAGGCCGGAGGTGAGCAGCCGGTTGAGGGTGCCGTCCATGCGGCGCAGCGCCTTGCCCTCCAGGCCGTGGGCGCGGGTGACCGGGATGAGGCGGGTCATCTCCGTGACGCGGGACGACAGGGTCTCCACCTCGTGGCGGAAGTGCTCGTTGTGGGTGCGCAGTCTGGCCCGGAGCCGGGCCACCAGAAGCGCGGCGGCGGGCACGACGACGAGGAAGACGGGCAGGAACTCGGGGGTGCGGATGGCGATGATGACGAGTCCGCCGGTGAGCACGGTGGTGGCGCCGAGTCCGGTCTCGGCGGTCTGCTGGACCATCTGCTCGACGGTCTCCACGTCGCGGACCACCTTGGCCTGGAGCACGCCGGCGCTGACCCGGGAGTGGTAGCCGATGGACAGCTGCTGCATGCGGGTGCACAGGGCGGAGCGCAGGCCGGTGCCCATGCGGCGGACGCTGCCGTACAGCAGTCGGACGTAGAGCACGTGCAGCGGGTAGTTGACCAGCAGGATGAACAGGATGAGCCCGGTGCTGGTCCACAGGCGGGCGAGGGGCTGGTGCTGGACGACCGTGTCGATGATGGACGCGGTGACCAGCGGCAGCAGCCAGACCGGGCTGTGCTTGACGGTGAAGACGACGACGACGGCCAGCGCCAGCCGTCGGCGGTCGGCGCGGAACAGGTAGGCCAGGGTGCGGACCGGGTGCTCGTCCCGGTAGCGGTGGTCGAGAGGTCTTTCTGACGACGACGCCATCGGCGGCGGTCCTCCCGGTTGCCGGTGGTGCCGGGCGACGGTTCAGGCGGCGTCCAGCTCGGCCAGTTCCCCCGCGGTCAGGACGAGGTCGGTGGCGGCGGCCGAGTCGCGGATGGTCTCGGGCCGGCTGGCGCCCGGGATCGGCACCACCACGGGCGACTTGGCGAGCATCCACGCCAGGCACACCCGCTGCGGGCTCACACCGCGTGCCGCGGCGACACGGGCGAAGGCGCCGTGGGCCGAGCCGAGCTCGCCGGCCTTCGTGATCCCGCCGAGCGGGCTCCAGGGCAAAAACGCGATGCCGAGCTCGTCGCACAGGCGCAGCTCCGGCTCGCTGGAGCGGAAGGCCGGGGAGAACTGGTTCTGCACGGCGACCAGACGGCCGCCGAGGATGTCCCGGGCCTGCCGGATCTGCTCGGGGTCCGCGTTCGAGATGCCCGCCATGCGGATCTTGCCCTCGTCGAGCAGGTCACGCACGGCGCCGACCGACTCGGCATAGGGCACCTTCGGGTCGGGGCGGTGGAACTGGTACAGCCCGATGGCCTCCACGCCGAGCCGGCGCAGGGACGCCTCGCAGGCCTGCTTGAGGTGGCGGGGGCTGCCGTCCAGCGTCCAGCTGCCGTCGCCGGGGCGCAGGTGGCCGCCCTTGGTGGCGACCAGGACCTCACCGCCGCGCTCGTGGGAGGCGAGGGCCTTGGCGACGAGGGTCTCGTTGTGGCCGACCTCGTCGGCGTGCAGGTGGTAGGCGTCCGCGGTGTCGATCAGCGTCACGCCCGCGTCGAGCGCGGCGTGCAGGGTGGCGAGGGAGCGCGCCTCGTCCGGTCGGCCCTCGATGGACATGGGCATCGCGCCCAGGCCGATCGCGCTGACCTCGACGTCACCGATGCGGCGGGTGTGCATGGGCTCGTGACCTCTTCCGGTTGTCGTTTCGGCTGTTCGGGCGATGGTCGACTCCAGCCTGGATGTCCGGCGGCCGCACGTCCAATAGAAGAACGAGAACGCATTCAGCAGCCCCGGAACTGAATCCTCCCCGTGTCGGCGGCCCCCTTGTCACACGGGGATGAAACCCCGCGTCCGAGGACTCAACTCCCCCACACGTCACGGCGATCCGCCCGGGACCCCGCACCCTCGCTGCCATATTCGAGACCCGCTTCGGAGGTGGTCGTGAGCACAGAGGTGACAGCATCCGGTCCGGGGGAGAGCACGGCGCACGCACCCGGCGGCACCGCGGAACGCGTCGCCGGCCTGCGGCGTCGCCGGGAGCAGGCGGCGGCCCCGGCCGGGCCGCGCAGACGCGGGGAGTTCTCCGCCCGGCAGCGGATCGAACGGCTCGTGGACGAGGACTCCTTCACCGAGACCGGCCTGTTCGTCCGGGCCCGGCCCACCGGACAGGACGCCCGCCGTCCCTACGGTGACGGCGTGGTCACCGGGTACGGCACGGTCGACGGCCGCCCGGTGTGCGTGTTCGCCCAGGACTCCACGGTGTTCGGCGGCAGCATGGGTGAGGCCTTCGGGGAGAAGACCGTCGCCCTGATGGAGCTCGCCCTGAAGACCGGCTGCCCGGTGATCGGCCTGAACGACTCCGGCGGGGCCCGCATCCAGGAGGGCGTCGCCTCCCTCGCCCTCTACGCCGAACTGGTGCGCCGCAACGTCAAGGCGTCCGGGGTGATCCCGCAGATCTCGGTCGTCCTCGGCCCGTGCGCGGGCGGCGCCGCGTACTCGCCGGCCATCACCGACTTCACGGTGATGGTGGACGGCGCCTCGCACATGTTCGTCACCGGCCCGGACGTCATCGAGACCGTCACGGGCGAGCGCACCACCGCCGAGGAGCTGGGCGGCGCCCGCACCAGCAACACCGTCAACGGCAACGCACACTTCCTGGCCGCCGACGAGGAGGACGCCCTCGCCACCGTGCGCGACCTCCTGTCGTACCTCCCGGCCAACAACCTGGAACGGCCCCCGGAGTACGCACCCGGGCACGCGCCCTCCGGGGCCGGGCTCGACGACGTCGTGCCCGACCGGCTCGGCGAGGCGTACGACATGCGGGACGTGCTGCACGCCGTCGTCGACGACGGCGAACTGCTGCCGGTGCAGGAGCTGTTCGCGCCGAACATCATCTGCGCCCTGGCCCGCGTCGAGGGCCGCTCGGTGGGAGTCGTCGCCAACCAGCCGCTGCACGCCGCCGGGGTCCTCGACATCGACGCCTCGGAGAAGGCGGCGCGGTTCGTGCGGTTCTGCGACGCGTTCGGCATCCCGCTGCTGACCTTCGCCGACGTGCCCGGGTACCTGTCCGGCGTACGGCAGGAACAGGCCGGGATCATCCGGCGCGGCGCGAAACTGCTGTACGCCTACGCCGAGGCGACCGTCCCCAAGGTCACGGTCGTGGTGCGCAAGGCGTACGGCGGCGGATACGCGGTGATGGGCTCCAAGCACCTGGGCGCGGACGTCAACCTCGCCTGGCCCACCGCCCGGATCGCCGTCATGGGCGCGGAGGGGGCGGTGGGCGTCCTGCACCGGCGCGAACTCGCCGCCAGCGACGACCCGCAGGCGCTGCGCGCCCGCCTCCTCGCCGCGTACGAACGCACCCACGGCACGCCGTACCTCGCCGCCGAGCGCGGCTACGTCGACGCCGTCATCGCGCCGCGCGAGACCCGGGAGCAGGTGTGCCGCGCCCTGCGTGCCCTGCGCGGCAAGCGGGCCCCGATGCCGGAGCGCCGGCACGGCAACATCCCGCTCTGACCGGACGGCCGGCGCGCCGCGGCGGTGCGCCGGCCGGTACCGGCGGCAAGCACGCACGGTCCCGCGGGAGCCCGTCCCGGACCGTGCGGTCCGAGCACCCGTGACGATCCGCAAGCAGATCCGCGCCGTGAGGAGCCCCGCCTGATGGACAACCGCCGCCCCCCGCTCGCGCCCGCGTGCCCGACGCTGCCGGAGTACGTGCGGCACTGGGCCGGGGCCGCCCCGGACCGCCGGGCGTTCACCTACGTCGAGCACCCCGCCCCGCACTCGCGCGGCGTGCACCGCACGCTCACCTGGCGGCGCCTGGACGTGCGGGTGCGGGCCCTGGCCGCGCGCCTGGCCGAGTCGGCCGGACCCGGGGACCGGGTCGCGCTGCTGTGTCCCCAGGGCGCGGATTACGTGACCGCGTTCCTCGCGGCCCTGGCCGCCGGGCTGGTCGCCGTGCCGCTGTACCCGCCGGGGCTGCCCGGCCACGCGGACCGGCTCGCGGGCGTCCTGGCCGACGCCGCCCCGTCGGTGGTCGTGACCACGGGCCCGGGCCGGGACGAGGTGCGGGAGTTCCTCGGCGCCGGCGGACCGCGGATGCTCGTCGCGGACGAGGTGCCCGACGACGCGGGCCGCGACTGGTGCCCCGTCTCCCCCGCACCCGCGGCGACCGCCTACCTGCAGTACACCTCCGGCTCGACCCGGGCCCCCGCGGGCGTGGAGATCAGCCACGGCAACGTCGTCGCCAACGCCCGCCAGGCGCTGGCCGCCTACGGGGCCGACACCCACCCGGTGACCTGCGTGGGCTGGCTGCCGCTCTACCACGACATGGGTCTGGTGCTCAGCGTCGCGGCGCCGGTGGTGCGCGGCACGCTGTCGGTGCTGATGGATCCGGCGGCGTTCCTGCACGAGCCCGTGCGCTGGCTGCGGCTGCTCGCCGCCCATCCGCACGCGATCAGCGCGGCGCCCAACTTCGCCTACGACTACTGCGTCGCCTCCGTCACCGCGGACCAGAAGGAGGGCCTGCGGCTGGACCGGGTGACCGCGCTGATCAACGGCAGCGAGCCGGTGCGCCCGGGCACGGCCGACCGGTTCCACGCGGCGTTCGCCGGCCAGGGCCTGTCGCCAGGGACGCACTGCCCCTCGTACGGGCTGGCCGAGGCGACCGTGTTCGTCAGCGCGGCCCGGCCGGGTGAACCGCTGACGCGGTTCACGCTGGACCGTGACGCCCTGGCCGCCGGGAAGGCGCTGCCCGCGCGCCCGGACGATCCCCGGGCCGTGCTGCTGGCGGGCTGCGGCACCCCGGCCGGCCAGGCGGTCCGGGTCGCCGACCCGGTGACCCGGGCGCCGCTGCCGGAGGGCGAGGTCGGGGAGATCTGGGTGCAGGGCCCCAACGTGGGCCGCGGCTACTGGAACCGGGACGCGCGCGACGTGTTCGGCGCCCGGTTCGCGGCGGCCGGGGACGCCCCCGGCCGCTGGCTGCGCACCGGTGACCTGGGGACGGTGCTGGAGGGCCACCTGGTCGTCACGGGGCGGCTGAAGGACCTGATCATCGTCGACGGCCGCAACCACTATCCGCAGGACGTCGAGGCGACGGCCCAGGAGGCGCACGAGGCGGTCCGGCGGGACCGGCTGGCGGCGTTCGCCGTGCCCGGCGGGGCCGGGGGCGAGCGGGTGGTCGTGGTGGCGGAGCACGCGCGGACCGCGCGCCTGGAGGACCTCGACGTGCCCGCCCTGGCCGGGGCCGTGCGCGGCGCCGTCTCGGCCCGGCACGGGCTGCGGCTCGCCGACGTCGTCCTGGTGCCGCCGGGGACGGTGCCGCGCACCTCCAGCGGCAAGGTGTCGCGGGCGCTGACCCGGGCCCGGTACCTGGAGGGCGCGTACGGCGGGCGGGACGGGGCGGCGACGGCGGGGGCCGCCGGATGAGGCCGCTCGACGAGGGCGCGCTGCGCCGGCTGGTCGCACAGCGGGTGGCCGTCTGGTACGGCACCCCGCCCGAGGCCGTCCCGATGGACCGGCCGCTGGCGGACCTCGGCATGGCCTCGCGGGACGCCGTGGCCCTGGCCGGCGAGCTGTCCCGGGCCACGGGCCGCGACCTGCCGTCGACGCTGCTGTGGGAGACGCCCACGGGCGAGGCCCTGGTGGCACGGCTGTGCGCCACGGAGGCGCGGGCCGTGCCCGCCGCACGGGCCGGGGCACCGGCCGGGCCGGCGGAGCCGGTGGCGGTCGTCGGGGTGGGCTGCCGACTGCCCGGCTCGGTGCACGGCCCGGAGGACTACTGGCGGCTGCTGAACGAGGGCGTCGACGCGATCCGGCGCGTCCCGGAGGACCGCTGGCGCGACTTCACGCCCGTCCCGCCGGCCGAGGCGCAGGCGTGGGGCGGCTATCTCGACGACATCGCCGGGTTCGACGCCGAGTTCTTCCGGATCAGCCCGCGTGAGGCCGCGGTGACGGACCCTCAGCAGCGGATCCTGCTGGAGGTGGTCCACGAGGCGCTCGACCACGCGGCCGTGCCGGCCGGGTCGCTGGCGGGCACGGCCACCGGTGTGTTCGTGGGGATCTCCGCCCCCGAGTACGGGCAGCTCACCGGCGCCGACCCGGCGGCCGTCGACCCCTGGGCCCCGGCCGGGGGCGCCCTGGGCGTGGCCGCCGGACGGCTCGCCTACGTACTGGACACCCGCGGGCCGAGCCTGGCGGTGGACACGGCCTGCTCCTCCTCGCTGGTCGCGCTGCACCACGCCTGTGTCAGCCTGCGCACCGGCGAGAGCGACACCGCGATCGCCGCCGGGGTCAATCTGCTGCTGTCACCGGCCGTCACGGTCGCCTTCGGCAGGGCGGGCGCCCTCGCCCCGGACGGGCGCTGCAAGCCGTTCTCGGCCGCCGCCGACGGCATCGGGCGCGGCGAGGGCTGCGCGGCGGTGGTCCTGAAGCGGCTGTCGGACGCCGAGCGGGACGGCGACCGCGTCCTGGCCGTCGTGCGCGCCACCGCCGTCAACTCCGACGGGCGTTCCAACGGCCTCATGGCCCCCAACCCGGCCGCCCAGCAGGCGCTGCTGGAGAGCGCCTACGCGCGGGCCGGGCTGGCCGCCGGGCGGGTCGACTACGTGGAGGCGCACGGCACCGGCACCCCGCTGGGCGACCCGATCGAGGCGGGCGCGCTGGCCGCGGTGCTGGGCGCGGGCCGCGACCCGGACCAGCCGCTGCTGCTGGGGTCCGTGAAGGGCAACCTCGGTCATCTGGAGTCGGCCGCGGGCGTCGCCGGTCTGGTGAAGACCGTGCTGGCCCTGCACCACGACGCCGTCCCCCCGTCGCTGCACTGCGCGGCGGGCAGTTCCCTCACCGACGCCCGGCTGCGGGTGGTGACCGAGCCGGAGCCCTGGCCGCGCTACGGCGGCACCGCCGTGGCGGGCGTCTCGGGGTTCGGTTTCGGCGGCACCAACGCCCACGCCGTGCTGGAGGAGGCGCCGCCCGGCCCGGCCCCCGCACGCCCCGCCGAGGAGCCGGCCGCCCGCCTGCACCTGCTCTCGGACATCGGCACCGGCCGCGTCCGCGACACGGCGGGCCGGCTCGCCGCGTGGCTGCGCGAGAGCACCGCGCACCCCGCGGACGTGGCCCGCACCCTGGCCGGGCGGACGGGCCGGGGCCCGGTGCGCGCCGCCGTCGTGGCCCGGGACCGGGCCGAACTGGTCACGGCCCTTCAGGCGCTGGCCGACGGGCGCGCGGACGCGCGGGTGGTGGCCGGTGAGGTGGACCGTGTGGGGCGCGGTCCCGTCTGGGTCTTCTCCGGTTACGGCAGCCAGTGGCCGGGCATGGCGCGCCGGCTGCTGGCCGAGGAACCCGCGTTCGCCGCCGCCGTGGAGAAGCTCGACCCGCAACTCGCCCCGGAATGCGGCCTGTCGCTGGGCGACCATCTGTCCTCCGGGGCGCCCTTGGACCGGCTGGAGGTCGCCCAGCCCGTGCTGTTCGGGCTGCAGCTGGCGCTGGCGGAGCTGTGGCGTTCGTACGGCGTCGAACCCGCCGCCGTGATCGGCCACTCCCTGGGCGAGGTGGCGGCGGCCGTGTGCGCGGGCGCGCTGGACGTGGCGGACGGGGCCCGGGTCGTCGCCGTACGGGCCCGGCTGCTCAGCGGGTTGCGGGGCGGGGCGATGGCCGTGGTGGACCTGGACGACGACGAAGTGGCGTCCCTGGAGCCGGGCGTGCAGGTCGCCGTGCACTCCTCTCCCCGGCAGAAGGTCGTCACGGGAGAGGAGGCGGCGGTGGCCTCACTGGTGCGCGGGCTGCGGGCCCGCGGGCGGGCGGCCCGGGCCATGCGGGTCGTCGGCGCCGGGCACTCGCCGCAGGTGGACGTGCTGCTGCCGGAGCTGACCGACGCGCTGTCCGGTGTCCGGGGACGGCCCTCGGCCGTCCCGGTGTACTCCACCGTCCTCGACGACCCGCGCGGCGACTCGGCTTTCGACGCGGGCCACTGGGCGGCCAACCTGCGGCGGCCCGTGCGGCTGGACCGGGCCCTCGCCGCGGCCGCGGCCGACGGGCACACGGCGTTCGTCGAGATCTCGCCCCATCCGGTGCTGACGGGCGCCGTCACCGACACCGTGCCCGGCGCCCTCGCCCTGGCGACGCTGCGCCGGGACGCCGACGGGTCCGCGGCGATCGCCGGGCAGCTGGGCGCGCTGTACGCGGCGGGCCTGCGTCTGCCCGTGCCCCCGGGCCGGGTGGTCGACCTGCCGCGGCCCCGGTGGCGGCACACACGCCACTGGTGGACGGACGGCCGGGCGGCGCGCGGTGAGCCCGCGCGCCCGGTTGCCGGGGCGGCGCACGGCACCGCGGGGGCGTCCGACCAGTCGGCGGCCGCCCCGGCCCGGCACCCGGCGACGGCGACGGCGACGGCAACGGCAACGGCAACGGCAACGGCAACGGGAGGCTCGGCTGCCCCCGACCCGGCGGACCCCTCCACCGCCCTGGCCCTGCTGACCCACCACATCGCCGCCGTCACCGGCCACTCCCCCGCCCGTGTCACGCCGGGCACCGCGCTGGCCGACCTCGGCCTGGACTCGCTCATGGCCGTCCGCATCCGCACGGCCGTGGAGCGCGACCTCGGCATCGCGCTCCCCCTGCGCGCGCTGTTCACCGCCGTCACCGTGGAGGACGCCGCCGCCCGCGTCCGCGCGGCCCTGGACGGCCCGCTGCGCCCGCTGGTCGCGACCGGTTCCCGGCCGCCGCTGTTCCTGGCCCACGCCGCCGGCGGCCCGGTCTCCGTCTACCGGGCGCTGGCCGAGCGGCTCGGGGACGACCGGCCGGTGTACGGCCTGGCGCGGATCGAGGAGGCCCGGACCGTGCCGGACAAGGCCCGCCGCTACGCCGAGGCGATCGCCGCCGCCCACCCCGACGGGCCCCTGGTGCTGGGCGGTTGGTCCTTCGGTGGTTTCGTCGCCCAGGAGGCGGCACGGCAACTGACCGCCGCCGGGCGGGACGTCCGCCTGGTCGTGCTCATCGACTCCGTACGCCCCCTGCCCCGGCCCGGGCTGACGCGCGCCGACCGCGTCCGGGCCCACTTCGAGGGCTTCGCCCGGCACGTGGCCGACGCCTACGGGGTGCGGCTGGAACTGCCCTACGCGGATCTGGTGGCCATGGACGACGACCGGGCCCGGATCGACACCGTGCTGGGGGCGCTGCGCGAGGCCGCCGACGTGCCGGACGCCGCGCTGGAGCACCAGCGGGCCTCGTACCTGGACCTGGGCGCCGGGGAGGCACACCGGCCCGGGCGCCACGACGGCCCGGTGGTCCTCTACCGGGCCACCGAGCCCGCGCCGCACACCGTGCGCGACCCGGCGTACGAGCGGGACGACGCGGCACTGGGCTGGGACGAGGTGTGCCCGCGCCTGGAGGTCGTGCCGGTGTCCGGCCACCACCTGTCGCTGCTCGATCCGCCGCACGTCGACGCGATCACCGCCCATCTGAGCCGGGTGCTCGCCGAGCGGGCCCCCTGAACCACCGTGACCCGAGGAGCCGCCATGCCCGACCTGCCGCCCCAGCCCGCCACCGGAATGTCCCGGCGCGCCGTCGCCCGGGCGACGGCCGCCGCCGGACTCGCCACCCTGCTCGGGGCCGTGACCGGTACGGCCCGCGCCCGGGCCGCCGCCCGGCCCGGGCCACGCACCCGGGACGTGTCCGTGTCCTCCGCCGCGCTCGGCCGCAGTGCCCCGGTCCGGCTGATCCTGCCGTCGGACTTCGCCACCCGGCCGGACAAGAAGTACCCCGTGCTGTACCTGCTGCACGGCGCCCACGACGACTACACGTCCTGGACCCGCGAGACGGGCATCGAGGCCTTCACCGAGGGCCGCGACCTGATCGTGGCGATGCCGGACGCGGGGCCGACGGGCGTCCCGAGCGCGTGGCGCGGCGGCCCGGACTACGAGACCTTCCAGGTGTCGGAGGTGCCGGCCCTGCTCGCCCGGGACTACCGGGCCTCACCCGTACGGGCGGTCGCCGGAGTCTCGACCGGCGGCTACGGCGCGATGGCGCACGCCGCCCGCCACACCGGGGCGTTCCGGGCCGCGGCCTCCTACAGCGGCATCCTGGACACCACCGCCCCCGGTGTTCCCGCCATCATGGACGCCATCGTGGCACGCGAGAACCTGCCGGCCGGTTCCCTGTGGGGCCACCCGCTGCTCAACCTGCCGACCTGGCGGGACTTTAACCCGCGCGCCCGCGCCGCCGGTCTGCGCGGCACCGCGCTGTACGTCTCGCAGGGCAGCGGGCTGGCCGGTGGCAGCGGCGATCCGCTGCCCGGGGTGCTGGAGAGCGCCCTGTGGCCCTCGGCTCAGGGCTTCGCCCGCACCCTGGCCCGGCTGGGCGTTCCGGCGACCACCCACTTCTACTCGGGAGGAGGACACGACTGGCCTTACTGGCAGCGCGAGTTCACCGCCTCGTGGCCGATGCTCGCCCGTGCGCTGGGCGTGCCGGAGTGACGCGGGTGCCGTCGGGGCACGGAACGGAGCGGAGGGGTCGTCCGTCCAACACGGCACTTCCCACTCGTCCCACCGGCACTAGCCAGCGGGTGAGCCGCTTCCGGTCGAAAGGAGTGTCCGTGATGGCTGTGCCCACCCCCCGCGGGGTGCCGGACCGCCCCGGCGCCCCGTCCGTGCCCCCCGAACTGGCCGAGCTGCTGCGCGAACGGCTGCCGGCCGTCGCCGACGAGGTGGAGGAGGAGGTCCGCCGCCAGGTCCCGGAATACGCCCGGCCCGCCGACGGGACCTACCGCAGGAACCTGCGGGCCGGGGTGGTGCAGGCGCTGACCCTGTTCGTCGACCACGTCGCGGATCCGCGCGACGACGGGGGCGCGATCGCGGCCACCTACTACGAACTCGGCCGCGGCGAGGCCCTGGAGGGCCGGAGCCTGGACGCCCTGCAGTCCGCGCTGCGCGTCGGCGGGCTGCACGCCTGGCGGCTGATGGGGCGTACGGCGGAGGAGCTCGGCCTGGAGTCCACGGCGGTGACCGCGCTCGGGGAGCTGGCGTTCCGGACCGTGCACGAGGTCGCCCAGGCGGCCGCGGCCGGCTACGCCGAGGCACAGCTGCGCAGCTCCGACGAGCTGGAGCGGCGCCGCAGGCGGCTGCTCGACCTGCTCCTGGAAGACGGCCCGGTCGCGCTGGAGGCCGTGCAGGACCTGGCGCACGCCGCCCGCTGGCCGGTGCCCCGGACGGTCGCCGTGGTGGCGCTCGCGGCGGCTCCGGACCGGCGGGAGGAGGAGCGGCCGCTCGCGGCGGCGGGCGCGCTGGTGGACATGGAGGCCCGGCCGCCCCGCATGCTGGTTCCCGACCCGGACGGCTCCGGCCGCTTCGGCCGGGCTTTCACGCTGGCGCTGCGCGGACGGCCCGCCGCGGTCGGCCCGGTGGTCGCCGTCACCGAGGCGGCGCAGTCGCTGCGCCCGGCCATCCGCGCCCTGGGGCTGATGGGGCGGGGGATCCTGCCCCGGCAGGGCGTGGTGCACTGCTCGGAGCATCTGTCGACGCTGCTGCTGTACGGCGACGAACGGCTCCTCGAACGGCTCCGGGGCCGGGTCCTCGCGCCGCTGGACACGGTGTCGGCGGGACAGCGCGAGCGGCTCGCCGAGACGCTGCTGGCGTGGCTGCTCAACGGCAGCAACGTGCCGGACGTGGCCGTGCGGCTGCACATCCATCCGCAGACGGTCCGTTACCGCCTGCGGCAGCTGGAGAAGCTCTTCGGGGACGCGCTGCACGATCCGGAAACGCGCCTGGACCTCATTCTCGCGTTGCGCGCGGAATCCCTGCACACGCGCCGGGACTGATTCCCGGTACTCAACGGGGGACAAAAAATCGCCGGGGTTTCCATAATCCCGTCCATAACACCAGGCACTGGAGAGCGCATACGTTCGGGCCGTCCTTTTTCGCAGGCGCCAACGCGCCTCACCCGCGGAGGATTCCCCATGCGCATCCGCTTGTGCCTCGCCGCGCTCTCGCTGGCCGGCGGGGCCGGACTCGCCACTGTCTCGACTCCCCCGGCCGCCGCCGCGGCCTGCTCGGACGTGGAACTCGTCTCGGCCCGCGGCACCTTCGAGCCGGGCACTCTCGGCTTCATCGTCGGCGACCCGGTGTATTCCGCCCTGCAGAAGAAAGCCGCCGGGAAGAACATCACCAGCTACAGGGTGAACTATCCCGCCGACCTCTCCCCGACGTCCGCCGCCCAGGGGAACCTGGACCTGGTGAATCACGTGCGGAGCCAGGCCGCCGCCTGCCCGGATCAGAAGTTCGTGCTCGTCGGATATTCGCAGGGCGCGAATGTCGTCGACAACTCGATCGGCGTCAGCAGCGCGGGCGCGGTGGTCGGCAGCCCGATCGTGGCCACGCTGCCCGCCGCGGTCGAGCCGAAGGTGGCCGCCGTGCTGCTGTTCGGCAACCCGATCCGGGCCCTCGGCAAGAGCGTCACCGGCACCTACCAGAGCCGCACGCTCGACATCTGCGCCAAGGGCGACCCGGTCTGCGAGAGCGGCGGCAACGACGTCGGGGCGCACCTCGGCTACCGCGGCGACGCCGAGACGGCGGCCGCGTTCGCCGCGGGCCGGCTCTAGCCGCCCGGCGGGCCGTCTCCAGCCGCCCGAGTACGACGAAGGGGCCCGGGAGGATCTCCTCCCGGGCCCCGGGCGTGCGGGCCGTGGCCTCAGCGCGGCGTGCGCGCGAAGGCGGCGAGGCTCGTGGAGACGGGTTCGGGCCTGCCGTCGTTCTGCTCGGCCGCGGCGGTGAGCACGTCGAGGTGCTGGTAGCCGTCGGCCACGACGGGGCGCAGTTCGGGCGGGACCCGGCTGGCCAGCAGTCCTTCACCGGCGAGGACGGTGAGCACCGGGTTGGCCCTGAGCCCCTCGGGATGGACGACGAGCCGCTTCACCTGGGGCGAGCCGGCCAGCTGGATGTCGGTGACCAGCTTGGTCGGGAAGTACTGCTCGGTGAAGTCCAGCGGCTGCTCGGCCAGGCTGCGGGCCAGCTGCCGCACGTCGGTGACCTCCTCGCCGGGGCCGGTGAACGGCGTGCCGTCGGCGGACCGGTGGCCGGGGTCGTCGGGGTCGCCGACGCGGTCGTAGTTCCGCCAGGTGTAGAGCGGTCCCCGCGGCCGGTCCGGGATGGCCTTGTAGGCGGTGCCGTACAGGCCCGGCTGCCGGGTGCCGCCGTTGGCGACGGGGAAGCTCTTGTCCGCGACCGGCCCGCCGTCGAAGAAGCCGACGCTGGTCTGGAGGAAGGCAAGCGGCACGGAGTTGTCGTCCAGCAGCGCGCCGAGCACCGCGCCGTTGGTGAGCCGGAAGTCCTTCACGGCGGGCCTGCCGGTGAGGAAGGCGGCGGTGTCCTTGGAGAACAGGAAGCGGTGGGTGCCCTCGATGTTGAGGTTGGAGGGCAGGTAGCGGGGCAGGTCCGCCTCGGCGTCCGGGTCCTTGAGGGCGCCCATCCCGGCGATGCCGAGCAGCGTCATGGTCTCGGGGTTGAGCAGCACCGGCGCGGACAGCGTGCGCGGCAGCACCCCGCTGTCGAGCCCCGCCTGGACGACCCCGTAACCGACGCCGACGTCGGGCAGGTTGGTGTCGCCTGGCAGGCTCCCGCTCAGGTCGGCCAGCGAGGTGGAGACGGTGGTGTCGAGGGCGAAGTAGCCGGCGCACTGGCGGTGTCCGGCGTCGGCGGTGGTGGCCGGGTTCCCGTCGAAGTCGGCGGCGGCGAAGTACCCGGTGATGACCCCGCCGAGCGAGTGCCCGCCGCACAGCACCTTCCGCTTGCGCTGCGCCTGGCCCGGCAACTCGGCGGCGAGCAGGTCGTACTGGTCCCGGACGGTCTGCTCGATGCCGAGCTTCGCCATCCAGCCCAGCGCGCCGTTGCCGGCGAAGCCGCCGAAGGTCCGGCCGTCGACCTGTTTGCCGCGGTAGTAGTAGTCGACCGCGGTGTGCTGGTCGCCGGAGGCGATGCCGGTGCGGTCCTCCAGGCAGTTGGAGCGCCGGTCCAGCGCCCAGAACTCCACGTGCAGCCCCTGCTCGGCGGCGCGCGCCACGGTGTTGCGGGCGACGCTGTCGAACGCCCCGGCACCTTCCAGGATGCCGGGCTGGGCGACGAGGATCCGGTCCGCGTCCGCCGACGCGGCGGGGCCGTCGGCCGAGCGGTAGCGCAGATACGACAGCCAGTCGCACGCGGCCGGGCGGGGCCCGGCCGCTTCCGGCAGCGGCACCTTCACCCGCACCACCGTCTCCGTCACACCGGTCACGGGCGACGTCGACCGAACGGGCGTCTCGGTGCGTGCCCCGTCGGCCCGGGCGCCCGGCGCGGCGGCCGTGAGCGTCCCGGCGGTCAGCAGCAGGGTCAGCGCGGCGCCGCGCCATGCCCCTCTTCTCCTGCGGTTCATGTCCATGCCAGGGACGCTAGGGCGGTGGCGGACGGACCCCCAGGGGGTGCTGATGAGAACTCAGTTTCCGGATCGCCCCTTGTCACCGGCGTACAGGCGCCGGGGGGCGCCGGCGCCGGGTGGGGCCCGTTACCGCTTGTGGACGCGATCGAGCTGCGGAGCGGCCGTTTCGGGCGCATGGTGGGGTCATGGACGGTCAACCCCCTGTGGTCGTGCAGCCGCCCGCGCCGGACGGCGGACGGCTGGTGACCATCCGCGGCGAGAACATGGGCGTCGCCTACAGCCTGTTCGACGTGCTCGACCTGGTGCACCGCGAGGGCCTGCCCACGGCCGACACGGCGGTCGACGACACCGAGCTGATCGAGTGGCAGGGCGGCGGCCCGTACGACTGGAACAGCGCGGCCTCCGACGAGGGGTGATCCCGCCTGCCGCGGCCCCGGCTCCTCGGCCGGAGCCGGCACGTCACCCGCATCCGGCTCCCCGGCCGGACTCGACTCCACGGCGGGACCCCGTTCCTCAGCCGGCCTCGCTCCGGGCCGCCCCGGCCAGCGCGTCGAGCCGGGCGCGCTGGGCGGGCGTCAGTTCCAGCCCGGCCGCTGCGACGTTCTCCTCCAGGTGCTCGATCCGCGCGGTGCCCGGGATCGGCAGCACGACGGGCGAGCGGTCCAGGAGCCAGGCGAGCGCCACCTGGGTCGGCGTGGCCCCCAGCTCGGCCGCCACGGCGGCGACCGCGGCCTCGGCACCGGCCTTCCCCCAGGCGACGGTCCGCCACGGCAGGAAGGCGATACCGGCCGCCGCGCAGGCGTCGAGGACCGGCTCGTGCTCGCGGTCGAGCAGGCTGTACCGGTTCTGCACGCTCACCACGTCGACGATCTCCCGGGCCCGCGCCAGCTCGGCGACGGAGACCTCGGACAGTCCGACCCGTCCGACCAGGCCCTCGGTCTGCAGCTCGCGCAGCGTGCCCAGCTGGTCGGCGAGCGGTGTGTCCGGGTCGATGCGGTGCAGCTGGAGCAGTTCGATCCGCTCCACGCGCAGCCGGCGCAGGGCCTGCCGGACTTGCTCGCGCAGGATCGCGGGCCGCCCGTCGAGCTTCCAGTCGCCGCCCGGCCCCGTGCGGGCGACACCGACCTTGGTGGTGATGAGCAGCCCTCGCGGGTAGGGGTACAGGGCCTCGGCGAGGAGCTCCTCGTTGGCTCCGCCGCCGTACAGGTGGGCGGTGTCGATCAGGTTCACACCCAGCTCCACGGCCCGCCGGGCCACGGCGAGGGCGTTCTCGCGCTCCGGGCCCGGCCCGGTCGGCAGATGCATGGCCCCGAACCCCAGCCGGTGTACGTCCAGGTCCCCGCCGATGCGGAACGTCGATGTCATGAGCGGTGTCCTCCCCCTCGGCCCAGGAGGCACGCTAACAGCCCTGTTGGAACGGAGCCCAGCCGAGCGGATCATGCACGGCATGCCGGAGACCACCACCGGCTTCACCCTGATGGGCGCGGACAACCGCCCGGCACGGAAACGTCCCGGGGCGGCTCGTTCGCGGTGAGCCTCAGCGGTGATGACGACGCCGAGCTGCCCGGCTGCTGGGAGAAGCCGCCCGAGGTCGGCTCGGTGTCGGTGCCGCTGGAGAGGCAGATGTGGCACCCCCGCCCGGATCCACCAGCACCTCGACATCGGTCAGGGCGAGGTCGACTGGGACGCCTTCTTCGGCACCCTGCGCGAGCTCGGCTTCGACGGTGTCGCCACCGCCTGTGTCTTCGCCCGGGAGGAGCGGGCCCGGGAGTCGTCGGCGTTCATGCTGGACCGCATCAGGAAGGAGCTCGCCGCCTAGCGCCTCCGAGCCGCGTCCTTCTCGTTTCCGCACCCCTGCGGCCCGTCGCCCGCCGGTCGTGTGTCACGCTCTTCGCCCAGGCACGGCGAAAGGCGGCAGCATGCGCATGGGACTGCTCGGTACCGGACCCTGGGCCCGGATGGCCCACGCCCCCGCCCTGAGCGGGCACGACCAGCTGGACTTCGCGGGCGTGTGGGGGCGTCGCCCCGAGGCCGCGAAGGAACTGGCCGAACAGCACGGTGTGCGGGCGTACGACGACGTCGACGCGCTCCTCGCCGACGTGGACGCGGTCGCCGTGGCGCTGCCGCCCCAGGTGCAGGCCGATCTCGCCGTGCGGGCGGCGCGGGCCGGGTGCCATCTGCTGCTCGACAAGCCCTTGGCGCCGACGGCCGAGCAGGGGCGGGCCGTCGTCGAGGCCGCCGACGCGGCCGGTGTCGCCTCGGTCGTGTTCTTCACGACCCGTTTCCAGCCCGGGCCGCAGGCCTGGATCGCCGAACAGGCGGCACAGCGGGGCTGGTTCACCGCCCGGGCGCAGTGGCTCGGCGCGGTGTTCACCGGCGAGAGCCCCTTCGCGACGCCCTGGCGGCGCGAGAAGGGCGCCCTGTGGGACGTCGGCCCGCACGCCCTGTCCGTGCTGCTGCCGGTGCTCGGCGACGTGCGGCGCGTGACGGCGGCCGCGCACGGACCCGGGGACACGGTGTACGTGGTCCTCGACCACGCCGGCGGCGCGTCCAGCACCCTCACCCTGAGCCTGACGGCACCACCCGCCGCGGCCGGTGCCACCGTCGAACTCCGCGGCGAGGCCGGGGTCGCGGTCCTGCCGGACGGGGGCGACGGGGCCGTCCCGGCCCTGATGCGGGCCGCGGACGCCCTCCTCGCCGCCGCCCGGACGGGCCGCCCGCACCCTTGTGACGCGGCGTTCGGGCTCCGGGTGACGGAGATCCTCGCTGCGGCCCAGGACCTGCTGGACCGCGGCGCGCGCTAGACCCGTCAGGTGGTGCGGTTCTCCCGGGGCGGCTCGAAGTTGAGGCGCTCGCGGACCACCGGGTAGCCGGCCTTGGTGAAGTTCGCGGCCATCGGGGTGTTGCCCCGGTCCGTGGCGGCGGTGATGAACTCCGCGCCCCGCTCGACGAGGAAGTGGGTGCACTCGGCCAGCAGGTCGTAGGCGTAGCCCCGGCCGCGCTGGTCCGGCATGACGCCGATGAAGCCGATGCAGGGGCCGGACGGGTTGTGGGCCGGGATGTGGATGCCGACCCTCTCCCCCTGCGGGGTGTACGCCACCTGCCACCAGTCGCGTGGTGACGGGCACCAGTGGAAGAAGTCGAGTTCCTCCTGGGCCGCCCGGTCGAGTCCGCCCTGTGCGATCGCCTTGAGCGCGTGGGCGTCGAGGGTGGCGGAGTGGATGCGGCGCAGCGCGTCGAAGAAGACGGCGTCGTCCGGTTCGGCGCGGAACTCCAGGCGCCCGGGCCGCTCGGGCAGGCCCCGGCCGGGGGTCCAGCGGTACAGGAGGCGTTCGACGAGGAGGTCGTAACCGGCTCGGCGGGCCGCGGTGACGCGGGCCTTGGCGGCGTCGCGCAGCGCCGGGTCGTCGCGCCAGCCGGCCGGCAGGTTGAGTTCCAGTTCGACCTGCCAGGGGGCGGAGCGCAGGAGCGCGGCGCCCGCGTCCTCCTCGCCTTCCGCGACGTCGAACCAGTTCACGTTGACGGGTGTGGTGTCGTCGGGGCCGCCCCACCAGGCGCCCCGGGCGACGACGCGGCCGTCGCGCAACGCCACGCGCTTCCAGTCGGGGCGGTGCCGGGTCAGCCGGTGGCCCTCACGGGCGCCCAGCGGGTCGGGCAGGGTGTCGAAGAGTGCGGCGTCGCTCGTGTCGAGCGCGCGGATGACCGGAGCGGTCATGGGTGTCCTCCGGGATGGGCTGCTGCGAGAGCGCTCCCGGCCGGGTCAGTCGAGGCACGCCGGGACCACGGGGAGGGAGCGCGGGAACGGTGTGAACTGCACGGCTCTTCCCTCCTCTCGTCGGCCTCGGGCGCGGGGGCCACACGTTACGGGATCGCCGGCGGGCCGTCCACGGGTTTCCCGGCCGGGCTCAACCGGCCCTCAAGAGCGGGTTAAGCGACTCCTAAAGGCGTCCGAGTGAGCGGCGGTACGGGGGATTTGTTCGTGACGGACGAGTTGGCCGGGACGCCGCTCGTCCGTAGCATCCGTGGCGACCGGCCTGAGAGCGCTCTCAGACGGTTCTCCCACCCGCACAACAGGAGGCCCCCCACATGACTCCTCGTCACCGGCGCCCCGTCACCCGCCGTACGCTCCTCGCCGGACTCGGCGGTGCCGCGGTCGCCGCCCCGGCGGTCGCCGCGCTGGCCCCCCACGCCCTCGCGGAGACCACCCCGAGTACGCCGAAGGCGGCGGCCGCGCTGCCCGTGACGCTCGTCAACGACAGCGGCTCGTTCGGCAACGCGAGCGTCCACGTCTACGTCGTGGGCAACGCCGACGGCCGCCAGGTGCGCCTGCGTCCCGACGGCACCCTCGCCCCGGTGGCCCTGTCGGACAACGGCCCCGACGGCTTCACCGACTACGCGATCCCCCTGGCCGGCAGCGGCGAGACCCGGCTGTCCCTGCCGCACATGTCGGGCCGCATCTACGTGTCGCTCGGCGCGAAGCTGAAGTTCAAGGTCGTCACGGACGGCGCCGGCGACCCGGCCCTGCAGTACCCGGCCGGCTGGGTGTCCTCGGACCCCAACTACGGGGTGCTGCACGACTGCGCCGAGTTCACCTACAACTCCGCGGGCATGTTCTGCAACACCACCATGGTCGACATGTTCAGCGTGCCGATGAGCATCCGGCTGACCGGCGCCGAGGACCAGACGACGGGCACGCTGCGCGACGGGGGCCGGGCGGCCGCGTTCGCCGCCGTCCGGCGGGTCCCGGAGTTCGCCCGGCTGGTGATCGACGACACGCGGATCATCGCCCCCGGCCACGGCCTCGACGCCGGGCTGTTCCCCGAGGACTACTTCGCGCCCGCCATCGACGAGGTGTGGAGCACGTACACCGGCCGGGACCTGACGGTGACCACCAACGCCGGCACCTTCACCGGCCGGGTGCGCGGCGAACGGTTCACCTTCACCGGACCGGCGGAGGTCTCCTTCGGCAGGCCCTCCACGCGTGACGTGCTGTTCTGCGACGGCGCCCTCGCCGCCCCCAACGACGGCACCACCGGCCCGGTCGCCGCGGTCCTCGGGGCCGGGTTCAACCGTTCGACGCTGCTGGGCTCCGCCGCCCAGCCGACGACCGACCCGGCGTCGTTCTACCGCGGCGAGCTGACCAACCACTACGCCAAGGCCATGCACGCGGCGGCCCGGGACGGGAAGGCGTACGGCTTCGCCTTCGACGACGTGGCCGACTTCGCCTCCTACATCCAGGACACGGCCCCCACGGGCTTCCGGCTCACGCTCACGCCCTTCTAGCCGGGTCACGGCCGTCCGCGGCGGTGCGGCCCCGGCGTGCGGTGGCCGGGCGGGCGTTGCAGCGTGGTGGTGTGAGAGTGACGCGCCGGTCCCGCACGGCCCCCGACCGGGACCGGCCCGGCTGGCTGCGCGGGGCACCGCCGCCGGGGTGGGCCCGGGTACTGCCGACGGCGCTGCTGGTGGGCGTGTGCCTGGCGGAGCTGCTCAGCCCGGACCCGCTCGACATCGGCTTCCTGCTGGGCGCCATCCCGCCGCTGGCCGTGCTGGCGCACGGGCCGGCGGCCACGGCCGTGCTCGGGGCGCTCGCGGTGCTCGTGCTGACCGTCCCGGTCTTCAACCTGGACGATCCCGGCAGTACCGACGTGCTGACCGTGACCTTCGTGTCCGTGCTGAGCGTGCTGCTGTCGTACGTGCGCAGCCGGCGGGACGCGCAGCTGGTCACCGAGCGGGCCGTGGCCGAGGCCGCGCAGCGGGCCGTCGTGCCGCCGCTGCCGCGGCGGGTGGGGCCGGTGGGGTGCGCGGGCCTGTACCGGGCCGCGCAGCGCGGGACGCTGGTCGGGGGCGACTTCTTCGACGTACGGGCGGGCCCCTACGGCGTCCGGGCGGTCATGGGGGACGTCCAGGGGCACGGTCTGTCGGCCGTCGCCACGGTCGCCTCGCTGCTGGGGGCCTTCCGGGAGGCGGTGCTGGACCAGCCGGACCCGGAGGCGGTGGCGGCCCGGCTCGACCGGAGGCTCACGGTGGACTCGGCGGACGACCCGCACGCCGAGCTGTTCGCCACGGCGGTGCTGCTCGACTTCTCCGCCGACGCCCGGCTGGTGCGGATCGTGGCGTGCGGGCAGTGCGGCCCGCTGCTGATCCGCGACGGACGGGTCGTCGAACTGGACGTCGAGCCCGGGACGCCGCTCGGGCTGGGACTCGCCGGGGCCGTCCCGCCCCGGGTCGCCTCGGTGCGGCTGCGCGCCGGCGACCGGCTCTTCCTCGCGTCCGACGGCGTCACGGAGGCCAGGGACGCGCAGGGAGCCTTCTACCCGCTGGCCGAGCGGCTGCCGGGCCTGACCGCCGCCGACCCGTCCGCCCTGGCCGAGCGGGTGTGGACCGATCTCGTGCGGCACTGCCCGGACGTCCGGGACGACGTCACGATGCTGGTGCTGGCGCCGTGCCCGGAATCCGGGCCCTGACGACGGCCGGGGGGGGGGCCCCCCCCCCCCCGCGGCCCCCCCCCGCCCCCCGTGACCGGGGGGAACACCAGGTGGTGGTCACCAGTGGCCAAAAACCGGGGCCGCGCGAACACAAAAGTTTTTAGTAGGTGCCAGG
>NZ_JBWKIF010000034.1:0-54393 GCF_056432865.1 Streptomyces sp. NPDC044921
CTACGAACGCAAGGCCGAGCACTTCCTGGCCTTCACGGCCATCGCCTGCAGCCTCATCTGCTACCGCAGACTCACCAAATGAGACGACGTCTAAACAGCCCTCGACTGCTCCGACTGCTCCGACTGCTCCGACTGCTCCGACTGTCCCGAGTTCTCCGACCCTCCGACTGCTCCGACTGCGCGACCGCGCGACTGCCCCGACTGCGCGACTGCTCCGACTGCGCGACTGCCCCGATGGGCCCGAGGGTTCCGCCCCCTGACCGCCCTGAACGCCCGGACCGCCCCGACCACCCCGGCTCGCCGAGGCCTCGACGGCCCGGCCCCCGCCCACCCGGGCCCGCTGACTTCTGACCGCCCGGCCCCCGGACCACCCGAGCCCGCCGAGCCCAAGACCGCCCGCCCCTCCCGACCACCCGAGCCCGCCAAGCCCAAGACCACCCCGACCGCCCCGACAACCCCTAGCCCCCGACCACCCCAAGTCCTCGCCCCCGCCGCCCCCCCGGCCCCCCGCCCCCCAGGACCTGTCCGCCGAGCGGGCGGATTCGTGCCGCCGTTCGGGGCACTTCCCGGCCCGGCCGACTTCCCTCCGGCCCCGGGCGGCAAGGTCACGTCATCATGCGACTCTGCACGCCCGCTCGTCTCTGCCTGGCGGCGGCAGCCACCGCCGTCCTGTTCACGGGTGCTCCCCCGGCGTATGCCGAGGACCCGGCGCCCGCCTGTGCCGCGCCCGACGACCACACCTTCCCGCTCACCACCCGCCTGCGCGGCGGGCCGGACACCTACACGGCCGGGGGCGGCTTCGGGACCTGGTACCTCGACCTGACCAACACGACCGACCGGACCTGCTCCGCCATCCATCCCGTCGTCGTGCTCGTCGACGACCGGCGCGCCCTGGAGCCCTCCCAGCCCCGGCTGGAGTTCTTCGCAGGGGACCGCGCCCACCCCGTGCGGTTCGAGCGGACCGGCGAGGACGAACTCGTCGGGGCGTTCACCGACGAGGAGGACCGCTTCGGCGGGTTCACCGTCGCCCCGGGCCGGACCGTCACCGTGAAGGTGCGGCTCGCGGTCACCTCGGACGCCGCGCCCAACGAGGTGACCGCCAACGCCGCGGTCGTGCAACGGCACGACGACGACGGCGACTGGGTCGGCCAGTCCAACGACTACCGCTTCCGCATCGAGGGCGACGGTCCCGGCACCGACACCGGCACCGGAACCGGCACCGAGCCCCGCCCCGACCCCGACACCTCCGTCCCGCCCCGCGAGGACCGTTTCCCCTTCGCCGAGGAACTGGCCCGCACCGGAACCGGCGTCCAAGTCGCCGCGGCCACCGCGGCCGGGCTGCTCATCGGGGGCGGGGTACTGCTCCTGGTCCGCAGACGCTCCTGACGCACCGTCCCCGGCGGGCGGCACGGGGACCCGCGCGTCCCGCCTGTCGGGACGTGGCCGGCGGCCCATTCCGCAAGATCCCGCCACTGTTTAGGCTGGGTCGCACGCTGGACCGCGTACGGCAGGAGATCCCGCACATGGCAGACCGCAAGCCCATCGAGTCGTGGCTCACCGACATGGACGGTGTACTCATCCACGAGGGCGTACCGATCCCCGGAGCCGACGCCTTCCTCAAGAAGCTGCGGGAGTCGGGCAAGCCCTTCCTGGTGCTGACCAACAACTCGATCTACACCCCGCGCGACCTGCACGCCCGGCTGAAGCGCATGGGCCTCGAGGTGCCGATCGAGAGCATCTGGACCTCGGCTCTGGCCACCGCCCAGTTCCTGGACGACCAGCGGCCGGGCGGCTCGGCGTACGTCATCGGCGAGGCGGGCCTGACCACCGCGCTGCACGACATCGGCTACATCCTCACCGACCACGAGCCGGACTACGTCGTCCTCGGCGAGACCCGCACGTACTCCTTCGAGGCCATGACGAAGGCGGTCCGGCTGATCCTCGGCGGTGCCCGGTTCATCGCCACCAACCCCGACGAGACCGGCCCGTCCACCGAGGGCCCGCTGCCCGCCACCGGCGCGGTGGCCGCGCTGATCACCCAGGCCACCGGCAGGAAGCCGTACTTCGCGGGCAAGCCCAACCCGCTGATGATGCGCACGGGGCTGAACGCCATCGGGGCGCACTCCGAGACCAGCGCGATGATCGGCGACCGCATGGACACCGACGTGCTGGCCGGCATCGAGGCCGGGATGCGGACGTTCCTGGTGCTCACCGGCCTGACCCGGCCCGATCAGGTCGAGGACTTCCCGTACCGGCCGTCGCAGATCGTGGACTCGATCGCGGACCTCGTCGACCGCGTCTGAACCCCCCGGCGGCACGTCCGCCGGCCTCAAACCCGTCGCCACCCGTACGGAGCAGTCACCGCGTCGCTGCGGATGCGGTGACCGCTCCCGCGGGGGAGGCTCCAGGCATCTGGAGGTTCACGATGGGTTCCCTGAGAGTCACGGTCTGTACGGCTGTCCTGGCCGCGGCCGCCCTGACGCCGACGGCGTACGCGGCGGACACGGCAGGCGCGGCGGAGAGAGGGGACACGGGGAAGGCGGGGAGCGTCTCGGTGACCCCGGCGACCGCCGCGCCCGGCACGGACGTCGCGCTCCGGGTGACCGGCTGCGCCGGGCGCACGGCCCTCGCCGCCTCGCCCGCGTTCGTCGCGGACGCCCGGCTCACCGTCGCGGACGCCGCCCGCGAGCTCACCGGCGACACCCGCGTCCGCTCCACGCTCGCACCGGGCCCGTACACCGTGCGGGTCACGTGCGGCGAAGCGGAACGGACCGGCACGTTCACCGTCCGGAAGGGCACCGCCGACGGAGGATCGGCCGTACGAGCGCCCGCACCCGGGGCGGACGGGCAGCCGCCCGCACCCGTGGGGGAGGGGCGGGCACCCGCCGGCGGCGCCGGCGAGGACCACGGGGAACCCGGGACGGCCGGACGGCCCGCGTCCGGCACGGCCGGCCGACCCCTGGACCTGGAATCCGGGACCGGCGGGCCCCCGCCCGTCCCCGGTGGCGACGGGCGGTCCGCCCCTCCCGATCCCGGCCACGAGGGCGACGAACCGGGGTCCGCCGCCGACCGCCCCGGCGCGCCCGCTTCGCCCGTCGCCCCCGTCCGGGCCGGCGGGGGCGGTGCCGCCGGCCTGGTCGCCGCCCAGGAGCGCGGGACCGGTCCCGGTACCGCGCAGGGGGTGACCGGCCTGGTGCTCGCCGGCGTGGCCGCGCTGGTCGTCGCGCTGGGCGGGTTCCGCCGGAGCCGTGGAACGGGTTGACCATGTCCGACCAGGAACCGCGGCTCTCCGCGGGCACCGGCCGCCTGCTGACCGGCGTGGCCTGGGTGGTGCTGCTGCTCGGCCTGTGGCTGTGGGGCCGCGAGGTCACCGACGTGCGGCACGGCATGTCCGCGCCGACCACGGGAGACATGGCGGCGGCCGGCCGGCCCCCGGACGTCAAGCTGCCCCCCGCCCACCGCCCCCTCACCGACGCGCTGCCGCAGCGCGTCGACATCCCCGGCCTCGGGGTCCAGGCCCCCGTGGTGGCACGCGGGCTGGACGCGCACGGCGCGCTCGACCCGCCGCCCTACGACCAGCCGGGCGTGGTGGGCTGGTACGCCGGTGGGGTCGCGCCCGGGGCGCCCGGCACCGCGCTGCTGGTCGGCCACGTCGACACCGACACCCGGCCCGCGGTGTTCTACAAGGTCAGCGCCATGCGGCCGGGCCAGACGATCCGGGTGATCCGGGCCGACGCGAAGGTCGCCGAGTTCACCGTCGAGTCCGTCCAGGTCCTCACCCGCGACCGCTTCGACGCCCACCAGGCCTACGGCCCCCGGGAGTCGGGGCGGGCCGAACTGCGGCTCGTCACCTGCGGCGGCAGCTTCGACCGTACGACCCGCAGCTACACGGCGAACGTGGTCGTCTCGGCGTATCTGACCGGAACCGGCCTGTAGCGGACGGCACGGCCCCCCGGGCCCGGCCGGCGGCCCGCTCCCCCTGAAGCCGCCGACCGGGCCGGCCTCGACCGCGCGCGCACGGGCCGCGGGAGTAACCCGGCGAGCTGCGCGGGAGGACACGGGAGCCACGGTGGGTGAATCTCTGGCCGGAGGCCGGCCCGCAGGAAAGACTCTAGAACCAAAGAACCGCCCGGGCCTAGAGGCGGGATGACGCCACGTCCCGATACGGTGGCGCTGCGTCATCCGCGCAGGTCCCGCTCGGCATCGTGGGCGCTGCGGGACGTATGTCAGGATTGAGCCTCGGAACGCTGCACCCAAGGGGGAGCTGGATGTACGGCAGCAGGGGGGTCGGGACGCACGCCGGGCGGCGGGTGTCCGCGGTGGTGCTGGGGGCGGCACTGCTGATCGCGGGATGTTCGGGCGGCGACGGTGGCGACGACGGTCCGGACCCGGGCGCCGAGGCGGGCGCCGGCATCACCCAGCAGCCGAAGGACACCGCCCCGTTCTGGGTCAACCCGAACGGTACGGCGGCCCGGCAGGTCGCCGCGCTGGAGAAGGCCGGCAAGAAGCAGGAGGCCGAGCAGATCCGCAAGATCGCCGAGCAGCCGGTCGCCGAGTGGGTGGGCCCGGACAACCCCGAGGTACAGACCCGGGGCTTCACCGAGGCCGCCGACAAGGCCGGCCGTACGGCGCTGCTCGTCCTCTACAACATCCCGCACCGCGACTGCGGCCAGTACTCCCAGGGCGGTGCCGCCGACGGCGACGCCTACCGGGCCTGGCTCGACGGCGTCGCGGCGGGCATCGGTGACCGCTCGGCCACGGTCGTCCTGGAACCGGACGCCCTGCTCCACCTGGTGGACGGCTGCACCCCGCAGCAGTTCCACGAGGAGCGCTACGACCTGCTCAAGGGGGCGGTCGCCAAGCTGAAGTCCCTGAAGAACACGAAGGTCTACCTGGACGCGGGCAACGCCGGCTGGCAGAACCCCGACCAGATCTTCGAACCGCTGCGGCGCGCGGGCATCGATCAGGCCGACGGCTTCTCGGTCAACGTCTCCAACTTCTACTCCACGGAAGACTCCATCGCCTACGGCAAGCAGCTCTCCGCCAAGGTGGGCGGCAAGCACTTCGTCATCGACACCAGCCGCAACGGCAAGGGCCCCTACACCCAGGGCGCCCCGGACGAGCGCTGGTGCAATCCGCCCGGCCGCGCCCTGGGCGAGAGGCCGACGACCAGGACGGCGGACCCGCTGGTCGACGCCTACCTGTGGATCAAGCGGCCCGGCGAATCGGACGGTGAGTGCAAGGGCGGCCCGAAGGCGGGCCAGTGGTGGGAGGACTACGCGCTGAAGCTGGCGAAGGCCGCTTCCTGATCCGGTTCCCCGCCACCCCGGCACGTGGAAGGGGGCGCTCTCCTCGTGGAGAGCGCCCCCTTCCGCCGTCTCAGCCGCCGGTCACGGCACCCTGACCCACTGCGCCTTGCTGGGCGTGCCCTCGGCGTCCGTCACGAAGAGCATGTACCAGCCCGCCTGGACCAGGTTCCGGTTCTCCGGCACGGTCACCGTCAGCTTGTCGCCGGACGCCTTGAAGTCCAGCGCGATGGAACGCTGGTCGATGTCCGTGACGTGCGTGGCGGCGCTCGGCCGGATCAGCCGCACCTTCTTGACCTTCGCCGCGTCGGAGGAGGTGAAGGCCGCCGTGCCGCCGCGCTCGATGGTCTTCGGCCCGCCCGACAGGGAGGGCCGGTCGGCGTCCCCGTAGAGGTAGGGCGGCGTGTAGATCTCGATGCGCTGCTCGAACTTGCCCGGCTTGGTGTTGGCCTTGTCGGCGTAGAGCGAGTCGGAGCCGAAGACCATCACGCGGCCGTCGGGGAGCAGGACCGAGCCGGAGTGGTAGTTGCGGCCCACCAGCGGGTCGGCGACCCGCTTCATCTCGTTCTTCTCCGGGTCGTACAGCCGCGCCTCGAAGATGTTGGAGTCGCCGCGGCCCCGGTAGTCCTCCGAGCCGCCGGAGATCAGCACGCTGTCGTCCGGCAGGACCGAGGCGTTCGGGTAGCGGGTGCCCTTGTCCAGGGACGGGCCGTCCACGAAGCCCGGGTCGGGCTTCTTCAGGTCGACGATCCGGGTCTTCTCGCTGGACCGCTGGGACTCGCCGACGCCACCGCCGCCGATCACCATGTACTTCTCGTCCTGCGCCGGCGGCAGCAGCACCGTGCCGGACGTCTCCATCAGCTTGGGGTCGCTCAGGCCGGGGATCTTCGTGAACTTGTTGGTGTCCACGTCCCAGATGCCCGGGTCGCGGCCCACGTTGTCCGGCCCGTAGCCCGCGTTGGAGCCCGAGTAGAAGATCTTGCCGTTCTGCATGAGGAACAGCGCCGGGTAGGTCGGGAACTGCCGGACCTTGTCCGTGTAGGTCCACTTCCTGGTCTTCGGGTCGAAGACCTCGTTCTTGCCCGGGACCAGCTGGCCGATGTCGTCCAGGCCGGAGACGCTGAGGATCTTCCCGTCGCTCAGGGTGGTGAGCGTCGGGTACCAGCGGGCCTCCTTCATGGGGTCGACCTTGATGTACTTCTCGGCGACGGGGTCGAACTCGAAGGCGTCGCGGATGCCCTGGAAGTCCTTCTTGTCCAGGGCGAGCTTCTGCGCGATGCCGTAGGTGTTCTTGGCGTCGGCGCCCTTCAGACCGTGCACGCGGTAGTTGTCCTGCGTGCCCGTCTCGAACTTCTTGCCGCGCTTCTGCGCCTCGACGTAGATCCGGCCCAGGCCGGGGTCGTTGCGCAGGAACCTGCCGGTGGCCTTGTCGAAGACCTTCTTGGCGCGCGGCACCAGCACCGGGTCCTTCGAGACGAAGGTCTTGCCGTTCTCCTTGCCCGTGAACTTCGTGCCGGCGGGCAGGGTGATCGGCTTGTCCGGGTTCTCGTTGTGGACGATCATCAGGCCGCCGGCCTTGGTGACGTCACCCTTGAGCTTCTCGTACCGCTTGGTGCCGCCCGCGATCAGCAGGTTGCCGTTGGCGAGCTGGGTGTGGCCGGTGCAGAACAGGTCGCTGGGCGTGGGGACCTTCTTGATGGTGCCCTTGACCGGGTCCCAGATCCGGGTGTCGAACTTCTTCGCGTCGAAGTTGTCCTGGTTGTTGCCCGAGCCCGCGACGAGCAGCACCTTGCCGGTGCGCAGCAGCGCCGCGTGGATCGTGTTCTGCCGGTACTCCTCGGGAAACTCGATGATCTCCCACTTGCCGTTCGCGGCCTTGTACTCCGGCTGGTTGATCTTGTACTGGTGGTATTTCTCGGTGCTGAAGCGATAGAGCCACGGCCCGTTCATCCCGGCCAGCGCGAGTACCACCGCCGTGCCGATCGCGAGTCGACGGGCCCGGCGGCGGCCTGCACGGTCGTTCATTCCTTACGTCCCCCAAGTCCACCAAGGGCGATCTGCATGGTCTGGTCGGTCCCCCCGACCTCCCCGTGTGCGCCCGGGGTCGCGGCCCACGTGGGCTTGTGCTGCGGGGCGTGCGGCGCGTGCTGCTGCGGGACGGGCAGCGGCTGCGTCCGGTGCGGGCCCGCAGAGTCCTGCGGCGGCTCCCCGGAGGGAGCGGCGGGCTTCTTGGCGTCCTGCCTCATCTGCCAGCGCCACGCGAAGATCGGCGTGGCCGTGATCAGCATCGCGAAGGTCGCCCAGATGATCATCGCGGGGTGCGAGTGGCCGAAGACGAAGCCGGCCGTGATCGAGCCGCCGAAGATCAGGATGAAGTACCAGTGGTAACGGAACGTCCCGAACCAGCGGTCGGGGCTCGCGGAGTCGCCCTTGGGCGTGACCACGAACTTGCTCTTGCGGCGCAGCGCGGAGTCGATCAGCGCCTTGGCGTACAGCGGCGCCGACAGCGCCGACATCACCATGCCGGCCACACCGCCGGAGCCTTCCGGCTCGTGCGGCGAGACGTTGTGGCGGCGGTTCCAGACGTACAGCCCGATCTGCAGGGCGGAGGCGTTGCCGTAGAGCATCAGCCACACGGCCGGGTCGATGTTCACACCCGAGGCGCCCAGGCCCAGGAACAGGCAGCAGCTCAGCGCCGCCAGGATCCAGTTCAGGGCCGACATCGGGTAGAAGATGATCATCATCGTGTAGTTGAAGAGCTTGCTCGGCGGCAGCGAGTACCAGCCCTTCCAGTACTGCTTGAGGATCGTCTCGTACGTCCCTCGCGACCAGCGCATCTGCTGGGTGAAGAAGTCCGTCCAGGCGCTGGGGCCCTCACCGACGGCGAGCACGTCCGGGGTGTAGACCGAGCGCCACTTGTTGCCCGTCGCCGGGTTCTTGTGGCGGTGGATCTCGAAGCCGGTCGCCATGTCCTCGGTGATCGAGTCGTACAGGCCGCCGATCTGCTTGAGCGCCTTGATGCGCACGGCGTTGGACGTGCCGACGAACATCGGGGCGCCGTAGCGGTTGCCCGCGCGCTGGATCAGGGCGTGGAAGAGGAACTGCTGCGACTCGGCGGCCTTGGTGACGAACGAGTCGTAGTTGCCGTAGACCTGCGGGCCGATGACGAAGCCGACGTCCGGGTCGCGGAAGAAGCCGAGCATCCGCTCCAGGTAGTTGGGCAGCGGCACGTGGTCGGTGTCGACCGAGGCGAAGAAGTCGTAGTCGTCGCCGTGGGCTTCGAGCCAGGCGTTGTAGTTGCCGTGCTTGGTCTTGGCGCGGTGCGGGCCCTTGGCCTGGTTCCACTTCGCGACACCCTTGCGGGAGAAGTGGTGCACGCCGAGGCGCTCGCAGACCGCCTTCACCTCGGGGTCGTCGCCCTCGTCCAGCAGCCAGACGTGCATCAGCCCCCGGTGGCGGATCTTCACCGCCGCCTCCAGGGTCTTCGTCACCATCTCCAGCGGCTCCTTGCCGGGCACGAAGGAGGTGAGGAAGGCCACTCTGGTGCCGACCTCGGGCACCACCGGGATCGGGTCCCGGGCGACGAGCGTGGCGTGCGCGTTGGACACCACGTTCATGCAGCGGAAGAACTCGATCAGGCCGATCGAGACGAGCATCACCATGTCGAGCGCCGGCAGCCAGTCGAACGCCGGGTAGTCGCGCTCGGTCCAGTGCTCCGGCTGCAGCAGCCAGAACAGCAGCACCAGCGACAGCACCGGGGCCGCGGCCAGCATCAGGGCGACCCGGATGCGGTGCGGCTCCTGCGAGATGAGCGAGCGGTACTGCACCTTGTACGGCTTGCTCGGATCGGGCTGGGTGAGGGGACCCGCGAGCCGGCTGTAGTGCTCGTAGTCGTACCTCGGCAGCGTCTTCTTGATCCGCCGGAACGTCCCCGTGGTGCTCATCCGGTGGGACGGCACCCTCAGCTGGGTCGTCTGGGACGGGTCGTTTTCCTGCCGGGCACCCGTGGGCCTCGACGTCATGAGTCATCCCCCCACACGCGGAGCACCGCGTGTTTCGTCGCTTCCTACCGTCTGCTGCGGTCCCCCTCGACCTTCACAGACGTATCAGTGGTGGGTCGCAGTCACCACGTCATCCACACCCTATAGACATGGCAATGCGACCTTCCGGTTGCATGATGCCCCCCACGGCATCGCTTCATGAACGGGGCCCCTACCCCCACCCGGTGTGCAACCGGTTCCAAATCCCCCCAACTGCCGCGAACCCATAGCATCTTGAAAAACCAGGAAACCAGGGTTGTACGGCGTCCATCATGATCGCAAGATGCGAAACGCGGTGTTTACCGGTCATACGCGCTCATTGTGGCGGATGTGGGGACTCCGTGGAGCCGTCGGGGACAGGCGGGCGCGGATGTTGCCGAAATGCTCCCTTATGGCCTCCTCTGCCCGCATCGCGTCACCGGACCGGACCGCGTCGAGGATCTCCCGGTGCTGCCGGCAGGTCACCTTCGGATCCTGCGGCACACCCCCGAGGTCGGTCCTGACCCGGTGGAAGGCGTCCCAGAACGCCTCCAGGACCTCGCTGAGCAGCACGTTGTCCATCCCTCGGTAGAGGGTGGCGTGGAACGCGCGGTCGGTCTCGGCGAGGCCGGCTCCCCGCGCGGCCTGCTCTTCCATACGGTCGACGAGGGCGTCCAGTTCAACGAGGTCGTCCGGTGGTATCCGCCCCGCGAGCCGGGAGGCCAGGCCGGTCTCCACCGCCTCGCGCAGTTCGAGCAGCTGGAGCAGGGAGTCCTCGCCCCGGTAGTGCCCGGCGACCGTGCGGAAGGCGAGGCCCTCGATCATCGGGGCCAGCGACATCGGGCCGACGTAGGTGCCGAAGCCGTGCCGGATCTCGACGATGCCCATCGCCTGGAGCGCCTTCAGCGCCTCGCGCACCGAGTTCCGGCTCGCGCCGAGGTACTCCATCAGCTCAGGCTCGGTCGGCAGCGGGGCCCCGGAGGCCAGCCGGCGGTCGATGATGAGCTTCTTGATCCGCTCTTGGAGGTCACGCGCTGCCATGGCGAGAGGGTATCCGGCCAAACGTGCGGTGGCCCCGGTTCCGGCCAGAGAAAAGTTCCGGCCAGCACGGAACCCGGGCGCGGGACCCCTCCGGGCACGCGAAAAGGCCCCTCGTCGCCGAGGGGCCTTCCGGTCGGTGCGCCGCCAGGGACTCGAACCCCGGACCCGCTGATTAAGAGTCAGCTGCTCTAACCAACTGAGCTAGCGGCGCGCGCTGACGTCGTAACTCTACAGGACGCACGGGGGTGCTCCCGACCACCCCCGCCCGCCCGGGCGGGCGCCCGGGAGCGGGCCCCGTACATCATTCGGACCGTCAGCATGCGCGTCGGGAAGACAGTTGCGAAACTGACGACGCGCGCCCGGACGTCCACGGGCACCGCGTTTTCCGCCGGAAGTGTGAGGGGAATCGCATGGAGTCTCCGGTATTCGAGGAATTCGACCCCGCGAGCGACTGCGACTGCCCCGGCTGTGTCCACTGGCGCCGCGTCCTGCCGCATTCCCCGGCCGGCCGCACAAGCGCCCACCCGGCCGCCCACCGTGCTCTCGCCCTGGCGGCCGTGGCGTCCGCCGCGCTCGGCGCGGGACAGGTCGCACCGGCCGCGGCCGCCCTGCCCCACGCCCCCCACCGGCCGGGTGTTCCCCCAGGTGAGGAGTCCGACACCCCGCAGGGCCACCGCGCGCCGCTGCACGGCCCGGCCGGGCGGCCGGCGCTCCCGCGCAAGCCCTCCGCCATCACCCGCACGGAGATCATCGACCGGGCGAAGACCTGGGTGGACGCGAAAGTGCCGTACAGCATGACCGCCTACTGGTCCGACGGTTACCGGCAGGACTGCTCGGGTTATGTCTCGATGGCCTGGAAGCTGCCCGGGAACGAATGGACGGGCAGTCTCGCCCAGTACGCGGATCCCATTTCCAAGGAGGAACTCCAGCCGGGCGACATTCTGCTGTTCCACAATGCGGCCAACCCTGAGAGCGGGTCGCACGTCACGATTTTCGGCGGCTGGACGGACGACACGCACAGCCACTACATGGCCTACGAGCAGACCCGCCCGCACACACGGCGGCAGTCCACCCCGTACGCCTACTGGAGCGACTCCGACCGGTACGTCCCCTACCGCTACAAGGGCGTGACCACCGAGGAGCCGGCCCCCGAGCCGGACGGCGGGACGCCGGGTGCCCCGGCGGCCACGCCGTTCCCGGGGGCGGCGTATTTCGGCCCCGGCGCGCACAACAAGTACGTCACACTGCTCGGCCGCATGCTCGTCGCGCGCGGGGCCGGCGCCGCCTACGCCTCGGGCCCCGGACCGCGCTGGACGGACGCGGACCGGCGGGCCACCCGGGCCTTCCAGCTGGCGCAGGGCTGGACGGGCGCCGACGCGGACGGGCTGCCCGGGCCGCGCACCTGGGAGCTGCTGGTCACGGGCGAGGGCAACGACGTCAAGGGCGGAGCGGTGGGCCCGCCGCCGTCCTCGCACGGCGTCCCGGGCTACCCGGGGCGGGCGATGTTCCGTCCCGGCGCCGACAACGTGTACGTCACCCGGCTCGGCAGGCAGCTGGTGCGCAAGGGGTTCGGCAGGTTCTACGCGGTCGGGCCGGGGCCGCGCTGGACCGAGGCGGACCGGCGTGCCGTGGAGGCGTTCCAGCGCACCCAGGGCTGGCGGGGCGGCGCGGCCGACGGCTACCCGGGCCCGGAAACCTGGCGACGTCTCTTCTCCTAGGCCCAAGGGCCCCGAACCCGGCCGACCTGGCCGAATCCCGTCCCGGCCGGCCCGGGAGGCCCGCACCCGGCAGGCCCGGGCCGGTGCCGGGAACCACCGTTGTGACGCATCTGGCGCGGAGGCTGGAGGCAGGCATGAGTACGACCACTTCCCACACGTCCGAGCCCGACGGACCCGCCGAGGGGCCGGGCAGGCCCGCCCGGCTCATCCAGAACGAGGCCACCACCGAGATCCCCGTCCACCTGCTGTTCCGCGACGACCCCGACCCGGCCACGGTGGCGCTGCGGCCCGCGGTGGTCGGCCGCAGGCAGGGCACGGGGGAGCAGCCCCGCACGCGGCGAGCGGCCGCCGCGGCGCCGCGGCCCGCGCCGCGGATCGACCCCGACCTGGCCGAGCGGCCCGCACGGGTGCTGCCCGGGACGGTCGGCGTGCTGGCCGGGACGTGCGGGGCGGCCGGGTGCGCGGCCACCTCCTGGTGGGCCGGGCTGCTGCCGCCGCTGGTCCTGGAGGCGCTCGGGCTGCCCGCCCAGACCGGGGCCGGACTCGGCCCCGCGCAGTGGGCCGCGTACGCGGGCGCCGGCGCGCTCGGCCTGTTCGGGTTCGGGGGACTGGCCCGGGGGCGGACCGGCCGGGCCTGGGTGCTGGACCTGTTCGGCCGCTACCGGGGGACCGTCCGGCGCTCCGGGCTGCTGTGGGTCAACCCGCTGCTGCTGCGCCGCCGGGTGGACGTACGGCTGCGGCACTGGCGCAGTGAGCCGCTGCCCGCCACGGACGCGGGCGGGGTCGCGCTGCGGGTGGTCGTCCAGGTGGTGTGGCGGGTGCGGGACACCGCGCGGGCGACCCTGGGCGTGGAGGACCACGAGTCGTACCTGCGCGAGTGCGTGGAGGCGGCCCTGGCCCGGGTGCCGGTGGAGACGCCGGGCGGGGCCAGGGGGGCGGGGGACACCGGGGCCGAGGCCCTGACCCGGCTGGTGGCGTCGGACGCGGCCCCGGTCGGCCTGGAGGTGTTCTCGGTGCAGCCGCTGCGGGTGGAGTACGCGCCCGAGGTCGCGGCCGCGATGCACCGCCGCCGGATCGCCGCCCTGGACGCCCGGCACCGGGCGAGCGTGCTCACCTCGGTCGTGGACTCGGTGGAGGACACGGTGACCCGGCTGACCATGCGGGGGCTGGTCGACCTCGACGACTACGAGCGCAAGGCGCTGGTGAAGGACCTGACGGTGGCGTTCTGCGCGGGCCGCGGGGAAACAGGTCCGTGATTGGTATGGACATGTTCAACTAACGGCCATACTCTCAGACTTGGTCTAGACCTACCTGCACGCCTCAGCGAAACTCCCCCACGTTCTCCAGGAGCGGCAGCATGCGCACAAGGACCAAGTTGTCCGCACTCGCGGTGGGACTGGCCACGACCGGAGCCCTCGTACTCTCCTCCGGCGGCGCCAGCGGTCACGGCTACACCGACCTCCCCATCAGCAGGCAGAAGCTCTGCCAGAACGGCACGGTGACCAACTGCGGTTCCATCCAGTGGGAACCGCAGAGCGTCGAGGGGCCGAAGGGCTTCCCGGCCTCCGGACCGGCCGACGGGCAGATATGCAACGGCGGCGTCGGCCACTTCAGCCAGCTCAGCGCGCCCCGCACCCCGTCCGGCGGCGCGTGGCCCGCCACGAAGGTGACGGGCGGGCAGAACTACACGTTCCGCTGGCAGTTCACGGCCATGCACGCCACGACCGACTTCAAGTACTACATCACCAAGCCGGGCTGGAACCAGAACCACAACCTGGCCCGGTCCGACCTCAACCTCACACCGTTCTTCACGGTGCCGTACAACGGGCAGCGCCCGCCGCAGACCCTCTCCCACACGGGCAGGCTGCCGTCCGGGCTCAGCGGCCGGCACGTCATCGTCGCGGTGTGGACGATCGCCGACACGGCCAACGCGTTCTACGCCTGCTCGGACGTCACCTTCTGAACCTCTGAGGTTCCCTTGAGTCACCGCGGTGGCCGGTGTGGGTAGGTTCCTCCCACGCCGGCCGCCGGGGCCGGCGCACCGGCTTCGGGGGTGCGTGATGGACGTGATCCTCTGTGCCGTGCCCGGCCTGGTCATGGCACTGGCCGTCTGGATGGCCTCTCGCGTGGTGCGGTGCTGGTGGCGGATCCGCGGCGCCTGGGACAGCGGACTGACGGTCGAGGCGCGGTGCCTCGGGGCGTACCCGGCGGGGCGGGGCGGGCTCCACCACGTCTACGAGTTCATCGCGCACGACGGCCGGGTCATCCGCTTCGAGGAGGACGGCGGTCCCGCGACGACCACCGAGGGCGACTACGTCATGGTCCGCTACACCGGCGGTCGCCGAGTCGTGGCCACGGCCCAGGCGCCGAGCCGGGCACGACGGGCGATGACCGCGGTCGGCCTGCTCGCGTTCCTCGGCGTGGTCGCCCTGTTCTGCGCCGGCTTCCTCACCGCGTACGGCCAGGCCTCCGGCCCGTACGGCGACCTCGTCTCCGGTGTCGACCGGGGGACGTCCGTGGCGCCGTGACCTCGGTACAACGCCGAAGGGCCCCTCGCTCCCACGAGAGGCCCTTCACCGGTGCGCCGCCAGGGACTCGAACCCCGGACCCGCTGATTAAGAGTCAGCTGCTCTAACCAACTGAGCTAGCGGCGCATGACTCCCGCCGACCGCCAAAACCGTGTTCCGCGGCGGCGACGGAGAAAATACTACCTGGTCCGAAGGGGTGCTCCGGACCAGGCGGCGCGGCGCTAGATCGCCATGGACAGCAGCACCGGCGCGGCGTTGCGGTTCAGGGTGTCCGCGGCCTGGCGCAGGCGGTGGGCGTGCTCGACGGGCAGCGACAGGGCCAGGCAGCCGACGGAGGAGCCGGCCGTGATGGGGACGGCCGCGCAGACCGTGCCGACGGCGTACTCCTGGAGGTCCAGGACGGGCACGGTCGGCGGCTGGGCCTCCAGCCGGGACAGCAGCAGCCGGTCGCTGGTGATGGTGCGCGAGGTGAGGCGGGCCATCTTGTGCCGGGCGAGGTGGTCGCGGCGGCCGGCGTGGTCGAGCTGGGTGAGCAGGCTCTTGCCGATGGCGGTGGCGTGGGCCGAGGAGCGGAAGTCGACCCACTCGTTGACCTTGGGGGTGGCCGGGCTGTCGGCGTACTGGGTGACGCTGATCTCACCGTCGACGTACCGGCTCATGTAGACGGCGGCGCCGACCGAGTCGCGCAGCCGGTCCAGGGTCTGCTGGATCTTGTCGCGCAGGGCCTGCTCACGCCGGCGGGCGGAGGCGAGACGGGCCAGGGCCTCGCCGGTGACGTACGCGCCGTCGGTGATCTGCTCGACGTAGCCCTCGCGGCGCAGCATGCGCAGGAGCGTGGTCAGTCGCTCCGGTCCGATGCCGGTGCGCCGGGCGAGCTCGGCGTCGGTGACGCCGGAACTGTTTCGCGCCACCGTCTCCAGGACGCGCAGGGCTTCCTGGGCCGAGTGGTACGGGGTGGTCGGCTCGTGCTTCAGCGCCACGGTGGTCTCCCCCTGCGCTTGCTGTAGGGCCGTGATCCGGTCAGTGAACCGTGTCCAGACTAACCGGCAAAGCCGCTGCGGGGAGCGGGGCTTGACAAGATTCCCGGGCATCCGAACTGGGACACTGATCCTCTGGCATATGCCAGAGGCATGCCCCAGTCCGGCGTCCGCGCGTTCTGCCTGCTCACGTGCCGTAGTCAGAGCACTGCGCTGAGGAACTCCCGGGTGCGGTCCTTCTCCGGTTCGCTGAAGATCTTCTCCGGCGGACCGGCCTCGATGATCCGGCCCGAATCGAACATCAGCACCTGATCGGAGATGTCCCGGGCGAAGTTCATCTCGTGGGTCACGCAGAGCATGGTGATGTCGGTGGAGCGGGCGATGTCCCTGAGCACGTCGAGCACGCCGGCGACCAGCTCCGGGTCGAGCGCGGAGGTCACCTCGTCCAGGAGCAGCACCTGCGGGCGCATCGCCAGCGCCCGGGCGATCGCCACCCGCTGCTGCTGGCCGCCGGACAGCTGCCCGGGGTGCTTGTCGAGGTGGTCGGTCAGCCCGACCAGCTCCAGCAGCTCGCGCGCCCGCTCCTCGGCCGCGTCCTTGGACAGGCCGAGGACCGTGACCGGCGCCTCGGTGATGTTGCGCAGGACGGTCATGTTCGGGAACAGGTTGAACTGCTGGAACACCATCCCGATCTTCTTGCGGACCTCGCGGACCTGCTTCTCGGGCGCCGGGAACAGCCGCTCCCCGTCCACGGTGATCGTGCCCTCGTCCGGCTTGGTCAGCGTCATCAGCAGCCGCAGGATCGTGGTCTTGCCCGACCCGGACGGGCCGATCAGCGTGACGTGCTTGCCCGCGTCCACGGAGAAGTCCAGGTGGTCCAGGACCGTGTGGTCGCCGAACCGCTTGGTGACCTGCTCCAGCCGGACCAGCTCGCCGCCGCTCCTGGCGGGGTTCTTCTCGGGGTGGGGGAGGATGTCAGTGGACAAGGCGTCGCTCCAGGGCTCGCAGGGCAAGGGAGGCCAGGTAGGAAATGACGATGAAGGCCACTCCGATCACCGTCAGGGGCTCGGTGAACCGGAAGTGCTCCTGCGAGAACAGGCGGGCGTGACCGAGCATCTCCAGGACGGTGATCGCCATCAGCAGCGGGGTGTCCTTGAGCATCGCGATGACGTAGTTGCCGAGCGCGGGCACGACCCGGCGCACCGCCTGCGGCAGGATCACCGCGGTCCACGTGCGGCGCAGCGGCAGGTTCAGCGCCGTCGCCGCCTCCCACTGGCCGGCCGGCACGGCCTCGATACCGGCCCGGTAGACCTGCATGGTGTACGTCGAGTAGTGCAGCCCGATCGCGAAGACTCCCGTGGCCAGCGCCGAGAAGGCCAGGCCCCATTCGGGCAGCACGTAGAAGAGGAAGAACAGCTGCACCAGCAGCGGGGTGTTGCGGACGAACTCCGTCACCGCCCCGACCGGCCAGGTCACCCAGCGCGTCGGCGCCCGCATCAGCAGCGCCCACACCAGGCCCAGCGCGAACGAGATCAGTGAGCCGAGCACCAGGATCTGCAGGGTGACCAGCAGGCCGGCCCAGAAGTCCGGCATGAAGTCGGAGACCGCGCTCCAGTCCCAGTTCATCGGACCGCCTCCACCGCGACCGGATCGGGAGCCCTGGTCGTGCCGCCGGGCTTCCTGCCGACGCCCGGCTTGAGCTTCTTCTCCAGACCGCGCATGACCCGGGTGAGCAGGAAGGCGATCAGGAAGTAGATGACCAGGACGTACGTGTAGATCTCCGCGCTCTCCTGGAGCGCCAGGCGCACCAGGTTGCCGCTGAAGGCCAGGTCGCCCATGCCCATGACCGACACCAGGGCGGTGCCCTTGAGCAGTTCGATCAGGAGGTTGGAGAACGGCGGGATCATCTCCGGCACCGCCTGCGGCAGCAGGATCAGCCGCATCCGCTGCCAGGGCGTGAAGCTGAGCGCGATCCCGCCCTCCTGCTGCGCCGGGTCGACCGCGGTCAGCGCGCCGCGCACGATCTCCGAGCCGTAGGCGCCGTAGGTCAGGCCGAGCGCCAGCGTGCCCGCCCACAGCGGCACCAGCTGCCAGCCGAAGGCCGGGGGCAGCACGAAGAACACCCAGAAGATCATCACCAGGGCCGAGGTGCCGCGGAACACCTCCGTGTAGAAGCCCGCGAGGAAGCGGACGATCCACAGGCGGTGGGTACGCGCGACGCCGACGACGAAGGACACCGCGGCGGCCAGCAGCGCGCTGCAGACGAGCAGTTGGACGGTGACCCAGACGCCCTTGAGTACCAGTTCCCAGAGTCCCGGGGTCATCCGCCGCAGAGCTCCTTCGCGGTCAGATCCGTCATCTCGGCCTCGGTGAAACCGAACGGCTTGAGGATGCGGAGGAGTTCGCCGCTCTTCTTGAGCTTGCGCAGCTCGGCGTTGAAGGCGTCGCGCAGCTTCGTCTCGGTCGGCCGGAACGCGAACGCCCCACCGTCGACGTGCGGTTCGCCGTCCACGATCGGCTTGAACGGCTCGGTGGCCTCCGCCTTGGCGGACTTCTTCACCACCTCGCGCACGGTGAGCGCCGTGCCGGCGAACACGTCCACGCGGCCCGCCTCGACCGCGTTCAGCCCCGCCACCTGGTCCGGGACGATGAGGATGTCGCTCTCCTCGTACCCCGCCTCGACGGCGTACTGGATCTCGGCGTATCCGGTCCCGGTGGCGAACTTCGCCTTCTTCTCGACGACGTCCTCGTAGCCGCGCAGCCCCTTCGGGTTGCCCTTGCGGACGATGAACGCGTCGAGCATCTGGTAGTCCGGGTCCGAGAAGATCACCTGCTCGCAGCGCTCGGGGTTGACGTACATCCCGGCGGCGACGACGTCGAACTGCTGGGAGTTCAGGCCGGGGATGAGCGAGCCGAACTCGGTCGGCACGGGCTGCACCCGGTCGACGCCCAGGCGCCTGAAGATGACCTTGGCCAGTTCCGGTGCCTCTCCGGTCAGCTCGCCGTCCTTGTCGATGAAGCCGAACGGGATCTCGCCGGCGATGCCGAGCCGGACCACACCCGCCGCCCGGAGCCGGTCGAGGAGGTCACCACCCTCGGCGTCCGAGGCCGTCGCGACGCGGCTGCACCCGGTCGCGCCCAGCGCGCCGAGCGCCGCGACCCCCGCGAGCAGCGACCGGCGGGCGGGCCCGGATCCGGGCCGGGGTATGTGTTGCGGACTTCTCAGTGGGCTTCTGTGTGCTGGAGCCATGGGCGCGCGGCTACCCGAACGCATCCGGGTTATGCCGCTCTTTTCGAGCCCCCCACCTCGCCCGTGCGCCCTTGACCGCGGCCGACGGGGGCACTCCGATGGAGGACATGGCTGATCGCTACCTCGAAGTCTCGCTGGTCAAGCGCGGCGTGACCTGCACGGCCAGGCTGCTGGACGACCGCGCGCCGATCACCTGCGCGGCCGTCTGGGACGCCCTTCCGCTGGCCGGGGACGTCTACCACGCGAAGTACGCGCGCAACGAGATCTACGCCCTCTTCCCGCCTTTCGCCCCGGCCGAGCCACCCCTGGAGAATCCGACCGTCACCCCCATTCCCGGCGACCTGTGCTACTTCACCTTCGCCGGCGCGGAGCTGGGCACCACGTCCTACGGCTACGACCGCGAGGTCCGCGCCGGGACCACGCTCGTGGACCTGGCCCTGTTCTACGAGCGCAACAACCTGCTGCTGAACGGCGACGTCGGCTGGGTGCCCGGCATCGTCTGGGGCCAGGTCGTCGACGGCCTGGCGACCATGGCCGAGGCGTGCAACGACCTGTGGCGGTCGGGGGCGGCGGGGGAGACGCTCAGCTTCCGGAGGGCGTAGGCCGGCCGCCCGGCGCCACCCCGGCCCCGTACAGCGCGTGGGCCGCCCGCAGCACCAGGTCGTCCCGGTGCCGGGCGGCCACGAGCTGCAGCCCGACCGGCAGTCCGTCCCCGTCGAAGCCGACCGGCACGCTCGCCGCGGGCTGCTGCGTCATGTTGAACGGGTAGGTGAACGGCGTCCAGCCCGTCCAGCGCCGGTGGCCGGACCCCTTCGGCACCTCGGCGCCCGCCTCGAACGCCGTGATCGGCAGGGTGGGGGTGGCGAGCAGGTCGTAGGTGTCGTGGAAGCGGCCCATGCGGCGGCCCAGGTCCATCCGGACGTCCACCGCGGCCAGGTAGTCCAGCGCCGAGTACCGGGCGCCCCGCGCGCAGATCTCCCGCAGGCCCGGGTCCAGCGACTCCCGCTGGTGCGGGGCGAGGTGCCGCGTGACCCGCGCGGCCCCGCTGAACCACAGGGTGTGGAAGGCCCCCACCGGGTCGGTGAGGTCCGGGTCGGTCTCCGTGACGTACGCGCCGAGTTCCGCCAGCCGCTCCACCGCCCGCCGCACCGCCGCCGCCACCGCCGGGCGCACCGCCACCTGCCCGCCCAGCGTCGGGGAGTACGCCACCCGCAGCCCGCGCACCCCGCCGCCCAGGCCCTCGGTGTACGACCCGGGCGGCGGGGCCAGCGCCGACCAGTCGCGCGAGTCCGGGTGGCCGATGACGTCCAGCAGCAGGGCCGCGTCCGCCGCGTCCCGGGTCATCGGTCCGACGTGCGCCAGGGTGCCGAAGGCGCTCGCCGGGTAGAGCGGCACGCGTCCGTAGGTCGGCTTCAGGGCGAAGATCCCGCAGAACGACGCCGGGATGCGGACGCTGCCGCCGCCGTCCGTGCCCAGCGAGAGCGGCCCCGCGCCGAGCGCCACGGCCGCCGCGCTGCCGCCGCTCGAACCGCCCGCGGTGCGCGAGGGGTCGTACGGGTTGCGGGTCACGCCGCTCAGCGGCGAGTCCGTCACGCCCTTCCAGCCGTACTCGGGCGTCGTCGTCTTGCCGAGGAAGACCGCCCCGTGCTCGCGCAGCCGGGCCACGGACGGGGCGTCCTCGTCCCAGCGCCCCGCGGGGTCCACCGCCTTCGAGCCGCGCAGGGTCGGCGCCCCGCGCAGCAGCAGGATGTCCTTCACCGTGACGGGCACCCCGTCCAGCAGCCCCCGTGGCTCACCGCGCCGCCAGCGCTCCTGCGACTCCCGGGCCCGCTCCAGCGCGTCCTCGGCGGTCAGCCGCACGAAGGCGTTCACCTCCGGCTGGATCGCCTCGGCCCGCTGAAGCGCCGCCCGGGTCACCTCGACGGGAGAGAACTCGCCCGCGCGGTACCCGTCGAGCAGTCGTACGGCCGTCAGCTCGGTGAGCTCGGTCATCCACCCTCCCAGGGGCGTCAGTGTCCGGGTACGTACCCACGCTGCTTGTCGACCACGTTCCGCAACGGCTCGCCGGACGCCCACAGTTCGAACAGCTCCACGAACTGGGCGCCGAGCTCGTCGCGCCAGCCGACGGTGTCGCCGCTCATGTGCGGGGACACGATCAGGCCCGGGGCCCGCCACAACGGACTGTCCCGGGGCAGGGGTTCGCTCTCGAAGACGTCCAGGGCGGCGCCCGCGATCCAGCGTTTGTCCAGGGCCTCGGCGAGGGCGTCCTCGACGACGAGCGGGCCGCGGCCGATGTTGACGAACCGCGCGGAGGGCTGCATCACGCCGAAGCGCCGGGCGTCGAACATGCCGCGCGTCCGCTCGGTGAGGGGCGCGGCCGCGATCACCCAGTCGGCGCGGGACAGCAGCCGGTCCAGGTCCTCCGGGCCGTGCACGCCGGCGCGCGCGGCGCGGCCGACCAGCGAGGTCGTGATGTCCAGTGCCTTCAGCGTGCGGGCGATCGCCCGGCCGATCGGGCCGGACCCGACCACCACCGCCCGGCTCCCGGCGACCTTGACCGACGCGCGGTGCCGCCAGGTCCGCTCCCGCTGGAGCTCCAGGGTGCGGGGCAGGTCCTTGGCCATGGCCAGCACGAGCGCGGCGACGTACTCGGCGATCGGCTGGTCGAAGACGCCGCGGGCATTGGTCACGACCGTGTCGGAGGCGGCCAGTTCGGGACACATCAGATGGTCCACCCCGGCGCTCGCGGTGTGCACCCAGCGCGGGCGCGGGCCCTCGCCCGGCCAGGCGTCCCGGACGGCGCGCGAGGTGAAGTCCCACACCAGGAGTACGTCCGCACGCGGCAGGCGCTCCGCGAGCCCCGCCGCGTCGGTGTGCTCGATGCGCGCGCGGCCGGTGAGGCGGCCGAGACGGGGGAGGGGTTCGGCGTCCAGGACGAGCAGGGTGGGGGTGGGCATGAGCAGCCGTTTCTCCAGCCGTTCGGCGGGCCGGGGCCGTACGGGGGCCGCGGGTGACGACGAGTTGACCCGGTGTTGACCAGGGGGTGATCCGGGCGGATTGACCACGCTCGCACCCGAACCTACCGTCGTCAACACGGGCGTTCCCACGATCCGTTGCGTACTCGTCGCCCAGCGTGAGGCCGGTGCCCGCCATGGACGTCCCATTGCTCGGCGGGCCCGGCCCGCAGCGCGGGGTCGGCGTCGTCGCCCCCTTCGACTTCGCCCTGGACCGCGAACTGTGGCGCTGGGTCCCGGACGGCGTCTCCCTCCACATGACGCGCACGCCCTACGTCCCCGTCGAGGTGAGCCTCGACCTCGCCCGCCTGGTCAGCGAGCACGAGACGCTGAGCGAGGCGGTCCGCACGCTGACCGCGATCACCCCGGAGGTCGTGGCCTACGCCTGCACCTCCGGCAGTTTCGTCGGCGGCCTGATGGGCGAGCGCGCGATGTGCGAGGCGATGAGCCGGGCCGGGTCGGTCCCCGCGATCACCACCTCCGGGGCGCTGCTGGAGGCCCTGGTGGAGCTGGACGTGCGCCGGGTCGCGCTGGTCACGCCGTACACGGTCTCCGTCACGCGGTCCCTGGAGGCCTACGTCGCCCAGGCCGGCGTGACGATCTCCGGCCGCGCCTTCATGGGTCTGACCCGGCACATCTGGAAGGTCCCCTACCGGGAGGTCGTGGACATGGCCCGGCAGGCCGTCCGCGGCGACGCCGACGCGCTGTTCATCAGCTGCACCGACCTGCCCACCTACGACGTCATCCCCCCGCTGGAGGCCGAGCTGCGGATCCCGGTGATCTCGGCCAACCAAGTGACGATGTGGGCGGCGCTGCGCCGGCTGGGTACCCGTGCGGTGGGGCCGTACCAAGCGCTGGTCAATCCGGCGGCGCGTTCCGGCCCCCTACCGCCGGGGGCGGACCCCGGTCCCGTAGTGCCGGAAGAAGAGCAGCGGCAGGAAGGCTGGACATGACAGCACTGGGATTCCTCTACCCGGGCCACTCCGCCGAGGACGACTATCCGCGCATCGAGCAGTTGCTGGGCAGCGACATCCGGATGGACCTGGTGCACACCGACATCGGTGAGGACGCGCACCGGGTGGACGCGCTGCTGGAGATGGGCTCCGCCGGGCGGCTGGCGACGGGCGTGCAGGAGCTGCGGCACGCCGGTGCGGAGGCCGTGGTGTGGGCCTGCACGAGCGGCAGCTTCGTCTACGGCTGGGACGGCGCCCAGGAGCAGGTCCGCACGCTGGCCCTGACCGCCGGCATGCCCGCCTCCTCGACGTCCTTCGCGTTCGTGCACGCGGTGCGGGAGCTGGGGGTGCGGCGGGTCGCGGTCGGCGCGACCTACCCGGAGGACGTCGCGCAGCTCTTCGCGCAGTTCCTGCGCTCGGACGGCGTCGACGTCGTGTCGGTCAGCACCTCGGGCGTCGTCACGGCGGCCGAGGTGGGCAGGTGGGGCGAGCCGGAACTGCTCGCCCTGGCCCGGAATTCCGACCACCCCGACGTGGAGGCGCTCCTGCTGCCCGACACGGCCCTGCACACGGCGGCCCACATCCCGGCCCTGGAGAAGGAGCTGGGCAAGCCGGTCCTGACGGCCAACCAGGTCACGGTCTGGGAGGCCCTGCGCCTGGCGGACCGCAGGGTGAACGCGCCGGAGCTGGGCGCGCTGTTCACCCGGGAGCCGATCGTCCAGGCGTGAGCGGGCCCGCCCGGCCGGTGCGACCGCCCGACCCGGTGCGGCCCCCGGCCCGGGCGGCTCTCCGGCGCGTCCTCAGCCCCTCCGTTCGGGTGGCGGGGGCGGGGGATACGGAGGCGGTGGGACACGGGGCCGTTCCCGGGGCCGCCGGTACAGGACGGAGGGGAACACCGAGCCGACGATCCCACCCGCGGCGGCCCCGACCAGCATGGCCAGCGGGAGGTCCCAGCCGACGCCGGAGTCGAACAATTGCTGCGGCCCCGCCACCACGGCCCCGAAGGCGCCCGCCGCACAGGCGCCGCGCCGGCGGTCACCCCGGCCGCCCCGGTCCGTCCGCCCGCCCATCAGGTCCTCCCGCGGCGCCACCGCAGCACCCACAGCACGGCCCAGGCGACGAGGGCGAGCGTGAAGGCCGCGCTCACCGCCAGCCGGGCCCCCGACCACACCGTCCCGTCCGGGTCCCAGAAGGCTTCGACGGCGTTCATGCTCACGGCGATCGTGAACGTCGCCTCAAGGCATCTCGCGGCACGCCTCGTCGTGAAGTCCAAGGTGTCCTCCCAACAGCCGGTGAAAGGGCGCGGTGCCCCCGAACGGACCGTCCATGCGGCCCGGAATCGGTCCTGCCGCTTATTCGGGGCAAAGCCGGGCGTAACCGGTCCCGTGGCGTGCTGGGAGCTGAGGAATGCTCAACTCCGCCGCCCCAGGGGGCCCTTGGGTTGACCGAAAGCGCGTTCCCCTTCCCGCGTGCATTCCGTGCACACTGGCCACGTCCGCAGCCAGTCGTGCCGTGAAGGACCCCCGATGGCCGAACCGGGCCCGTTCAGATCCCCCGCAAACGCCGTCCGGCGCTGTGCCCGCCTGCTGTGCTGGAGCCTGGCCGCGGCCATGGCCAGCGCCGCCGTGGACGCCTTCGGTGATCCCCGGGCCGACTGGTGGGGCCTGGTGTGGCCCGTGCCGTGGTGGCTCTTCGGGGCGACCACCCTCGCCTGGACCGTCCTGCGGGCCCGGGAGAAGGCGGACCCCCCGCCCCCGCCCGGCTGCGCGCGCGGCGACTGGGAGCAGGCCGCCTGACCGCCCGGCCCGGACGCCCGGGCCGGGAATAACCGGAGACAGTCCCCTGTTAGAGCCGGAACGACAGCACACGGCCCACAGCAGGAGGCACCCCACCGTGGCGGCAGACGAGATACGCGGCGCAGCGCAGGGCAGCGCCCCCGTCCCCCTCTCCGTACTGGACCTGGTCACCGTGGGGGCCGGCCGCACCGCCTCCGACGCGCTGCGCACCAGCGTCGACCTGGTCCGTCTCGCGGAGCGGCGCGGCTTCCACCGCTACTGGGTCGCCGAACACCACTCCATGCCCGGCGTGGCCTCCTCGTCCCCGGCCGTGATCCTCGCCCACCTCGCCGCCCACACCGACCGCATCCGCCTCGGCTCCGGCGGCGTGATGCTGCCCAACCACGCCCCGCTGGTGATCGCCGAGCAGTTCGGCACGCTGGAGGCCATGGCCCCGGGCCGGGTCGACCTCGGCCTCGGCCGGGCGCCCGGCACGGACGGCGCCACCGCGGCCGCCCTGCGCCGCACCGACCGGCTCGACGAGAGCGCCGACGACTTCCCCCAGCAGCTCGCCGAGCTGACCCGCTTCCTCGACGACGACTTCCCCGACGGGCACCCCTACCGCCGCGTCCACGCCGTCCCCGGCCCGGTGCAGGCCACCTCGCCCGGCGGTGTCCAGTCCCGGCACCGCCCGCCGGTCTGGCTGCTCGGCTCCTCCGGCTTCAGCGCCCGCCTGGCCGGGGCGCTCGGCCTGCCGTTCGCCTTCGCCCACCACTTCTCGGCGCGGAACACCATCCCGGCCCTGGACCTGTACCGGGAGTCCTTCCAGCCGTCCGCCGTGCTCGACGCCCCCTACGCCCTCATCGGCGTCTCCGCCCTCGCCGCCGATGACGAGAGGGAGGCGCGCCGCCAGGTGCTGGCCGCCGCCCTCGGCATGGTCCGGCTGCGCACCGGCCGCCCCGGCCTCGTGCCCACCCCGGAGGAGGCCGAGGCGTACGGCTTCAGCCCCGTGGAACGGGACTTCGTCGGCTCCTGGAACGCCAACGTCGTCCACGGCACCCCGGACGAGGTCCGCTCCGCCCTGGACGACCTCGCCAAGCGCACCGGCGCCGACGAACTCATGATCACGGCCAACGCGCACGGCGGCGACGTCCGCCTGCGCAGCTACGAACTCATCGCCGGCGCCTACGGTTTGGCGACGCCCGCCTCCGCCTGAACGTCCGGCGTGCCGAGCAGCTCGGAGATGCGGTCCGGCGACACCGGGCGGGAGTACAGCCAGCCCTGTCCGGTGTCGCAGCCGATGCGCCGCAGCCGGGTCGCCTGCGCGGAGGTCTCCACGCACTCGGCCGTGACGGTCAGCCCGAGCCGGTGCGCGAGCTGGATCATCGCCTCGACCACGACCTCGTCGGCCGGGTTCGCCCGGCTCGCCGCGTCCCGGTCGTCGTACTGGAAGCCGCGCACGAAGGACCCGTCGAGCTTCAGCGCCGACACCGGCAGCCGGCTCAGGTAGGCCAGGTTCGAGTAGCCCGTGCCGAAGTCGTCGATGGCGATGCGCACGCCCATGTCGCTGAGGGCCTTCAGGGTCTGCAGCGGACGGCCCGCCGAGCCCATCACCGCGGACTCGGTCAGCTCCAGCTGCAGCAGGTGCGGCGCGAGCCCCGTCTCGGCCAGGGTCTCGGCGACGTCCGCCACCAGGTCGGAGTCCCAGATCTGACGCACCGCCACGTTCACGCTGACGAAGATCGGCGGCTCGCCGGGGTGGTCCAGCTGCCAGCGGCGGGCCTGCTCGCACGCCGTGCGCAGCACCCAGCGGCCCAGCGGGACGATCGAGCCGTCCTCCTCCGCAAGTCCGATGAACCGATTCGGCGTCAGTACGCCGAACTGAGGATGATTCCAGCGGACGAGCGCCTCGACCCCGTGCAGCCGGTCGTCCTCCATGCCGACCAGCGGCTGGTACTCCAGCCGGAACTCGTCCCGGTCGATGGCCGGCCGCAGCGTGGAGGCGAGGGCCTGGCGGGTCATGCGGTGGGCGTTGCGCTCCGGGTCGAACAGGGTCCAGCGGGCCTTGCCGTCGGCCTTGGCCCAGTAGAGCGTCGTGTCGGCGGCCTGCATCAGGGCGGTGGGGGTCGTGCCGGCCGCGTGCCGCTCGACGACCCCGATCGACGCCGACACCGACAGCCGCCGCCCGGAGAGGTCGAAGGGGTCCTGGACGGCCCGCAGCACGGCTTCGGCCAGCTCGGCCAGTTGTTCGGTGCCCGTGGAGTCCTCGACGAGGAGCGCGAACTCGTCCCCGCCCAGCCGGGCCACCAGCGGGATGCTGGCGCGGGACCGGCCGGCCTCGTTCGCGCAGCGCGTGAGCCGCTCGGCGACGGCGGCCAGCAGCCGGTCCCCGACGCGGTGGCCGAGGGTGTCGTTGATGGCCTTGAAGCCGTCCAGGTCCAGGTAGCACAGCCCGATCCGGCCCGTGCCGCTCTGCTCGTACGACTCCGCCTCCAGCGCGGCCGACAGCCGTTCGAAGAACAGTGTGCGGTTGGGCAGCCGGGTCACCGGGTCGTGCATCTGCAAGTGCCGCAGCCGGGCCTGGAGTTCCCGGCGGGCGCTGATGTCGGCGACGGACAGCAGCACGGCCCGGTCCTCGCCGGGCAGCGGGGCGACCGTGACCTGCACCCACAGCGAGTGCCCGTCGGGGTGCTTGAGGCGGCGGGTGCAGCGCAGCCGGGACTGCCGGCCACGCAGCACCTCGCGGTAGGCGTGCAGGCTGCGGGTGTCGGAGGTGAGGTCGACCAGGTCGGCGGCGACGGCCCCGGCCAGCTCGCCGGGGGCGCTGCCGAGCAGCGCGGCGAGCGCGTCGTTGGCGCTGACGACCATGCCCTCGGGGTCGACCACGGCCATGGCGAGGGGGGCGGCCGTGAAGACGGCACGGTAGGGCGGCCGTGACAGGGGCTCGGTACGGGGAGACGTGTCGATCTCACTCTCTGTGACGACCGGCCGGTCGAGGTCTGCCGCGGGCGCCGGCCCTTCGGAGGTTCCGCTCACCGCTCGCTCCCGCATGTATTCGATCTCTGTCCGTGCAGGAAAGGTCAGGAAAGTGTGCCGATCATAGAGGCTGGCCCCAGGGCCTTCCAGCCGGTGTCCAGTCTCCCCGACCAATCGGCCCTTCTGCCAGATCGTTTCTGCTCGCACCTGGGCGGCTTCTTCAGGGCCCCGACCAGTTGTGACGTTCCGTGAGTGCTCTGAGGGTGCCGGCTTCCGCATTTTTTCGGACCCTTCACCCGAGTGGTGCAGGCAAACAGGGCGCAGTACGACAAATCATCACAGGCTGGGTGCGGTGTCCCGCGAACCGTACCCGGAGGTACCCGTGCCGCGTCCGTTTCCGCGCGCCCGACTGCGCAGCACCGCGGCCGTGTTCACCACCATGTCGGCCCTCGCCGCGACGTCCCTCGGCACCGGCCCCTCGGCCGCCGACGCCGACTCGGCCGCACCCTGCGCGCTGACGCGCACCGACGCCCACCACTCGGAGGGCCTGGACACCTGGAACGCCGACTATCCGCGCCCGACCCGGGCCCTGGACGCGGTCATGGTCTTCCTGTCCTTCCCGGACGCCCATCCGCTGACCACGCCGCAGGAGCTGACCGCCGACCACTTCCCGGCGACCACCCGCTTCTTCGAACGGGCTTCCTATGGCCGGTTCACCCTGCGGCCGCACCCGCTCGGGCACTGGATCCGGATGCCGCAGCCCTCCACGGCGTACGCCATACGGCGCGACTGGAGCCCCGAGCACCGCTCCGCGTACCTGCGCGACGCCCTCGCCGTCGCGGACCCGCAGGTCGACTTCTCGCGCTACGACGTCGTGTACTTCGTCGCCGACCCGGACGCGCCGGGTGTGGACTCCGACGCGACCAAGGTCGTGAACCTCACGAGCCCGCTGCGGGCCGACGGCACCGACCTGCGCCGGGTCGTCACGGTGTTCGAGCAGCATCCGCCGGACCGGCTCGTCCTCGCCCACGAGACCGGGCACGTGTTCGACCTGCCCGACCTGTACCACCGTCCCGCCGACGGCAAGGGCGACTGGGACACGCATGTCGGCGACTGGGACCTGATGGGCAGCCAGTTCGGCCTCGCCCCGGACCTGTTCGGCTGGCACAAGTGGAAGCTGGGCTGGCTGGACGCGCGGCAGGTGCGGTGCGTCCAGGACGCCGGGCCGGCGCGGCTGACCCTGGAGCCGCTGGCCGCGGGGCCGGGCGGACCGGCGGAGGGCACCGCCGGGGCACCGGCCTTCGGGCTCGGGCGGGGCACCAAGCTCGCGGTGGTGCGCACGGGGCGGGACAGCGTGCTGGCCTTCGAGGCGCGGGGGCCGGCGGGCAACGACGCGGCCGCGTGCCGACAGGGCGTGCTGGTGTACCGGGTGCGCGGCGGGGCGCATTCCGGGGGCGGGCCGATCGAGGTGATCGACGCCCACCCGCGCACGGAGGCCTGCTGGGAGGACTCGGTCTACCCACCCCTCGCGGACGCCCCCGTCGCCCTCGGGGAGAGCTTCACGGTCCCGGGGGAGGGTGTGCGGGTGGAGGTGGAGGGACGGACGGCCACGGGCGCCTGGATCGTGAAGATCGGGGTGGGGCACTGACGCCGCCGAGGGCCACGTGAAAGGCCCCCTCGCTCTCGCGAGGGGGCCTTTCACTGTCGTGCGCCGCCAGGGACTCGAACCCCGGACCCGCTGATTAAGAGTCAGCTGCTCTAACCAACTGAGCTAGCGGCGCCTGCTGACGTCGTAGACCTTAGCACCCTGGTCGGCGGGAGGAAAAATCGAAATCCGCACGGCGGCCCGGGCCGCCCGCACCGCCGCCCACAGCAGGACCTCGGGGCCCGGAAGCCAGGGCTGACGGGTGTCCGGGGCGACGAGCCAGCGGGACCGGCGGACGCCTCCCGCCGGGGCGGGGACGGTCACGGCGTCGCCGGTGCCGTGACACAGCAGCGGGGGCACGGCGTCCGTGCGGCGGCTTCCCCGGACGCCCCCGGCGTCCCGGCCCTGCGCGCCCCACTCCTCCCACTCCAGCAACGCCGGCAACCGCTGAGCCGTGCCCGGCGCGGCGAACAGCAGCATCCGGCCGCGGTACTCCGCCACCGGGCCGGAGCCCGGCCCGTCGTCCCACAGCCGGTCGAGCATCCGCCGCCCGAACACCGCGGGCGCGCTGACCACGTCGAAGGCCGAGCCGCAGGGCAGCACGACCGGCGCGTTCGGCCGCTCCTCCCAGAGGGCGAGCGTGCTTCGCGGATACGTTCCTGCCGAGGCGAGCCAGGCGGCTCCGTCCGGGGTGACGCGGGAGGCGTTCCATGCGCTGCTCATGACTCCAGGTCTACCGGGTGTGAGCGCGCGGTTCCCGAGGGTTGCGGGAAACCGGGACAGGAAGGGGTGGGCGGGGGTATCTTGCCCGGCTGGCATATGCCGGGTGATCGGGCGGGGCGGCCTAGACCGGGTCGCCGGGCCCGCGTCCCTCGGCCCCGCCCCGCATCAGGTCCCGCCCGAACTCGACCATCTTCTTGGCGTAGTCCTCGGTCCACTCGGCCCGCTCGGCGATGTCCGCCGTCGTCAGCCGGTCGAACCGCCGCGGATCGGCCAGCTGCGCCGCCGCCATCGCCTGGAACTCCACCGCCCGGTCCGCCGCGGCCCGGAAGGCCAGCGTCAGCTCCGTGGCCCGGGACAGCAGCGCCCGGGGGTCGTCGATCGACTCGAGGTCGAAGAAGTGCTCGGGGTCCGAGGCCGCCTCCGCGGGCTCGAAGAGCAGGGGCGCGGGGCGTAGCCGCGGTTCGTTCCGACGCGGCGTGGGCTCCGCCATGTCTTCTCCTCCTCGTACGTCGCGCTGACCCTCCGGCTGGACCGGGCCACCGTCCATTGTCGCGCGGGCGCGCAAGTGGGCATCGCCGTCGTGGACGAGGACGCCCCACCACCCCCCGTCCGCTACGGCCGCCAGGACACGCGATGTTCGGCCAGGTGCGCCAGCACCGCGTGGTTGGCCTCCCAGCCGTCGGGGAACTTCACCACCGTCCCCAGCTGCACCGGCTCCGTCGACGGATAGTCGTCCAGCAGGTCGGTCACGCCCGCCCGGCACACCACCACGCAGGCGTGCCGGTGCCGGGAGGCCAGGACGCACAACCGGCCCGTCTCCAGGTGGAAGGCGGTGGCGTCCGGGCGGCCGGACAGGGGGTGGAGGACCACCGTGACGTCGTACTCGCGGCCCTGCAGCCGGTTGGCCGTGTCCACGACCACGTCGGCGACGCCGAGCTCGGCCAGCGCCGCGCGCACCGCGGCCGCCTGGTCCCGGTGCGCCGTGCCCACGGCGATCCGGTCGGCCGTCAGCGGCGAGGGGTCCGGTGAGCGCTCCGAGGTCGTCGCGCCGCCGCGGTCCAGCAGGCGGCGCACCACCGTGGCCACCGCCCGCACCGCCTCCGGGTCCGTGCGCGGGGTGTGCCGGGCGGGCAGCTCCAGCAGTCCCCAGCCCGACGCCGCCGCCTCGTCGATCACCCGGTCGGGGCCCGAGCCGTCCGACGGCACCGCGAAGGCGAGGGCGCGGTCGCCGGGGCCGGTGCCGCTGCGGAACGGCGTGTACGGGTAGAAGGCGTCCGAGACCAGGGGCGCCGCCGAGGCCGGCAGCCGCCAGGACACCGGCAGGCGGTGCTGGGGCAGGTCCGGGTTGTGCGCGAGCAGGGTCGACACCGCTGAGGCCGACGGGTCGTAGGCGAGGCCAGCCCACTGCTCGCTGCCGACGATCGCGAACGGGTCCAGCTGTCCCGGATCGCCCACGAACAGCGCCCGCTCGAACAGCCCGGCCACCGCCAGCAGCGCGTCCGAGCGCATCTGGTACGCCTCGTCGACGATCGCGTACCGCCACGGCTCGTCGGTCTTCACGTGCGCCCACTTCGCCGCCGTGGAGAGCACCACGGCCAGCCCGGCGAGGTCGGCCGCCTTCGCCGACGGGCGGACGTTGTCCAGGCCGTCGAGTGCCTTGTCGTACGGGTCGGAGTCGCTGCTGTGCAGCCGGCCCACGGGCAGTTCGGGGTTCTTCTCGGCGAGCCGCAGGACGAGGTCGTCGACCTGGGCGTTGGTCTGCGCGACCACCATCAGCGGGTGACCGGCCTCGGCCAGTTCCAGGGCCGCGCGGACCACCAGCGTCGACTTGCCCGCGCCGGGCGGGGAGTCCACGACGACGCCGCGCGCGGTGCCGTGCAGCGTGTCGTGCAGGATCGCGTCGATGGCCTGGGCCGCGGCGGCCGAGGGGTCGAACACCGTGGTCACTGCACATCCTCCTCGGTCACCGGGTCGGCGGCCTCCAGCGTCGCCTCGCCGGGCGGCCCGCCGTGCGTCCACGGGGTCTCCTCCGGGTCGGGCAGCTTGGCGCCGCCGCGCTGCTCGTGCTCGAAGAGCGTGAAGCAGACCCGGTCGCCCTTGACCGGCACCGACCCCGGTTCGGGCTCCCTGCCGCGGCCCATCTTGTCGAGGATCCGCAGCACGAGGCACGCGCCGTCCTCCTCGGCCGTCACGAACTCCGCCGACTGGGGCTTCCCGCCCAGCGACCGGTACACCTTCGTGCGCTCCCCGAGATGCGGCCGGTCGTCCGTGCGGACCGTGACCAGGGGCCGGGGGCTCGGGCGCTTGCCGTCGCTGTACGCCATCGCCACATCGGTGACCTCGCCCGCGAAGGCCTCCCCGGACAGGCGCCGGCCCGCCATCACCAGCGGGTCGTCGAGGGCCTCCTGCGCCTCCAGCCGGGCCTGCTCGCGCTCGCGGGTGGCCAGCTTGTTCGCCGCGGTGACGGCGTCGTCGCGGCGCGGCTGCGGGGGCTCGCCGGCCCGGACCCGGTCGCGGTGGCCGGTGAACGACCAGCGGTCGCGCGTCCACCGCTCCTCGACATGCGCCCCCGGGGGCAGCGCGCGCAGCAGGTCCAGGCCCCGCCAGACCGCGTCCCAGGTGGGCCGGGTGCGGCTGAGCACCAGGTCGCGGATCTCCCGCTCGGCGGCGGTCACCGCGCCCAGCCGGTCCTCGGCCTCCAGGCCGTCCTCCGCGGCGGCGAACGCCGTGCGGGCACGGTCGTAGCGCTCGATGGCCGGGGCGAGGAGCTTGTTGTCGAACGCCGGGTCGGTGGCCGGACCGGCCGGGGGACAGGTCAGCTGCCCCTGGGCGTCCCGCTCCAGCTCGGCCCGCAGCGCCGCCTCGGCGCCGGTCACGCCCTCCGGCGGGTCGATCCAGGCGAGCAGCGCCCCCAGGTGCTGGTCCTCCAGGGTGGACTGCCCGGTCGCCCAGTGCCGGCCGAGGACGTCGGTCATCGCCAGCAGCAGCGAGGAGCCGGGCACCCGGGCCCGCTCCCCGAAGTGCGTCAGCCACCGTCCGAGCAGCGGCACCCGGGGCGGCGCCGGGTACGGGGCCTCGGGATCCTGCTCGGCCGTGCGCCGGAACCGCATGGACCGCCCGAGCAGCCGCACCAGGTCGATGCCCGCCCGGCTCGGCACGAGAAGCTGCGGCGCGTCCGCGCACAGGTCCACCTCGACCTTGACCCGCTTGCCGGTCTCCGGGTCGGTCTCGGTGCGCTCGGCGGCCTCGACCACGTCCGCGTAGCCGTCGACGTACGGCAGGACCACGTCGGCCAGGTCGGCCAGGAACTGAAACCGCAGGTCCCTGTCGCGGGGCTGCGGGACGGCCAGCAGCCGCGGCGCGTCCCGGTCGGTGCCCACCAGAGCGCCGAGCGGGGCACCGGCCTCACCGGCGGTGACCAGCGGCACGAACACCAGCGGACGGTCGGACAGGTGGCGGTGGCGGACGGTGGCGGCGGGCTGGGCGCGGCCGGTGCTGACCGCCTCCAGGCGGGCCAGGGTGGAGATCAGTGACACGCCGCCTCCAGGGCCTCGGCGCGCAGGGCCGCCGCACGGCGCAGCGCCGCCACCGCCGGGTCGTCGGGGTCACCGGTCTCGCCGCGGGCCGCCGCCAGGACGTCCTCCACGGTCGTCAGACCGCCCAGCTCCGCCCGCACCGCGCGGCCCAGCGAGGTCACCGCGCCCCGCTCGCGCGAACGGGACCGGCAGTGGAAGGCCAGCTCGCACGCGGACAGGCACTCGGGCGCGTACGTCGCCGGGACCGACTCCACGGCCGCCGTCAGCTCCTCGGCCGGCAGCTCGGGCGAGAAGCACGTGCCCTCGGGGAGCGCGTCGGCGATGTCCTCGATGCGGGTCAGCCGGGCCAGCTGGCGGGCCGTCACCGCGCGCTGCTTGCGGATGTCGACGGCGGACGCGGCCGGCAGGTTGGAGAAGTCCCGGGGACAGACGAGCAGGACGCGGTGGCGCACGCGCGGGGCGGGCACCAGCCGGGCCGCGACCTCCTCCAGCGCCAGCACGTACACCGCGGCCTGCCGGGCCGCCGCCCCGACCTTGGCCGGGTCCGCCGAACCGTCCAGCAGCGGGAAGGACTTGATCTCCACGACCGTCCAGCTGCCGTCGGGGTGCACCACCACCGCGTCGGGCTCCAGGAACGCCGGGGAACCCGCGACGTCCAGGGCGAGCATCGGGTGGTCGAGCAGTGTCCACGCACCGGGGTGCGCGGCGGCCTGCCGCAGTTCCAGCGCCGTACGGGCCGTCCGCCCCTGGGGGCCGGTCGCCGTCAGGTCGGGCACGCGCGCGCCGGTGGGCGGCTCGGCGGAGCGGTCCAGCTTCTCGTGCACCAGCCGCAGCAGCTCCGCACCGCCGTCGGCCTTGACCTTCGCCTCGAAGGCGTTGCCCCGCGTGAGCGCGAACTGCGACTGCCCGAAGGCGGATGGCGCGCCGAGCGCGCTCGCCAGGGCCGTCTTGTTCACCCCGGCGCCGTCGAGGATCGCGCGCCGCGCGCAGCCGGGGTTGGCGGCCAGCGCCGCCAGGGCGCGCGCGTCCAGTGCCTTCGCGGGGACGTCCGGGCCGCGCAGCTCAGCGAGCCGGTGCCGGAGCGCCGTCCCCCGCGTCCTTGGGGGAGGCACTCGGCTCGGCCCCTGCTCCGAACCGCGACTCGCGCTGCCGTGGAATTCGCTCACCCGCGGAAGTCTGGCATCCGGCACTGACAATCGGGGAACCCGCGGCGGAAGTGACCGCCGGGACCGGTGCGACGCGCGGCACGAACCGCGCCCTGACCCGGTCGGCCGTCCGCATCACCAGCGGTGCCAGGAGCAGCCCGACGCCCATCACGGCGGCGCCCGCGACCGCGTCGAGGAAGTAGTGGTTGGCGGTGCCCATGACGACGATCGTCGTGATCAGGGGGTAGGCGACACCGGCCGCCTTCGTCAGGCGCGTACCGCCGTAGCGCCACAGGATCACGCCGCACCACAGGGCCCAGCCCACGTGCAGGCTCGGCATCGCCGCGTACTGGTTGGTCATGCCGCCCATGCCGCGCGGTGCGCTCGCGGCGCCACCCCACCAGCCGTAGGAGCTGTACTGGGCCATCGTGTCCACGAAGCCGTGGCTCGCGTCCAGGAGCCGGGGCGGGCAGGTCGGCAGCAGGGTGAAGCCGACCAGGCCGATGAGGGTGGACGTCATCAGCCAGGTGCGCGCGGCGCGGTAGCGCACGGCCCGGGAGCGGAACAGCCACACCAGCAGGGCCGGGGTCACCAGGTAGTGCAGCGACGCGTACCAGAAGTCGGCGGGTATCCCTATCCACGGCTCGCGCGTGAAGAGGCGGTTGAGCGGGTGCTCGAAGTTCAGGTACAGCGCCTTCTCGAAGCGCAGCAGGGCCAGGCCGTGGTCGACCGCCCCGGAGACGTCGCCCCGGGCGAGCAGCCGGCCCGCCGAGTAGCAGGCGTACACGAGCAGGATCAGCGGCAGCTCGGTCCACCAGCGCAGCCGCGGTGCGGGGTCCGCCTCGGTGCCCGGTGTCTCGGTGTGCGGCATCCGATGCCCTCCCCCTTCTTCTCATGCGGCGCCCGGCCGTCCGGTCGTGCCACTTTACGGCGTACGGGCTCGCCCTGGGGGCGCCCTCCGGCCCTCAAAGACGCAGAGATCGCCCCCCGGGTTGCCCGTCAGGGGGGTGCGCGATGATGGAGGAGTTCCGCTTGCGTTCTTCCTCCGGAAAGGTTCCCCATGGCTCCGCGCATCCTGCTGGCCCGCCACGGACAGACCGAGTGGTCCCTGTCCGGCAAGCACACCGGCAGGACCGACGTACCCCTCCTGGAGGAGGGCCGGCGCGGCGCCAAGCTGCTCGGGGAGCGCCTGCACCGCCCGCCGTACGACGGCCTGCCCGCGGCCGAGGTGCGCACCAGCCCGCTGGCACGCGCGCGTGAGACGTGCGAACTGGCCGGTTTCGGCGACCGCGCGCGTGCCTGGGACGCCCTGCTGGAGTGGGACTACGGGGCGTACGAGGGCATGACCCCGGCGGACATCCAGGCCGTCCGCCCCGGCTGGCTGATCTGGCGCGACGGCGTCCCCGAGGGCGAGACCCTCGCCGGGATGACGGCCCGGGCGGACGAGGTGGTCGCCTGGGCGCGCTCGGCGGACCGCGACGTCCTGGTCTTCGCCCACGGCCACATCCTGCGCTCCATCGGCGCGCGCTGGCTGGGCCTGCCGATCGACTTCGCGGCCCGCATCCGGCTGAACCCGACGTCCCTCTCCGTCCTGGGCTGGGCCTACGGCGAACCCGCGATCGAGAGCTGGAACGACCTCGGGCACCTGGCCTAGGTCGTCCGGGGCAAGGACGCGTACCGGTCCAGGAACGCCGACACGCCCGAGGCCCCGCGGTGCGGTGCCAGCACCCGCGCGGTGGCCGCCAGCATCGTCTGGACGCGGGACGACTGGACCTCCTCCAGCAGGTCCAGCACCCGCGTCCCCGCGACGGCGGCCTCGTCGGGCCGCCCGCCGCGGGCGAGGTCGTCCGCCAGCTCCGCCGTGTACAGCGCGATGTTCCGCGTGAAGTGCGGGTCCTGCAGTTCCGCCGCCCGCCGCGCGTGCCGTGCCGCCCGGGGCCAGTCGCCCAGCGTGGACCAGCACTGCGCCTCCAGACCCTCCAGCTCGGCCTCCCCGTAGAAGCTCATCCACTCGGGGTCGGCGTCCGAGGGGCCGCGCTCGAAGAAGGTCTGCGCCCGGGCCAGTGCCTGCTCGCAGGCGACGCGGTCGGCGAGGCCGGCCCAGCCGCCCGCCTCGCGCAGCGCGAGCAGCGACATCAGCCGCGCCGACCCCACGGGCCGGGCGACGCGCTGCGCTGCCTGGGCCGCCCGGACCGCCTCGCGCGGCCGGCCCGCGTCGCGCGCGAGGAACGCCGTGTTGCAGAAGGCGTGCGCCTCCAGGCCCGGATCCCCGGTCATCCGGGCGGTCGCCAGGGCCTCGGCGTAGTGGGAGCGGGCGTCGTCGAAACGCCCCGAGTCATGGGCCAGCCAGCCCACGGAGATGGCCAGTTCTCCGGCGCCCGAGCAGAGCCGGTCCGCCGTCGTCCGCCGGGTCGCCCCGGCGTCGAGCAGGGCGTAGGCGGCGCGCAGCGGGGCGGCGGCGCGGCGGTAGAGGCCGTCGGCGCCGTGCCGGTCGTCGAGCAGCCGGATCCGCCGTACGGCTTCTTCCAGCGCGCCCGCCTCGCTCGCCCCGGGGCGGCGCCCGGGGCGCTGTGCCGCCGAGGCGTCGCGGGCGAGGCCCACGGGCCCCAGTGAGGCGGCGGCCACCGTGGCGCCCCCGCCGGTCATGAATGCGCGACGTAGCACGTCGCTCTCCTCGTAGGTGTCGTGCGGATGGTGCGGGTCGTACGGGTTGTGCGTTTCATACGGCTCGCCCGCCCCGCTGGTCTCACGCGTGGCGTCCGCCGGGTTCGTGGTGCGTGTCCGGGGCGCGTCCTCGGTGTCGCGCGCCCGGCGCCCGCGTACCGACGAGCGGGGCGCGAACCCCAGGTCGGTGAGTGTGAGGCCCGGAAACATGTGCAGGAACACCCGTTCGTATGCGTAGTTGGGGCAGCGGATCTCACCCGCCTCCACCCGGCCGATGTAGCGCGCGTCACAGCTGACCCGCTCGCCGATCTCCAGGGCGGCCCGGCGGATCGCCGCGGCGAACTCGGCCGGTGAGCGCTGCCCCCGCAGCCGCCGGAAGGCGAGATTCGGCCGTGCCGGCCGATCGGGTTGGGATGAGGTCACCGCTGACGACGCCATGGCCGGGTCCTCTCGTGCGAACCGTCGAACCATGCCGGATCGGGGCCGACTTGGGACTGTTCGTCCGCATCGTCGGCCCTGTGCCCGGCGAGCAAGAACGTACCTGCTGTGTCGGAGCCCTCACGCTGGGTTTGACTACAAACCGGATATCTCATCCGTGATCCGCCATGAAGTGCCATCCTTTGCGGCTGACTTCCGCCGTAGCCGTTGACGGTCCGCCGCGTTGAACCCTGTGGACCGGGAGCAGGCCCCCGTCTCCCGACCGCTCGTCCAAGCAGGGGTTTTCGTGGTGGAGGCCGGGATGGAGACCAGCCGGATCAACGATCCTCGTACGCCGCCGAGTACGCCGGCGGCCGGTTGCGATGTGGTGACGGTGCCGGCGCGGCAGGGACTGGAGGCGGTCGACATCCTGCGGCGCGGACCGGGGGAGGCGGTGGGGTCCGTGCTGCACGACGACGGGGGCGGCACGCTCGGCTTCCTCGTGCCGCCGGGGACGGCCGCGGCCTGGGACCTGCCGGGAAGCACCTGCACGGGTACCGACGGCCGGGGACTGGCCCTGACGCCCCGGCCCCCGGTCGAGGGCTCGCACTGGCTGCTGCCGCCGGGCGAGGCACACCTCGCGACGGACCCTGCGGTACTGCGCAGGGCCCTGGGGGAGGCCGCCCGCACGATCGAGGCCGCCGACAGCTGCCGCTGAGGCGGGGCGCGAGGGCCGCGGGTGGCGAGGGACCGGATGGCGAAGGACCGGGGCGCCGACGCTGCCGGGGAGACGCGAGGGACGGCTGCCGCCGCCCGCAGCCGTACGTTCCGCTCGTCGGGCGGCCCGATAATGGCCCCATGGGAAAGTCCAGGAGCGGCCGGCGGCGGCAGGCCGACGCGGAGACCGTCGTCGAGAGCGTCGACGGCGGGCTCGCCGAGCTGATCCCCGACCGCGACCGGACCCGGGCCTGGACCCTGGTGATCGACGGAGCCCCGCAGTCGCACGTCGACCTGGACGACCCGACCCACCTGTCCTTCGAGTACCAGCGCCGCCTCGGGCACGTCATCGACCTCGTCGCCCCGCCGGGCCGGCCGGTGCACGCCGTGCACCTCGGCGGAGGCGCGTTCACGCTCGCCCGCTACGTCGCCGCCACCCGCCCCCGCTCCACCCAGCAGGTCGTCGAACGCGACGCGGCCCTGGTCCGGCTGATCCGCCGCGAGCTCCCCCTGGACCCGAACGCGCGCGTCCGCGTCCGCTCCACCGACGCCCGCGAGGGACTCGCCAAGGTGCCGGACGGCTGGGCCGACCTCGTCGTCACCGACGTCTTCAGCGGGGCGCGGACCCCGGCCCACCTGACCTCGACCGAGTTCCTCGACGACGTCCGCAGGGCCCTCAAGCCGGGCGGGGTGCACGCCGCCAACCTCGCCGACGGGCCGCCGCTGACCCACCTGCGCGGCCAGATCGCCACCGCCGCCGCCCGGTTCGAGCACCTGGCGCTGGTCGCGGACCCGACGGTGCTGCGCGGCAGACGCTTCGGCAACGCCGTGCTGGTCGCCTCCGACGCGCCGCTGCCCCTCGCCGAGCTGACCCGCCGCGCCGCCTCCGATCCGCACCCCGGCCGGGTCGAACACGGCAGGGCGCTCACCGACTTCACCGGCGGGGCCCGGCCCGTGACGGATCTGGCGGCGGTGGCCTCCCCGGCCCCGCCGGCCTCGGCGTTCCGGTGAACCCGGGCGGCACTCAGTAGGTGCCGATCTCCACACGCGGCGGCCCGTCGTGCCAGGTGCAGAACACCGACACCCGTTCCGCGCCCCGGGAGAACTCCACGCGGATCCACGACTCGGTCTTCCACACCTGCATCGACCAGCCCGCGCCGGGAGTCGCCGAGACGAGCGAGGCGGAGGCCGTCCCGAGGTCGAACACCGCCCGGCCGCCGTCGGTGTCGTAGCTCTTGACCCGGCCGGTGACGCCGGGGGAAGGGGAGGGACCGGGTTTGCGGGTGGGGGAGGGGGCCGGCCGCGCCGTCGTCGTCGGCGGCCTGGAGGGGGTCGGCTTCGCCTCGGGCGTCCGCTCCCGCGGCGGGGACGGCGGCCGCGACTTCGGCGCACTCGCCTCGGCTGCCTTGATGGGCAGGGCCCGCGGCGGGTCGTAGGCGGTGCCCGCCATCACCGTGTGGACACCCCACCACGACAGCGTGACCGCCGCGCCCGTGGCGAGCAGCCAGGCCAGTACGTGAACGAGTCCTCTGCGCATCGCGGGCCATCCTGCCTCACCGGTCCCGCGCGTTGTCCACCCACCGACCCCCGCGGGCGGCCCGGCCGTCCCCACGCCCGGAGTTGACCACAGGCCCGCACCCCGTCTGTTCGGGATGGCGTACGGTGCGGCGCATGGCAAGTGTGCTCGTGGTCGAGGACGACCCGTTCGTACGCTCGGCGCTCATCCGGCACCTGACCGACGCCTCGCACACCGTGCGCAGCGTCGGGACGGCGCTGGAAGCGCTGCGCGAGGTCGCCCATTTCCGGTTCGACGTGGTGATCCTGGACCTCGGACTGCCCGATCTCGACGGGTCCGAGGCCTTGAAGATGCTGCGCGGCATCACGGACGTGCCGGTGATCATCGCCACCGCCCGGGACGACGAGGCGGAGATCGTCCGGCTGCTCAACGCCGGGGCGGACGACTACCTCACCAAGCCCTTCTCGGTCGAGCACCTCTCGGCCCGCATGACCGCCGTGCTGCGCCGCGCCCGCTCCGGCGCCGGGGAAGCGGAGCCGTCCCCGGTGATCCGGGTCGGCGGACTGACCGTCGACCCGCTGCGCCGCCAGGCCGAGCTGGACGGCGCGCGCCTGGACCTCACCCGCCGGGAGTTCGACCTGCTCGCCTTCCTGGCCCGCCGCCCCGGAGTGGTCGTCCCGCGCAAGGAACTGCTCGCCGAGGTCTGGCAGCAGTCCTACGGTGACGACCAGACCATCGACGTCCATCTGTCCTGGCTCCGGCGGAAACTGGGCGAGACGGCCGCCAGCCCCCGCTATCTGCACACGCTGCGCGGCGTCGGGGTGAAGCTGGAACCGCCGGGGGCGGAGGCGCCGCGATGAGGTGGGCCCTGGTCAAGGTGTCGCTCGCCGTGACCACGATGGTCGTGCTCGCGTTCGCCGTGCCGCTCGGGCTCGTCATCCGCGAGATGGCCAGGGACCGCGCCTTCTCCAACGCCGAGCGGGAGGCCGCGGCCGTGGCCCCGGCCCTGTCCATCACCACCGACCGCGACCAGCTGGAGCGGGTCGTCGCCTCGGCCGGCTCCGACGCCGGGATGGCCGTGCACATACCCGCCGGTGACGGCCAGCGCGCCCTCGAACTCGGGCGGCAGCGCGCCGCCGACCGGGACATCGAGGCCGTGCGCGCACTGGGCCGCGCCTCCACCACCGGCGTCCCCGGCGGTTCCACGCTGCTCCAGCCGGTCGCGCTCAGCACCGGCGAGATCGCGGTCGTCGAGGTGTACGTACCGGAGTCCGAGGTCACCAACGGCGTGGGCACGGCCTGGGCGGTGCTCGCCGGGGTCGGGACCGCGCTGGTCGTCGGCTCCGTCGCGGTCGCCGACCGGCTCGGCGTGCGCATGGTCCTGCCCGCCCGGCGCCTGGTCGAGGGGGCGCGCGAGCTGGGCGAGGGCAAGCTCGGCGCCCGCGTCCCGGAGCAGGGCCCGAGCGAACTGCGGCTCGCGGCGGTCGCGTTCAACTCGATGGCCGACCAGGTCGTCCAACTCCTCGTCAACGAGCGGGAGCTGGCCGCCGACCTGTCCCACCGGCTGCGCACGCCCCTGACCGTGCTGCGGCTGAACACCGCCTCGCTCGGCGAGGGGCCGGCCGCGGAGCAGACCCGGAGCGCGGTCGAGCAGCTGGAGCGCGAGGTCGACACCATCATCCGTACGGCCCGGGAGGCCAAGCCGCAGACGGCGGCGGCCGGTCCGGGCGCCGGGTGCGACGCGGCCGAGGTGGTCCGGGAGCGGATGGCGTTCTGGTCCGCGCTCGCGGAGGACGAGGGCCGCAAGTGGCGGGTGGCCGGGGCCGACCGGCCGGTGCGCATCCCCGTGGCCCGCGCCGACCTGGCCGCCGCCCTGGACGCGCTGCTCGGCAACGTCTTCCGGCACACCCCGGAGGGCACGGCCTTCGCGGTCGACGTGCACAACGCCGAGGACGCGGTGATCGTCCTCGTGTCCGACGCGGGACCCGGCATACCCGACCCGGAGGCCGCCATGGCCCGCGGCCGCGGCTCCGGCAGCGACGGCTCGACCGGGCTCGGCCTGGACATCGTGCGCCGGCTCGCGGAGTCCACCGGCGGGGACGTCCGCATCGGCTCCTCGGTGCTGGGCGGGACCGAGGTGCGGATCTGGATCCAGCTGGACGGCCGGGCTCCGTCCGGCGCGGGCCACCGGCGGCTGCGGCGCCGGCGTCGCGGCAGGCCGGCCGCCGCCTTCAGGCACTCCTGAGAGGCCGCTCCACGGGTCGGTCACGTTTCTACAAATGCGCGGGACGGCTCTTGACGCATGACCGGACAGGGGCTGTTATTGCGCCACCGTGTTCGGTCAAGTTGATTTCTGGTCGATTGCGACCGGATTTCACGCCACACCCTCGTGACCGAACCCTGCCCCCAGGAGCCGTTCATGCGCGACCTCTCCCTCCCCGGATCCTCCCTCTCCGCTCCCGGCCGCCGCTCGGTGCTGCGCGGCATAGGCGGCGCGGCCCTGCTCGGCGCCGGCGTCCCCCTGCTGAGCGCGTGCGGCGGCAGCGGCACGGCGGCCGACCCCAAGACGGTCAGCCTGGGCTCGAACTCCTCCGACGCGGTGCCGAAGAAGGCGTTCGCGGAGATCTACGCCGCCTTCACGAAGAAGTCCGGCATCGAGGTCGACGTGAACACCAAGGACCACAACACGTTCCAGGAGCAGATCAACTCCTACCTGCAGGGCACGCCGGACGACGTGTTCACCTGGTTCGCCGGCTACCGGATGCAGTTCTTCGCCGCGAAGAAGCTCGCCACCCCGATCGACGACGTGTGGCAGAAGATCGGCGGGAACTTCCCCGAGGCGATGAAGAAGCTCAGCAAGGGCGAGGACGGCAAGTACTACTTCGTGCCGCTGTACACGTACCCGTGGGCGGTGTTCTACCGCAGGAGCGTCTTCGCCCGGCACGGCTACCAGGTGCCCACCACCTGGGACGACTTCGTCGCCCTGTGCAAGCGGATGCAGAAGGACGGCCTGGTCCCGATCGCCTTCGGCGACAAGGACGCCTGGCCCGCGATGGGCACCTTCGACCAGATCAACTTCCGCACCAACGGCTACGACTTCCACGTCGAGCTGATGGCGGGCAAGGCCTCCTGGACGGACGCCAGGGTGCGCAAGGTCTTCGACCACTGGACGGAGATCCTGCCCTACCACCAGGAGGGCGCGGTGGGCCGGACCTGGCAGGACGCGGCGCAGGCGCTGGTCGCGAAGAAGGCCGGCATGTACCTGCTGGGCACGTTCGTCGGCCAGCAGTTCACGAACAAGGCCGATCTCGACGACCTCGACTTCTTCGCCTTCCCGGAAATAGACCCGCGGTTCGGGCAGGACACCGTCGAGGCGCCGACCGACGGCTTCATGCTCTCGAAGGACCCGAAGAACAGGGCGGGCGCCGCCAAGCTGCTGGAGTACCTGGGCACGCCCGAGGCCGAGGAGATCTACCTCAAGGCCGACTCCAGCGTGGTCGCCGCCTCGGCCAAGGCCGACACCTCCTCCTACACCGCGCTGCAGAAGAAGTCGTTCGAGATGATCTCCGGCGCGAAGAGCCTGACGCAGTTCATGGACCGTGACTCCCGCCCGGACTTCACCTCCACGGTGATGCAGCCCGCGCTGCAGAACTTCATCCGCAACCCCAGGAACGTCGACGGCATCCTGTCGTCGATCGAGCGCCAGAAGAAGACGATCTTCGCATCCTCCTGACCCGGACGGAGAACCGACGACCCGGATCCGCCATGACCGCCACCCCCGCCAAGGTCCCGGAGCCCGCCGACGTGCCGGCTCCGGGGCCCGCCCCCGCGCCCGCGAGCCCCACCGCGTCCCCGCGGCACCGGCGACTGCTCACCCGCCGCGACCGCGTCACGCTCGGCCTGATGGCCGGCGTGCCCACGCTCCTGCACGTCACCCTCGTGTGGCTGACGGCCCTCGCCTCGATCGCGCTGGCCTTCACCACGTGGGACGGCATCGGCTTCGACTCCATCCGATGGGTCGGCCTGCAGAACTTCCGGGAACTGTTCACCAGCAACCCGCAGTTCTGGCCCGCCGTCGAGCACAACGTCGTCTGGTTCGTCGTGCTCATCCTGCTGCCCACGCCCTTCGGCCTGTTCCTCGCCGTGCAGCTGGACAAGAGGATCCGCTTCAGCCGCGTCTACCAGACCGCGTTCTTCCTGCCGGTCGTGATGTCGCTGGCCGTCATCGGCTTCGTGTGGCAGCTGGTCTACAACCCCGACACGGGCCTGATCAACAGCGTCATCGGCGCCAACAGGCCCGGCCACTACATCGACTGGATCGGCGACCCGGACCTCAACCTGTGGGCCGTGCTCATCGCCGCGTCCTGGCGGCACACCGGCTACATGATGATCCTCTACCTGGCCGGCCTGAAAAGCGTCGACCCCGCCCTGCGCGAGGCCTCCGCGCTGGACGGCGCCAACGAGTGGCAGACGTTCAGGAACGTCGTCTTCCCCACGCTGCGCCCCACCAACACCGTCGTCCTGGTCGTCACCATCATCGAGGCCCTGCGCGCCTTCGACCTGGTCTTCGTCTTCAACAAGGGCGCCCAGGGCACCGAACTGCTGTCGATCCTGGTGACCAACAACATCGTCGGCGAGTCCAGCCGCATCGGATACGGCTCCGCCATCGCCGTCGTGCTGCTGGTGATCTCCCTCGCGGTGATCATCCCGTACCTGATCGCCACCTTCCGGAAGGAGCGGCGCGCATGAGCACCGCGAGCGCGCCGGTCAGACGGCGCACCCCGGTCCGCCCGGCCCGGGTCCTGCTGCACACCTTCCTCGTCGTCACGGCGCTGGCCTGGCTCGCGCCCCTGCTGTGGGCGCTGCTGGCGGCGATGCGGCCCTACGCCGAGACCAGCGAGAAGGGCTACGTCTCCTGGCCCGACAAGCTGACCCTCGCCAACTTCACCGACGCCTTCCAGCAGTCGGACATGCCGCACTACCTCGGCACCACCCTGCTGATCTCGGTCCCGGCCGTGCTGCTGACGCTGCTGCTGTCGTCGATGGTCGCCTTCTACGTCAGCCGCTTCGACTTCCGGCTCAACCTGGCGCTGCTGCTGGTGTTCACGGCGGGCAACCTGCTGCCCCAGCAGGTCATCATCACCCCGCTGTACCGGCTGTACCTGCTGATCGACCTGCCCGGCATCACCGCGAGCGGCAAGCTCTACGACTCCGCGCTCGGGCTGGTCCTCATCCACGTGGCGTTCCAGTCCGGCTTCTGCGCGTTCGTGCTCAGCAACTACATGCGCTCGCTGCCGCACGAGCTGACCGAGGCCGCGCTCGTCGACGGGGCGTCGGTGTGGCGCATGTACTGGCAGATCGTGCTGCCCCTGTGCAAGCCCGCGATGGCCGCCCTGGCCACCCTGCTGTCCATCTGGATCTACAACGACTTCTTCTGGGCCATCGTGCTCATCTCCACCGGCGAGAACATGCCGATCACCTCGGCGCTGAACAACCTCTCCGGGCAGTACTTCACCGACCCCAACCTCGTCGCCGCCGGCGCCCTGCTCACCGCGATCCCCACCCTCGTGGTGTACTTCGCGCTCCAGCGCCAGTTCGTCAGCGGCCTGACCCTCGGCGCCAACAAGGGCTGAGGTCCGGCGCACGGCATGCCGTGCGGGGGATCGCCGTGACGGTCCGGGGCGCGGCACTCCCCTAACCGTGCCGCGCCCCGGACCCCGTCCCCGGTCAGACCGCCTCGGCCTCCGGGAGCGTCCCCGTCCGCGCCGCCCGCGCGTACCAGTGGGCGCTCGTCTTCGGGGTGCGCTCCAGCGTCGCGTAGTCCACGTACACCGCGCCGAAGCGCTTGCCGTAGCCGTACGCCCACTCGAAGTTGTCCATCAGGGACCACAGGAAGTAGCCCCGCACGTCCGCGCCGTCGGAGATCGCCCGGCGGACCGCCGAGAGGTGGCCGTGCAGGTAGGCGACCCGCTCCGGGTCGTGCACCCGGCCGTCGGAGTCGATCTTGTCGTCGTAGGCCGCGCCGTTCTCCGTGATGTACAGCGGCAGGCCCGGCGCCTCACGGGTGTAGCGCATGATCAGCTCGTGCAGGCCGGTCGGGTCGATCGTCCAGCCCATCTCGGTGCGGTCGCCGGGCGTCTGGTGGAAGGCGACGTCGTCCGCGGCCGGCCACGGCGAGTGGTCGCTCGACCCGTGCCCGTCGGCGCGCGGCGCCTTCGCCGATGCGTCCGCCGCCGAGACCAGGCAGGGCGTGTAGTAGTTCAGGCCCAGCGCGTCCAGCGGCTGGTTGATCAGCGCCAGGTCGCCGTCGAGGACGTAGTCCCAGTCCGTCAGGCTCGCCGTCGCCACGTACAGCGTCTTCGGGTAGGCGCCGTGCAGGATCGGCCCGTGGAAGACGCCGTTGGCCAGGTCGTCGATGCGGCGGGCCGCCGCCAGGTCCGCCGGGTCCTGCGAAAGCGGCCGCACCACCGAGGAGTTGAGGCTGATCGCCACCGAGTTGCGGGCCGGCATCGCCGACCGGAGCGCGGACGCGCCCAGCCCGTGGGCCAGGTTCAGGTGGTGCGCGGCACGCAGTGACGCCGCCGGATCCGTCCGGCCCGGCGCGTGCACCCCGGAGGCGTAGCCCAGGAACGCGCTGCACCACGGCTCGTTGAGCGTGATCCACTGCTCCACCCGGTCGCCCAGCGCCTCGCCGACGATCTGCGCGTACTCCGCGAACCGGTACGCCGTGTCGCGCTCCGGCCAGCCGCCCGCGTCCTCCAGCTCCTGCGGCAGGTCCCAGTGGTACAGGGTGACGGCCGGCTTGATGCCCTTGGACAGCAGCTCGTCCACCAGGCGGCGGTAGAAGTCCAGGCCCTTCTGCACGGCCGGGCCCCGCCCGGTCGGCTGCACCCGCGACCACGAGACGGAGAAGCGGTAGGCGCCCAGGCCCAGCTCCGCCATCAGCGCCACGTCCTCGCGGTAGCGGTGGTAGTGGTCGACAGCGATGTCACCGTGGTCGCCGCCGGCCGTCTTGCCCGGCGTATGGCTGAAGGTGTCCCAGATCGACGGCGTACGGCCGTCCTCCCGGACCGCGCCCTCGATCTGGTACGCGGAGGTCGCCGCGCCCCAGAGGAAGGCGGGAGGGAAGGTCACCGGGGTGGCCGGGTTCTCGGAGTCAGGCATGGAAGCGCTCCCAATGAGGTCGTGGAGACCGTTGGTGGAGGGGGAGAGGAAGAGGAAGAGGAGAGGAGGGAGGGGCCGGAGCGGCGTCGGCCCGGCCCCCTGGCGGACAGGGCGTCAGCCCTTGACGGCGCCCTGCATGATGCCGCCCACGATCTGCTTGCCGAAGATCGCGAAGACCAGCAGCAGCGGCAGCGTGCCCAGCAGCGCGCCCGCCATGATCAGCGACTGGTCGGGCGTGTAGCCACGGCCGAGGCCGGCCACGGCGACCTGCACGGTCGGGTTGCCGGTCTGGGTGAGCACCAGGAACGGCCACAGGAAGTCGTTCCAGGTCTGCACGAACATCAGCATGCCGAGCACCGCCATCGCGGGCCGGGCGGCGGGGAACACCACGTGCCACACCACCCGCCAGCTGCTCGCGCCGTCCACCCGGGCGGCCTCGATGATCTCGTCGGGCAGCGCCTGGAGCAGGTACTGCCGCATGAAGAACACACCGAACGCGCTCACCAGCGACGGGAAGATCACCGCCTGGAGCTGGTCGGTCCAGTCCAGCTTGGCGACCATCATGTACAGCGGGATCACGCTCAGCTGCGGCGGCACCATCATCGTGCCGATGACGATCAGCATCAGCGCGTTGCGGCCCTTGAAGCGCAGCTTGGCGAAGGCGAACCCGGCGATCGTCGACAGCACGACGATGGTGAGGGCCGAGATGCCCGCCACGATCGTCGTGTTGAGGAACGCCTCGCCGAGGTTGGCGTCCGTCCAGGCGATCTCCAGGTTCTTGAACAGGTTCGAGCCGAACCAGAACGGCGGCGGCGTCTGCGCCAGGCGCTGGTTGTCACGGGAGGCGGCGATCGCGGTCCACACCAGCGGGAACAGCGACACGATCGTGAACAGGATCAGGATCGCGTACGCGATCGGACCGCCGTGCAGGGTCCCGCCGGCCCGCGCCGACTTCGGCAGGCGCGAACGCCTGGTCTGCCGGGCGGGCGTGGTCTCGGGGGGCGTCACAGTCGTCGTCACGGCCACAACTCCTAACTACTGGCGCGCAGCCGGCGCGAGATGACGTAGTTGACGATGCCGATGACGATCAGGATCAGGAACATTGTCCAGGCGATCGCCGAGGCACGGCCCAGGTGCTGGTTCACCCAGCCCTGCTCGTACAGGTACAGGCCGAGCGTCTGGAACTGGTGCTCCGCGCCGCCGGAGGCGCCCTTGTTGGCGTCGAACAGCAGCGGCTCGCCGAAGACCTGGCTGGCGCCGATGGTCGACACCACGGCCGTGAACAGGATCGTCGGGCGCAGCGACGGCAGGGTCACGTGCAGGAACTGCTGCCAGCGGCTCGCGCCGTCCAGGGCGGCCGACTCGTACAGGTCCTGCGGGATGGCCTGCATCGCGGCCAGGTAGATCAGCGCGTTGTAGCCGGTCCACCGCCAGATGATGATCGTCGAGACGGCGATCTGCGAGGGCCACTTGTCGCCCTGCCAGTCGACCGGGTCGATCCCGACGAAGTCCAGCGCCCAGTTGATCATCCCGTAGTCACGCCCGAAGAGCAGCACGAACACCAGGGAGGCGGCGGCGATCGAGGTGGCGTACGGGGCGAGCATCGCGACCCGGTAGAAGGTCGAGGCGCGCAGCTTGTAGTTGAGGATGTGGGCGATGCCCATCGCCATCAGCAGCTGCGGCACCGTGGAGATGATGCCGATGGTCAGGGTGTTCTTCGCCGCGTTCCAGAAGAAGTCGTCGTCGAAGATGCGCGTGTAGTTGCGCAGCCCCACCCAGTTCATGTCGGTGGGCGCGGTCAGCTCCACCTGGTGCAGCGAGGCCCATCCGGTGTAGATCAGCGGGAACAGCCCGAAGGCCACGAACAGCAGGAAGAACGGCGAGACGAAGGCGTACGGGCTCCAGCGCACGTCCCGCTGCCATCGGCGGGAGAGCTTGGCCCGGCGCCGCTGCTCCTGCTCGGAGACCGGAGCGGCGGGCGGGCGGCCCGGGGCCGCGCCCCCCTCCTTGGCGGGGGGCGCGGCGGTGTCGTGACGGGTGGCCATGCGGGTCACTGGTCCAGGTTGTTGTCGATGGTCTTCGTCGCCGTCTCCCAGGCCTCCTTCGCGGACTTGCCCTTCGTGACGAGGATGACGCCGTTGTCCGTCAGACCCTGCTGGATGATCTGGTCCTTCGGGCCGATCACCTGGACCGGGATCTGCTTCGCGGCCTCGGCGAAGATCTCACCGATCGGGGCGTCGCCGGTCATGTCGTTCTTGGCGCCCGTGACCTCGGGACTGCCGAAGGCGGCCTGGGCGCTCGGGAAGCTGCCCTGCACCTTGAACAGCTTCGCCTGCTGCTCCGGCGCGGTCAGCCAGGCGACCAGCTTCTTGGCCTCCTCGACGTTCTTGCCGCTCTTCGGCACGGTCAGGAAGGAGCCGCCCCAGTTGCCGGACTTGGGCGCCACGGCCACGTCCCACTTGCCCTTGGCGTCGGGCTGCGACTTGCCCTTGATGTAGCCGAGCATCCACGGCGGGCACGCCATCGCGGCGAACTTGTTGTTGGCGATCGTCTGGTCCCAGGCGGGCTGGAACTGCGTCTGCGCGCCGACCAGGCCCTTCTCCGCCGCCTCGGCGGTCAGGTCGAAGGCGTTCTTGACGGCCGGGTTGGTCTTGTAGATGACCTTGCCGGAGGCGTCGTAGAACTTCTCCTCCTCACTGCTGAGGATCGCGTTGATCAGACCGCCGGGGGAGTCCATGAAAGTCGTGCCCTTGGGGCCGTCCTTCTTGTACCGCTCGCCGATGTCGACGAACTTGCCCCAGTCGCCCGCCCACAGCTTGCCGACCTCCGCGCGGTCGGTGGGCAGCCCGGCCTTCTCGAAGAGGTCCTTGCGGTAGCAGATCGCCATCGGGCCGATGTCCGTGCCGAGACCGATCGTCTGGCCGTCCTTGGTGGTGGCCTGCTGCCACTTCCAGTCCAGCCAGTCGGCCTTGTTCACGCCCGAGACCTTGGAGAGGTCCTCCAGCTTGGCGGACTGGGTGTTGACGATCTCGGCGATGTTGCCGACCTCGACGGCCTGGACGTCCTGCAGGCCGCTGTTGGTGGTCAGGTGGTTCAGCAGCGCCGGGTAGTAGTTCTCGTTGCGTTCGACGACGTTCTCGGCGATCTTGATCTTCGGGTTGAGCTTCTCGTACTCGGCGTAGAGCCCCGCTTCCTTGAAGCCCATGGTGCCGAAGAGCCCGAGCGTGATCGTGGTCTTGCCCTTGCCGCCGGACGACGAGCCGGAGCTGTCGTCTCCGCCGTCGTCGGCACAGCCGGCCAGCAGCCCGGTGCCCAACGACGCGACGGCCGCGAGGGCCAGCGCCTTGCGGGCGGTTCGGATGCGTGCTCGCATGTCGTCCTCCTGTTGCCCTGACGTGCCGACCCCCCGGCCAACTGCATTGTTGGACCCGTTTTCACTCGCTGCGGCTCGGGCGGGGAACGTGCGGGTTGTGTATGTGTCAGGTACTGTGGGAGCGCTCCCACCAGTGATGTGTTGAAGGTTCGCGGGTCGGAGCGGGGGTGTCAAGGGACCGGACAGGGAGAGATGCGTTCAGTTATCGGGACGTTAACTGGACCGGGACGGGAGCCCCTTGGCTGCCCGGTGGGCAGTATCAAGCCAGGAGGGCGTCGGCGGGAGTGGCGCGCCGGGCGGAAGCGGAAGGCCGGGGACGGCAAGCCGTCGGCACCGGTCACCGGAGCCGGCGGTCCTGTTAAATTCCAGGCCAGCCGCAGAGTGCGGGTCTGTACGGGAAGGCGGAGCCCATGGCAAGCCACGGAGCGCGGGGCCGAAGCGGTGGCCGGCCCACCCTCGAAGAGGTGGCGGCGCGCGCCGGTGTCGGCCGCGGCACGGTCTCCCGGGTGATCAACGGCTCGCCCCGGGTCAGTGACGCCACGCGCGCGGCCGTCGAGGCGGCGGTCGCGGAGCTCGGCTACGTGCCGAACACCGCGGCGCGCGCCCTGGCCGCCAACCGCACGGACGCGATCGCGCTGGTCGTCCCCGAGCCGGAGACCCGGTTCTTCGCCGAGCCGTACTTCTCCGACATGCTCAAGGGCGTCGGCGCGGAACTGTCCGAGACGGAGATGCAGCTGCTGCTGATCTTCGCGGGCAGCGACCGGGAGCGGCAGCGGCTCGCGCAGTACCTGGCGGCCCACCGGGTGGACGGCGTCCTGCTGGTCTCGGTGCACGCGGACGACCCGCTGCCCGACCTGCTGGCGCAGCTGGAGATCCCGGCGGTGATCAGCGGCCCGCGCTCGTCGGCGGAGTCCCTGCCGTCGGTCGACTCGGACAACTACGGGGGCGCCCGCCAGGCCGTCGAGCACCTGCTGTCCCGCGGCCGCACCCGGATAGCCCACATCACCGGCCGCCTGGACGTCTACGGAGCCCAGCGCCGTATCGACGGCTACCGCGCGGCGCTGAGCGACGCGGGTCACGAGGTGGACGAGTCGCTGATCGAGGGCGGTGACTTCACGGAGGAGGGAGGCCGCCGCGCGATGACGGCGCTGCTGGAGCGCCGGCCGGACGTGGACGCGGTGTTCGCCGCGTCGGACGTCACGGCGGCCGGCGCGCGGCAGGCGCTGCGTGAGGCGGGGCGCCGCATCCCGGACGACGTCGCGCTCGTCGGCTACGACGACTCGGCGATAGCGCGGCACCTGGACCCGCCGCTCACCAGCGTCCGCCAGCCCATCGAGGAGATGGGCCGCCGGATGATCGACCTGCTCCTCACGGAGATCGCCGACCGCCGCCCGCTCGCCTCGCGGGGGCTGGAGCGCCGGCAGCTGGTCCTGGCCACGGAGCTCGTGCCGCGGTCGTCGTCGTGACGTGCGGGGCGTCGGCGGTGAGCGGGACGAACGGCGGCCCGGCCCGGGGGAGTTGAGACGCCGGGCGGACACGCCGAAGGGGCTGACCCGGTTTCCCGGAGCAGCCCCTTCGGCGTCGAGGGTGAGTGACGGGACTCGAACCCGCGGCATCCTGGACCACAACCAGGTGCTCTACCAGCTGAGCTACACCCACCATGACCGGCTTGGAGATCAGTGTGTTCCCCGACCGGCCGAGAAAAAGTGTACAGGGTCCGAAGGGGTGCTCGCGCCCGCCTTTCCGGGCGGCCCCCGACGGGCCCCTGGCGCACCTACTGAGCAGGCAGGACGTGCTTCGCCGCGATCGCCTTCGCGGTGTCGGAGTCGGGCCCGGGCTGCGGGACGAAGACGGCCTCGCGGTAGTAGCGCAGTTCCGCGATGGACTCGCGGATGTCGGCGAGCGCGCGGTGGTTGCCGTTCTTCTGCGGACTGTTGAAATACGCCCGCGGGTACCAGCGGCGGGCCAGCTCCTTGATCGAGGACACGTCGACGATCCGGTAGTGGAGGTAGTCCTCCAGTGTCGGCATGTCGCGCAGCAGGAAGCCGCGGTCGGTGCCGACGGAGTTGCCGCACAGCGGGGCCTTGCCCGGCTCCTTCACGAACTCCCTCACGTACGCCAGGACCTGCTCCTCGGCGTCCTTCAGCGTCGTGCCGCCCGGCAGCTCGGCGAGCAGTCCGGACGCGGTGTGCATCTGACGCACCACCTCCGGCATCGTCTCCAGCGCCCGCTCCGGCGGCCGGATGACGATGTCCACGCCCTCGCCGAGCACGTTGAGCTCGGAGTCGGTGACGAGGGCGGCCACCTCGATGAGCGCGTCGTCCGACAGCGAGAGGCCGGTCATCTCGCAGTCGATCCACACCATGCGATCGTTCATGTGTCTAACCTTACGGCGCGGCACGCTGCGCGGGTCGGCCGTGTCCTCGGTTGCGGCGGGTGTCCGCGCCCCGGGGCATCGATCCGCTGCTCGCGGGGGGCGCCGCCGCTGCCTGGACGGCCTCGCCCTCGCGGTCCCGGGCGGCCCCGGGCGTGGAGAAACGGGCGGGCGGGCCGGCTGCCGCCGACCCGCCCGGTGACTACCGCGTCACGTCCCGCTGCGCTGGCCCGGCAGGCTCGCCGACAGGGCCGGGGACGCTCCGACCGCGCTCGCGGCCGCCGTGCGGCGGGACTGGAGCGGGACCGGGTGCTCGGGGTGCAGCGCCGCCGCCGACTGGCCGGGCTGACCGGACTGGCCGGGGTGCCCGTCGTGTCCCGGGTGGCCCTGCATGCCGGGCCCGGAGCCGCCGGGGGCGGCCTCGGTGTCCTGCGGACGCTCGCCCTGCGGGCGCCGGGCGCGGTACGCCGCCCGGTACGCGGCCGGGGACGAGCCGAGCTGGCGGCGGAAGTGGCCGCGCAGCGCCACCGGCGAGCGGAAGCCGCAGCGGCCCGCCACCTCGTCCACCGAGTAGTCCGACGTCTCCAGCAGGCGCTGTGCCTGGAGCACCCGCTGCGTGATCAGCCACTGCAGCGGCGCGCTCCCGGTCAGCGAGCGGAAGCGGCGGTCGAACGTACGCCGGCTCATGTACGCGCGTGCCGCCAGGGTCTCCACGTCGAACTGTTCGTGGAGGTGCTCCAGCGCCCAGGCGACGACCTCGGCGAGCGGGTCGGCGCCGATCTCCTCGGGTAAAGACCTGTCGAGGTAGCGCTCCTGTCCGCCGGACCGGCGCGGTGGGACCACCAGGCGGCGGGCCAGGGCCCCGGCCGCCTCGTTGCCGTGGTCCGCCCGCACGATGTGCAGACAGAGATCGATTCCGGCCGCCGTGCCCGCCGACGTGAGCACGTCGCCGTCGTCCACGAAGAGTTCCCGTGGATCGACGTGCACGGACGGGTAGCGCTTGGCCAGCGTCGGCGCGTACATCCAGTGTGTCGTCGCGGGGCGGCCGTCCAGCAGGCCCGCCGCCGCGAGGACGAAGGCGCCGGTGCACAGTCCGACGATGCGGGCGCCCTCCTCGTGGGCGCGGCGCAGCGCGTCGAGCGCCTCGTCCGGTGGCGGAGAAGTGATCGAGCGCCAGGCCGGCACGACGACCGTGCCCGCGCGCGAGATCGCTTCCAGGCCATGCGGTGCGGTGAGTTCCAGGCCCCCTGTGGTCCGCAGTGGGCCGTCCTCGCCGCCGCACACCAGCAGTCGGTAGCGGGGCACGCCGGCGTCCTGGCGGTCGATCCCGAACACCGACAACGGTATGGAACTCTCGAAGATGGGGCCGCCGCTGAACAGCAGCACCGCGACGATCTCCTTGCGACGTCGCCCGGAAAGCTTCCGGGCCGCGGTTTCCGGCGCGGCAGTGGAGTCGTGGCTCATACTGCTAAGACGTCGTCTCATTTGGCGTGCCTGGGTAGTCTGCACCGTGTGGTGATGGTCGAGCGCATGGTGCCGGACGAGCTGTGGGAACTGTTCCA